>CASDRM010000049.1 GCA_949283135.1 uncultured Ruminococcus sp.
GAGCAACCATCTGGGAAAGTCCGCAGGGCTCGCTCATGGACGGCATGAGCAGCATATCGGAGCCTGCGTATATCCTGTGCGCAAGGGCGGGTATAAAGCCTATTCTGACGGCCACCCTGTCGGGGTATCTGTACGCCATTGCCCTGAAGAAATCTTCATAATGCTTTTCGCCTGAGCCGAGGACTACAAATTTGTATCCGAGGTTTATCATATCGTCAAAGACGCACTCGATAAGATCTATACCCTTGTGTCCCACAAGTCTTGTTATGATGCCTATTACCGGTTCCTTGCCGATAGGAAGTCCAAGCTCCTCAAGAAGCAGCTTCTTGCATTCCGCTTTTCCCGACTTATCATCAACCGAGTAATTAAACGGTATATCGGTGTCGGTGGCGGGGTTGTAAACATCCTGGTCTATGCCGTTGAGGAAGCCGCAGAGCTTGTACTTTTTGCTCCAGAGAATCGGGTCGAGTCCGCAGGAGAAATACGAGTTGAGAATTTCCTCCGCGTAGGTGGGGGAGACGGTGGTGATTTTGTCCGCTGTCTCAAGAGCACCCTTCATCAGGTTGCAGTAGCCGTCATACTCCACTATGTTGTAGTGGCTGGGCGATATGCCGAGGACATTCTGGCATAGATCCATTCCGTATTTGCCCTGATACTGTATGTTGTGTATGGTAAAGACATTCTTGATGTTTCCCATGCCAAGCTTGTCCCTGTAATAGATGTCGTAGTATACCGGAACCATTGCGGTTTCCCAGTCGTTTGAGTTGATTATGTCAGGAACAAAGTCTATGTGCGCGATCATTTCAAGGATTGCCCTTGAGAAGAAAACGAATCTCTCGGCGTCGTCATAATAGCCGTAAATCCCGCCGCTGCGTTTGAAGTAGTATTCGTTGTCTATAAGGTAATAGGTGACGCCGTTTTCTACTCCTTTGAACACTCCGCAGTACTGGTTTCTCCATGCAACGGAAACATAGAAGTTGGTGACAAATTCAAGCTTGTTGCGCAGATCCTGTCTGACATTTGAATACAGGGGAAGAACCACTCTGCAATCGTGTCCCGCTTGGTTCAGCGCCCTTGGAAGTGAGCCGGCGACATCCGCAAGTCCGCCCGAGGCAATATATGGCAGTGCCTCGCTTGCCGCATATAGTATTTTCATTTTAAAATTATCCTTTCGGTAGAGCTGGTTTAGGACTGAATTTTCCTGATATGCCGCAAAAGCGGCAGCCTCGGAAGCTTTTTAGCCCGGACCTCTCCGCTTTTGCAGACGAAATGTTAAATCAAAGAACACGTTTCTTAGCGATGTAGAGCGGACTGCCTTCCGCTGAGGAAATGCAGAGCTGATCGCCTATCTTTACTTCCTTGTCGGTTATGATATTTGAGACCTCGGTGTCCTCGCCGATGATGGTGTCCTGCATGAGTATGCAGTTCTTGACAACGGCGCCCTTGCCTACTGTAACGCCCCTGAAGATAATGCAGTTTTCAACTCTGCCGAGGATTATGCAGCCATCGGCTATAAGGGAGTTGGTGACAGCGCTTTCAAGACCGTACTTAGATGGAGCGTCGTCCCTTACCTTGGTGTATACGGGTCTCTTCTTCTGAACAAGCTTCTCGATGATATCCGCGTCCAGAAGCTCCATGTTCGCGCGATAGTAGCTTTCGAGGTCGGTTATCTTGCTGTAGTAGCCGTTGTACGCAAATGTCCTGATATCCAGCTCTGAAACCATTGCCTGAAGAATATCTCTTCCGAAGTCGAGCTTGCCCTTGGGAACAAGATCCTTGATGAGGTCGATAAGAAGCTGTTTCTTCAGAATCAGAGCATTCATGCTCATTTTAAACTTTCCTGCCTGGGCGCGGTTGATGATGGTCTGCTTTACTCTTCCGGAGGTCCCGGTTTCGAACACGATTGAGTCTGCGGTGTCAATCGCGGAAAAATCACCGTCAACGGTGAGGCAGGTGATGTCTGCACCCGACTCTATGTGCGCTTCCGTGAGGTCCGAGTAGTCCACATTGTCCACAAAGTTGCAGTCAGACAGGATAACATAGTCGCAGGGGTATTTCTGGAGATATCCAAGAGAACCTCTTAATGCCTGTAGCTTTCCGGTGTATAGACCGGAGTTGATCTGTCCGTAGGGAGGCAGGATTGTAAGACCGCCGTCGTTTCTTGCCAGATCCCACTGTCTTGCCGAGCCTATATGGTCGATAAGGGACTGATAGTTGGACTTTGTTATGATTCCTACTCTCGACATACCGGAATTGACCATGTTTGACAGCTGGAAGTCTATAAGTCTGAAGCGCCCGCCGAACGGGATCGAAGCCATCGTTCTTTTGGAAGAGAGTTCGGGAATAAATTCCTCATGGGAATTTGCAAATAAAATTCCCAATACATTTGTCATATTATACATAACTTCTACTCCTCCTTATATGTCGGCAGAAATGATCTGCTTGGGTGCTACTATTGTGCCGGAGCTTATGCTGATGTTGTGTCCGACAACCGCGATGCCCCATTCGCTCTTGTTTTCACATGACTCAGGTCTTGCACCGATATGCGCTCCCGCCTGAATTACGCTTGACTCTCCGATTATCGCATACTCAACGACAGCGCCTCTTTTTACGGTCGCTCCCGGCATAAGTATTGAATCGGTTACTATAGCTCCCTCCTCGATGGTCACTCCGCCGGAAATAAGAGAGCAGTCTACCGAGCCGTCTATGACGCAGCCGGTGGTCACCATCGAGTTCTGGATCTTTGCATTCTTGCCGATGAACTGAGGAGCTCTTGAGTCGTTGTTGGAGAAAATCTTCCAGGTCGGATCATAGAGGTCAATCGGGATGTTCGGAGAAAGAAGATCCATGTTGGCTTCCCAAAGGCTGTCGATGGTTCCTACGTCCTTCCAGTAGCCCTGGAAGCGGTAAGCGTACATTCTTTCCTTGTTGGCAAGCATCGCGGGAATTACGTTCTTTCCAAAGTCCTTTGTGGCGGTAGCGTCAAGCTCGTTCTCGGTGAGATATTTCTTGAGAGTGGGGTAGGAGAATATGTAGATACCCATTGAAGCGAGGGTGCTCTCCGGCTCCTTGGGCTTCTCAACGAACTTGGTGATGGCGTCTGTCTCGTCGGTGGACATGATACCGAAGCGTGATGCCTCGGAAAGCTCAACCTCGATAACCGCAATGGTGCACACAGCGTTCTTTTCCTTGTGGAACTGCAGCATCTTTGAATAGTCCATCTTGTAGATGTGGTCGCCTGAGAGGATAACAACGTATTCAGGGTCATATCCTTCTATGAACGATAGATTCTGATAAATTGCGTTCGCAGTGCCCTCATACCACTGAGCGCCGGAGTTTGACTGATAAGGCGGGAGTATGTGGACTCCTCCGTGGATTCTGTCAAGATTCCATGCCTGTCCGTTTCCTATGTAGTCGTTGAGCACGAGGGGCTGATACTGCGTCAGGACTCCCACAGTGTCGATACCGGAGTTGACGCAGTTAGACAGCGGAAAGTCGATGATTCTGTACTTGCCTCCATAGGGTACGGCAGGCTTTGCGACATTCTTGGTCAGCGCATAGAGCCTTGAGCCCTGTCCGCCTGCCAGCAGCATTGCAACACATTCTTTTTTGTTATACATTTCTCTCTTCCTTTCGATTTGAAGAATACTTATTTTGAGACAGCGTCGCCTTGCGTTTTGCTGAGCTGTCAGGTGCTTGATTTTCTTTGCGCTCTTTTCTTTGATGCGGGCGCGTCCGCTCTTTTTGCCTGTGAAGCGGATGCGAGGGATTTTGTTTCGCCGAGCTTTTTCTCAGACTTTGTTTCAGACTTTGCCTTTGACTTTTTTCCAGATTGTCCGCCCGGCTCTATTGCCGTATTAGCCCGCTCGGTCTTTTCTGATCGAGGTCTCTTTTGCTTCGGCTTTTGTAAAGCGGGAACGCTTTTGACTTTTGGCTCTTCCTCACTGACCCTTAGCTGCTCAGAGCCTGTGGTTCGGCGGGGCAGTTTGTCATACTCCCTGACGACCTGAGCCTTGGTTGAGCGCGGCGCCGGTTTTTTTCTCACTTTGAAATACATAACCGACATGGCGGGGATGCTTATGGAAATGGACTGCTCAAACCCGTGCATCGGTATGTCCTCCGACTTTACGGGTGAGTTAGCGTAGGGCGAGCCGTCGTTTGACGAGGTATTGAACACCTCGGTGTAGGTTCCTTTGAACGGAACTCCGAACCTGTAGTCTGTCCTGTCCACGGGCACGAAATTGCATACAACGATTATTTCCTTGCCCTCGGCGTCTATTCTGCGGAAGATTATGATCGACTGCTGGTAGTCGTCCGAAGAAATCCAGTTGAAGCCCTTCCAGGAATAGTCCTCGCTCCAGAACGGAGAATTATCGATATAGAACTTGTTGAGGTTCTTTACGAAGCCATGGAAGTTTCGGTGACTCTCAAACTGGTCGAGCAGGAACCAGTCAAGCCCGGTGCGGTAGTCCCACTCCTTGAACTGAGCAAACTCGCAGCCCATAAAGAGCATCTTTTTTCCGGGGTGAGCCATCATATAGCCCATGAACGCCTTGTCTCCCAAGAACTTCATATCGGTGTCGCCCGGCATCTTCTGAATCAGGGAGCCTTTGCCGTATACCACTTCGTCGTGGGATATCGGAAGAATAAAGTTTTCAGAGAAAGCGTAGAAGAATGAGAAGGTTATCTCATTGTGGTTAAAGCTGCGGAAGTAGGGATCCATGGACATGTATTTCATCATATCGTTCATCCAGCCCATGTTCCACTTAAAGTTGAAGCCGAGCCCTCCGTCGTATACCGGCTTGGTGACTTTAGGCCATGCCGTCGACTCCTCCGCTATCATCATAGCTGACGGGAATCTGGCAAATACCGCGGAGTTGAGCTTTTGCAGGAAGTCCACGGCCTCGAGATTGTGGTTTCCACCGTCTTTATTTGGTCTCCATTCTCCGCCCTGTCTGTCATAGTCGAGGTAAAGCATAGAGGCGACGGCGTCTACACGCAGTCCGTCGATATGCATTTTTTCAAACCAGTACACAGCATTGGAAATCAGGAAGGAATGGACTTCCGGCTTGCCGAAGTCGAACACTCTTGTTCCCCAGGACTTGTGTTCCATCTTGAGGGGGTCTGAGTACTCATAGCAGGGTGAACCGTCAAATTCATATAGCCCCGCTTCGTCCTTGGGAAAGTGCGCTGGAACCCAGTCAAGTATCACGCCTATGCCGGCTTGATGGAAGGCGTCTATCATTTCCATGAAGTCTGTTGGGCTGCCGAAGCGGGAGGTTGGAGCGTAGTAGCAAATTGCCTGATACCCCCACGAACCATCGAATGGGTACTCGGAAAGTGGCATAAACTCGACATGAGTGTAATTCATATCTTTCATGTAGGGGATAAGCTCCTGCGCTACTTTGGAATAGCTGAAATAGTTTCCGTCAGGATACTGTCTCCACGAGGCAAGGTTCACTTCATATATATTCACCGGAGCGTTGTATAGAGGGCTGCGGCTTCGTTTTGTAAGCCATGACGAGTCGTTCCATTTATATCCGGAAATATCAAAAATTTTTGTTCCCGTATCCGGAGGGGTCTGCATATGAGTACCGTATGGGTCTGCCTTCATTCTCTCGACATTGTCGGCTCCCAAAACCCAGTATTTGTATATTGAATATTGATCTAAACCGGCAGCACGACATTCCCATATGCCGCCGTATATCCTCTTGCAGGGATTTTTCTCTTTATCCCATCCGTTGAAGTCGCCTACGACAGAGACTCTTTGCGCGTTAGGAGCCCAAACTCTGAAAATATAATCGCCCTCATTGGTTTTGTGAGCACCAAACAGTTCCCATGCGTTGTAGCATTCGCCTTTCAAAAATCTGTCGGTAAGCTCTTTTACGGCGTAATTGTTGCTCTCGGACACTTGAACACTTCCTTTAATCCTGAAGTCGAAACAGGGATGCCAAGGAGCGAAAAAGCGTTCCGAAAGCGTGCCGGGTTTCAATTTCAGTAAGTTGACCACAATAAAGTAGCTCAAATATATTATAGATGATTTACTTTTTTTTTGCAATATTTTTAAGCACAATTTTCATGATTTCACATTTTTGTCACCTCCTTTTTATGCAATTTAACAATGATATTTCATAGATTTAAGAATTGAGGGACTTTATTTCACATAAATTTTATCTTGTTTTTTAGGCGAAAGATATTACTGCTACGCTTACATCATCCCGCTGCTCTGTTCTCCTTGAAACGAAAGCCTCATGCGCGAGCTTAGAGGCTACTGCGTTTTCTCCGACTTCACTTTCAATGCTCACGCTTGACGCTATTCTGTCGGGATCGAGTGCGTCAGCTCCGTCGCTCAGTATGACTATTGTGCCGCCGGGTTTGATGGTGACTTCTTCAACATAGGGCGTGCAGCCTTCGATTATTCCTATGGGATAGCCTCCGGAGGATATAATCTGCTGCCCTCCGTTTTGCGCTATCGCTATGCTCTTCGCCGCGCCGTACTTTTTTATCACAGCTTTGCCGGTCAAAAGGTTAAGCTGTGTCAGGTCGACAGTCGAGAAGCACTCTTCCGGGAAAGAGCAGCGCATAAGCTCGGCGGAGAGCGAGATGGCGGAGTCGAGGCAGAAGCCAGACTCTATCAGCATTCGTATGTTTTTTGCGAGCGTCGTTGCGTAGCTTGCTGCCTCCTCGCCTGTTCCCATGCCGTCGCACAGTAGCAGGTATAGGTATTTTCCATTCTCAAATATGTTGACTGTGTCTCCGGTGCAGCCTCCGGTTTCCTTTGGCAAGCTGCAGCTTCCTACCTTGGGTCTCAGTCTGTTTACAGGTAGAAGCGTAAGCTTGAGCAGATCTGCGGTCTGTATTCTTGAGCTTACCTCCACGCATGTGCGCAGCCACCGTCCTGTGATCCTGCACAGCTTTTTTTCGTTAAGGCGGGTTTGACTCTTGAAGTACAGCTCGGCGCATCCTTCGGGATCGTATACGCATTCCTCGCACACTATTCCGGAATCGTACAGTTCTTTAATCAGCCCGGCTGGAGCGGAGCTTTCCTCGGACGCATAGCGCAGGGATTTTCCGGCGGCTGCGAGCGCGGAGCGCAGGCCTGAGCTTTTTGCGGCGATCCGGCGTTCAGCCTCAGAAGCATAGCTCAGCTTTCTTTTTGTTTCTTGTACCAGTCTTGTCGCGTCGTCTGCTCTTTGGCAGAAGGGAGCGAAATAGTCGCGTCCCACGTTTTTGAGCTCATCCAGACCTGCGAGCATTACTTGGGCGGTTTGTTTGCCGTCATCGTAGCAGCCGGAGTGCGATTCGCACCCGACGCACAGACCTGTGTATACGCACTCACCGATGCTTTCGGCTATAGCGTATTCGCCGGCAGAAAGCTGATCAAGAAGCTTATCCGCTCCGTCTGCCAGAAGACTCAGTCTGCCGGATGTGCCGCCTGTGTGCTCGGCAAAATTGACAGGACGCATGTCCGCTGCCGGTATAGCCTTCTCAGGAATAATAAAGAACAGCGAAGCCGCAATAACCGCGGACAAAGCGGCTTCAAGGTCGTAGCCTTCGTTGCAGAAGAATGACAGAATACCGCCGCCGAGCAAAGTGTAGATACCAAGGAAAACTTTGCTTTTCCGTATTGCGTCCGGGCAAAGGAGGATTAGTATGAGCGGATAAAGCATGTAAGACTCTGCTCTCATATCGCATAGCATAAGCCCAAGGGACGCAGATAGAGTAAATGAAAGGGCTTCCGCCCGGGAGTAGAGGCTCAGCGACAAAATTGCTGCCAAAAAGCAAAGGATAAGTCCCGGATTGACGGCGTAAAAGCTAAGTGAAGCCGCTGCGCAGACTATCAGCGAGGATATTGCAGCCAGCGATACTGCGCCACCTGACCGGATATCGTTAAGCGAGCAGGTTTTAAACAGCTTGGAGGAAAACAGCACCGCTCCCATAAGCAGCGCGGAGCAAGCCGCAGCCTCCAGATAGTCTATAAGCTCCAAACCTGCTACTCTGCACTCAAGAATTCTCCCGGAGGCATATACTATCCCCGCGGCTATCGAGGCTGCAAGAGGATAGCGAAGACGGTTCACATTGTCAAACCAAAGCCTTACAAGAATTACGCAGACAGAGGAGGCGAGAGCCGCGACCTCCTCGGAAGTAATCCCGAATAACACTGCGCTTATAAGCCCTCCGATTACCGAGACCCCGCCCAGCGCTGCCGGAAGTACCGATGTTAACGCGGCAACCAGCACGCCTTTTCCGCCCCATACGCTTGTCTGGGCGAGTACGGCTCCTGCAAAAGCGCATGCAACGGTGTATGTAGTTTTGTTGTGGTTAATTTTGGACATGATCTTCCAGACAGATTTTAAAACACGGCTTGAAATATTATCCGATTCTTTCATTTTTCACAGTCCCTTTCAAAAGATTTCATTCATAATAATTTTATATATACATTGACGCGCAAACTGTCGAAAACAGAATGGCAGCCGGTCGGCTTAACGCCGTCGGGCTGCCATAAAAGCTGGTATAGTTGAACGATAGCCACATAGCTGTGACATGCGATTGCTTTTGTTCTTACCGTTGGTACAAGCTGAGTTTCTTAAAACAGCGATTACCTTTTCTATGACCTATTTGATTTGCATTGTTGACGACAATCGCTGCAGTGCCAACGCATGTAATCGCCGTCTGAAATATGGGAACATTCGCGTCAGCGTCTGCTGGTCGGCTGCTGCCCGAAAAGCACGCCGTCATGCCGGCTCGGCGAACCTGAATGATTTAAGGTAAACGGCTCGATCATACAGAGCTGCTTTCGTTACAGAATATTTAATCCCAAAATGGGATATTTTTATTATACCGTTTTGGGATAATTATGTCAAGAGGTGATCATATTGTTTCGCTTAAGGGACGTCAGAAAAGAGCGGGGGATATCCCAGCTCAAGCTGGCAATGGATTTGAATATGACGCAGAACACCATAAGCAGGTATGAAACATGCACACGGGAGGCAGATTACAAGACTCTGATTCTTTTTGCGGACTATTTTGACGTATCTGTCGATTATCTGCTTGGTCGTACAGATAATCCGAAAACAAACAGATAGCTGTTCAGGCATAAAATAAAGCGGGCATACCGATGGCATGATGCCTGTGGTTCGCCCGATTTTTATATATTTCTATATATGCCTTATTTGTCGAAGCTTGGGTTAAAGGCGTAAAAGTTCTTAGAATCAAGCTGGTCGGTCACGAGTCTCATTGCTTCGCCGAAGCGCTGGAAGTGGACGATTTCCCTTTCGCGCAAAAACTTTATTACGTCACGAACGTCAGGGTCGTCTACCAGCCTTAGAATGTTGTCATACGAAAGTCTGGCTTTTTGCTCAGCAGCCATGTCCTCGGTGAGGTCTGCGAGCGGGTCACCGGTTGACTGGAAGGTTTGTGCCGAGAACGGTACGCCTGATGCGGCTATGGGGTAGAGCCCTGCTGTATGGTCTACAAAGTAGGTGTCAAAGCCCGATTCCTTGATTTCCTTAATGGAAAGATTTCTTGTGAGCTGATAAACTATCGAGCAGATCATCTCGATATGTCCAAGCTCTTCGGTTCCGATATCGTTTAATATTGCCTTGACCTCAGAGCAGGGCGCGGTATATCTCTGTGACAGATACCTTGTCGCAGCGCCAAGCTCGCCGTCCGGACCGCCGAACTGTGTTATGATTATTTTAGCTGTTGCAGGATTTGGGGTCTTTATTTTTACGGGATATTGAAGCTTCTTTTCATATTGCCACATAGCTATGCCTCCTCATATGCGCAGATTTCCCATGGCCATGGAGTTTTTGCCCATTTCCATGTGCTTGAATTTGCGTCCGAGTTGATTGTAAGGGGTCCGTATTTCTCCTCGTACGCGGCTTTTGCCTCTGAGCAGAGGGCTTTGTATTTGTTGTAATATTCCAACGCTTCGCGGCAGTCGGGATGTGTATCTAAGAACAAGGATGCTTCAGTTAAGGCGAAAGAGTAGACCTGAACTGTCTTGAGCATCTTCTCTTTGCTTGTAGTCGTTTCTGCCATTTTTTACGCCCTTTCTCCGATAAACGGTTTGTCTAACTCTTCAAAAATCGTTCCGCGGTCTATCCCCACAACCGGGTCATATACCTTCTGCCAGGTTTGGTATGGCACATATAGCATTGCCGGAGGCATATCTTTTGGCAGCGCAGTTGAAGGCTGCGAGCAGCATAGTCCCGGCTCATTTTTCACCGTCGGATTAAGAACTATATCTGTAATATTCATATATTACTATTACTCCTTTTCAGCAAGATGTGTATACTTGCATATGCGGTTTTAAGCTTTGCCGATGTGCAAGCCATCGGTAGTACAAATTATGCGCAGGGTGTCTTCATGGTTACATGAGGCGGACAAGTGCTCTTACAGAAAGGGAAAATCAAATATATTTAGGGCAGGACAGCAGATCAGACAAAAACGGCATATTAAAATGAATTAGTCCGGCATTGCTGATACAAGTGTAATGGTATGAGCGTATGCGGAACAGAGTGAATCAGAGACGCCGACATATCGGGGAATTGGGATTTGCAACAAATATGCCGCGTTTGTCCGGGTTATAATATATAACCGGCACATTTGCGGCATTATTTTCAAAATAAAAAGCTGAACCCATACGAAACGGATTCAGCATACCTTGGTGGAGCATACGGGATTCGAACCCGTGACCTCCACACTGCCAGTGTGGCGCGCTCCC
>CASDRM010000050.1 GCA_949283135.1 uncultured Ruminococcus sp.
ATTCCATTCAGTCCTTCATCAGCTCGATTTTTGGCAGAAACGTAACCTATGACGCCGTCACACCCGCCTCTGACCTCACCCTGCCTATTTCCTCCGATGAGATAGCCAATATGATTCAGATTGAAAATATCCTTTATTTTCTCGGTAACGACGGTGTGTATACTCTCGACATAGAAACCGGAGAGTCTAAAAAGCTCATTGATTCGCCCCCGACCGGTATTGCTGCCCACGACGGCATGCTTTATACATACTCAGCCGAAACCTCGGCAATTTCAGAATACGATAACTTGGGCAACCTGACCAAGGAAATTACTCTTGAAATCACAGACGACAAGACAGTTGAGGGACTCTTTGTCACTGACGATTACTACATTCTTGCGTGCGATATAAACGGCGGAGCAGAGCTGCTGATATATTCCCGAGATACCCAGGAACTGACGCTTTCCAAAAACCTCTCGCTCACAGGGCTTTATTCCTATAAGGACAACAAGCTGTTATTCTGGAGCAAGGACAGTGTGTTCGGCGCCTTAAGTCTTAACGCTGTTGACGCAGACAATGGCAAAAGCGAAAAGCTCATCGACAGAGTAAACGGTTCGTACGCCGGAAATAATCCCGCTGTGGCTTACTGCCCGAAGACCGATACAGCTGTTATATACGGCAGCGTAAGCAATAACGGCGAGTCGCCCTGCTGTGTCACCGAATATTCCCTTGACAGCACTGACAGTATTGTCCTCAACCGCTATTACCTTGAGGTTTCCAATGAGACAAGATTTTTCGTCAGCGTTTACGAAAATATCATTTCCGCCGTTTCAAGCGCCGACAACGAATGCCGCGTTTATGACTATCTCAACCCTCCGGAAAGCATAACGATTTTGGGCAACGCTACCGTTCAGGAGGTAGTTTACGGCTTCGAAAAAGAGACCGGCATCCTTGTCAAAAACGCCTATACCGAATTTGACAAGCTTGTTTATAAGCTTTTAGCGGGCGATAATGACTTTGACATTTACAATACCGGTTCCGGCTTCCACAACTATGTCGACTCGGACACATTTGTAGACCTGAAAGGAATCGAAAGCCTTAATTCAAGAATCTCCGGCAGCTTAGCCGCTGATTTGATGGTAAACTATGACGGCAAATATTTCGGAGTCCCGACAGACATTTATAACTGGTGGACGGAGGATATCTATCCGGAAGACGGCAGCACCTTCAGCTATTCACTGGTTATTTCCGAGAACATTTACTACGCTGAAAACATCGACGTTGCCGAAAAGAGATATTCAGACCCGGACGGCGACGAACTGTACAAGCTGTTCAAATTTATTTATAACAATCCGGGAGGCAACAAAGATGAAATGCCATTCGGGGACGATACTACAATTCTTGATTCCAACGTGTATTTGCTTAACCCAAATTCGCAAAATACGGAAAACGCCATACGTTTTTTGGAATATCTTTTTGACGCCTATAACGGAGATATTCCCGATATCGTTTTGGAGGATGAATTATATCCGACCCTTGAATCCACCGAAAACATCTATGTGAGTTGGCGATGCAGACCTCTCGACATCATAGATCCGATAATGGGCGCCAGAAACGCTATCCAATACCGGACAGAGGATATAAGCGACAGCGAGCTGAAAAAGATGGCTAAAGAGGCTGCGGCTGAAGTAGCTATGCGAATGGCTGAATGATTTTGTGACACGAGGATTCAAACCTAAAATACCAAAAAGCCTTAATATAGTCCCCTTGGAGCAGACACTCGAAAAAACAAAAGTTTTGAGAATACACTCTACCAAGGGGATATTTAATTACAGCAGAGTAATTTGGCGTTTTATGCCAACAGATTCATTTCTTGGTGCGCAAGTACATGGAAGAGGACATAGACAAACAGGCAGACGACAGCGAACACAGGCATTCAAAATATGAAATTACCTGTATATTACTACAAGCGGCACAAAGGCGAGAAAAGCAGTAATACTTTACCGTATGAATTGAAAAAAATAAAAGCGCTGTTTTGCGCAGAATTGCGGCAATTTTTATCAAATGGCGAAGTGCTTCATCATCGTTCACGCCAACACTTTCTTAATTGGAAAATAGTTAAATTTTATTTTAAAGGAGAAATTAAGATGAAAAAGATATTTGCATTTATTTTTACCATTATGACTGCTATCATGCTTACTTTAACTTGCGTTGCCACTGAACCTACAATTGTAGTCATCGAAGAAGATTACGGCATTGCCCCGGCGTCAATAATTGATCCTGACACAAGGACACAAGTTTCAAACACCAGAATTGCACCTTATAATGCTATTTGTAAAATGTATGTGTATTTAGATTGCGGGTGTTCAACGCAGGCTGGTACAGGATTTTTGATATCAGATAATTGTATTGTAACTGCAGCACATAATTTTGTATGCACAAAGACAGAAAACGGGAGTTATGTGCATCCATACGGAAAAGTTGAAAAAATCAATATATATTTTGGGCTATATTACAATGAAAACAATGTTTCTACTTGTTATGCGGCTACTTTAAACGTTGTGGAAGATAGTGATACCGAATTTGGATATATGCATTACATTAATAATTCACGTAGTTCCGCGTATGACTATGGCTATATAATTTTGGATGATGATCAAATAAGCGACTTGCAAGGAATCACAACGTATTTTGAACTAGAAAGTCTTTCTGACACACAAATATCAAACAAATCTATAATCATTACCGGTTATCCCTCTGGAAAGATATTGTATACAGGAAACGGAATGACGCAAACTATCACATCTACAAAAGTATATCACGATGTAGATACCTCCGGCGGTCAAAGCGGTTCTCCAATGTATTATGTGGACTCTAACGGCAAATATAAGGTGATAGGTATTCATACTTCAGGTGTCGGCTCAACCGCGTACAATAGCGGAAGAAGAATTGATGCTTCGTTAAAAACAATGTATGATAGCATTAGATGAATAACTTTACTTTAGGAGGAATTATGAAAAAAGTTATTTTAATAGCCGCACTGTGCATACTGTCAGCCGCTATCGGTATAGCAATAGGCAGAGGCAGTGTAAGCGTAGGTGCTGATAAAACGTCAGGCAATGCCGTGACAAGTACTGACGGCGCTGATACATTAACAGATGAAAAATCGGAAATATATTGCGACGAATTCGGCTACCCGTTGCCAGGTGAGGATAACTTCAAAAAATGGTATGATGCGAAGCTTGAAACAGTAATCGACGCGCATGAAGAGGTTGAATTCCTTTACGGTAAAATTTTGTCGCTTGAAAAAACGGCAGACGGCAACATAAGAGTTTTACTTTCCGCCGACGAAGACATGGATATCAATCACCGCCAAAATTACAGGTTTACCGTATCTGATGATACATATTTGAAATGCAAATATGCCGATTTCGATAAGGAAGAACTTCTCGTCGGCCAGAGGGTATTCATATCGTTTGCTTACTCTCACGAGGTGCTTGAGTATTCCGGAGAAAAGAGCGTTTCGGTGTTCAGCTTGTTTGTATTGGATGACGATCCAAGGAATCCCGCTCCACTCACTCCGGAGGACTACCAGCATTACGACGTTGAAGGCGAAATTCTTGTACCGGAGGACTACCAGTATTATGACTATGAAGGCGAAATTCTTGTAGAGGAAGATACCGAAGGCACAATCATTGTTGAAGATCCTTTAGAGTGACATGGTGGTTAATATTTGAAGCCCATAGACAATGGCGGGCGCCATATCAGCCGTTCCGGCAGACATTGACCCAATGTACAGCAAAGCAGTTAGATATGTAAATTATGGGTTTTACAGCTACTTTATTCCGTATTCGTAAAGAACAAATATTTGAGAATTGTAATTCTCAATAAATAAGGCGGTGAGATAATGAGCAGGCTTACACTTAAAAACGTGAACAAGCACTACGGAGAGAAGCACGCCCTGAAAGATTTTTCCTACGAATTTTCGGACGGAATTTACGGACTTCTCGGTCCTAACGGTGCGGGCAAATCCACGATGATGAACATTATCACTCAGAACATCAACTGCGACAAGGGTTCGACGATACTTTGGAACGGTGAAAGCATATACAAGCTCGGCGCAGACTACCGCTCTGTCATAGGTTTTATGCCGCAGCAGCAGGAGCTGTACCCAAGCTTTACCGCGAAGCGCTTTTTAGGGTACATAGCAGCATTAAAGGGCATTCAAAAGAAGCAGATTGAACCGGAAGTGCTGCGCGTTCTTTCGCTTGTGGAGCTTGGCGATGTTATCAACAAGAAGCTGGGAGGATTCTCAGGGGGAATGAAGCAGCGCATACTGATAGCGCAGTCTCTTTTGGGAAATCCGAAGCTTCTGATACTTGACGAGCCAACGGCAGGTCTTGACCCAAAGCAAAGAGTTCTTACAAGAAACCTCATATCCTCTCTTGCCAAAGACAAGATAGTGATTATCTCTACGCATATTGTTTCGGACATTGAGACGATTGCTGATCAGATACTACTTTTGAAGTCAGGAGAGCTTATCGACAGCGGAACCGTTGCAGAGCTGACTGAACAGGTCACAGACGGCGAAAAGTCGCTTGAGCGTCTTTACATGCAGCTGTATGAAGACGAGTGAGCCATGAGAACAGGCAGAATATTTTTGAACGAGCTTCACAAGCTTGTGCACAACAAGGCGTTCATTCTTGTTCTTGTTATCGCAATATGTCTGAACGCATATGTCAGCCTTACAAAGGACAACGGATTCTTTGCCGACGACAGCGCCTACCGCTCATATTTTTCCGACATTGAGGGAATTGGCATAGACGAGGCGGCGCAGTTTACGCAGGATACGATCAACGAGCTATACACGAGTATGGAAGCAAGGTACTCTGAATACTACTTCTATGACACCTCCATGCTCAGCACTCAGCTTAAAAGAATACAGCAGATACAGGGCTATCAGGACTATCTGGCGGAAATAGACAATCAGGCAAAGACCATGACAAGTGTGTCAATATTCGCCGACACAGACAGCTTTTCCTATCGCAATATAGTTAAAACTCCCCCGGCCTACGAGGCTGTAAAGGACATTGAGCCGGTGTTTGCCCCTTCTGAAGGAGTTCTTTTGGCGTGCGACAACGTCGTGTCTGACATACTCGCCCTTTTTATACTCATTTTCTGTGTGACGGCTGTGTTCTACAAGGACAGGGAATCAGGAATAACTGCGCTGATAAAGCCCCTTAAGTACGGCAGATCGACGCTTGCGCTGTCTAAGATCTTGCTGGTATTTGTTGTCTGCCTTGCGGTAGAGCTTGTCATGTTCTTTTCAAACCTTTATATAGGCGCGATGAGATTCGGGCTGGGCGACATTTCAAGACCTGTGCAGTCGCTTACCGGGTTCATAGGCTGCAACCACCCAATAAGCGTGCTTGAGATGATGATATACAGTCTTTTGATAAAGCTGTTTGCGCTGCTGATGTGCGCAGTAATTGCATCATGCTTGTTCATCAGGCTGTCAAACACCGTTTCGTACCTTGTGATAATCGCGATAGCCGCGGTCGAGACCTCGCTTTACATTTTGATACCTGCGACATCTGTATTCTCACCGCTCAAGCAGATAAACTTAGCGTCGTTTCTTTTGTCGTCAAGGCTTTTCAAGACGTATACAAACATAAACTTGTTTGGCTACCCTGTCGAACAGATTGCCGCCACCATTACGGCAATGTCGATTGCAACCATAGTGTTTATACTGCTTTGCTGCAGGCTGTATTCTACCATAAGCATATCGGAGATTAAAAGAAATCAAAGATTTGTACTTATAAAGAGGGTTCCGACATCGCTTATAGGCTACACGGCGTTCAAGGAATTCATCATGCACAAGGGTGCGCTGATACTTGCGGCAGTGCTTGCTTTGCAGGTATACTCTGCGATAAATTACACAAAGCCGTATCGACCGGAAGACAACGCCTACTATGCTTACTGCAACAGGATAATCAGTATGACAGACGAAGAGGCGGATGAGTTTGTCGCATCGGAAGATCAAAGGTTTGCAGATCTTCTTCAATCAATAATGAACGGGACTGCAACTACGGAACAATCCGATGAATATAAAGCGACGTACAGCGGCTTTGAAAAAGCGCGGGATCAATATGAGTACATAAGAGGCATTGGCTACGGTGCCAAGGACATGTACTATCAGACCGGATACGAGAACATATTCGGAATAAGCGACCCTGCAAACGACTATTCTTTGGGTCTTATTGCTATAGTTGCGCTCTGCCTGATGCTTTCACCGCTTATCTCATATGACAACCGCTGCCGCATTGGGTATGTTGTATACACAACGAAGGCAGGAAAGAAAACTTACCTGCGTCACAACTGCATTATAGCAGTGATTGCCGCCGCGCTTGCAAGCGTATTTACCTACATTCCCTACTTTGTGCAGATGCTTTCGGCATTCGGCACGGCGGGAATGGGTTCATCCATACGCTGTATAGAAGAGTTTACGGGATTTATCGACATCCCGGTCGCGGGATATCTCGCATTACTTTTCATCCTGCGCACCGTGGTGCTGATGCTGTTTGCCCTGCTGCTGCTTTTCATATCAAGCAAATGCCAGAGCCCGACTACCGCCATAGTAGTGACTCTTGCGATTTTCTGCCTGCCGATAGTGATATATCTTGCGGGAGCCGATCCGATACAGTACTTCTGTGTGCCGGTAAGCGTCAACCGCGAAATACTCTGGCTTTTTAAAAACTAAACAAGAAGACCCGCACCATGCAATTCTTAACCATGCAAGGTGCGGGTCTATTTTTATTTATTATTTCAAAATCTGAATACAGGCACGGCTATCTGAACAGCCAATACTTGAACTGCTTTATAAGATCAGTCGGCAGTCTGTCTCTGGCTTGGCAGATTCATAAGCGCCCAGTAAGCAGATTTGAACTTAAGATCTCTGTCTATAAGAAGAGGGTGGTTCGTCCTGTTGGCAACCGGGAAACCGTTCAGCCAGCTTGCGCCGTCGTTATAACCCCAGAAAACAACAGTATCTATAATCCCCTGCTCCGCAAAGTCCATGAGCATATTGAACAGCTCGCAGTACTTGTCGTCGAACTGCTGAACAAATTCCTTTGTCAGCTCAATTTCTGTAGACTCATCGCCCCAGCTGTAGCACGACATATCAAGCTCGGTTATTTCTATGACAAAGTCCGGATTAACCTCTCTGAGCTTGGCAAGTATTTCGATATTATTTCTTGCCTGCTCTATATCGGTATCATAACCTATGTGCATCTGAAGTCCGACGCCATCAACGGGAACACCTTCTTCGAGCATCTGCTTGACCATATTGTACATTGTTATTGCTTTGTTTTCACTTGTTTCCAGCGAATAGTCGTTGATTATAAGGCGGGCGTCAGGGTCAGCCTCATGCGCTGTCCTGAATGCTATTTCGATAAAATCATACTTGTCTCCGTCACCATCATAGTCTCCAATGATCTTAAGCCAGTTTGATAATCTCAAACCGAAGTTATCGTCAAGGACCTCGTTGACAACGTCCCATGTATCTATCTTACCCTTGTAATGAGACACTATTGTCGTTATGTGCTCTTTGAGCCTCTCGACAAGAACATCTGCCGTGACCTCGTTGCCCTCATCGTCATAGAAGAACCAATCAGGACACTGTGAATGCCATACCAAAGTATGTCCCCTGAGTATTTTTCCGTTCTTTTCGCCGTACTCTACAAATTTATCGGTATTGGTAAAGTTATATGTATCCTCAGACGGATGCACATGATCAGGCTTAGTATCGTTCTCCATTGTAAACACGTTGAACTGCTTGGTAATTATGTTGTACTGTTCTGTTCCCTCCACAAGGTCACTGGGGTTTATTGCCGCTCCGACGTTGAAGTAATCGGCAAACTCCTCGTATAAAGACGGAGCCGTTTCATCATATGCATACTCCGGAAGAGCACTTCCCGAATATTTTAGATTGCTTGCGCAAGAAGTAAATGTTCCCAACAGAATAGCGCACGCCGTAAATACTCCAACAAATCTAATCATTTTCATTTTATTCCTCCTTAGTTTTATATATCTAAGCAGATACAATTACAATTAAATGTACCCGCCTGACGCACATTAGTCCATAAGCAGCTGGTAACTCGGCAGTAGACATAACTCCCTCTTTTGCCTCTTTATACTGCGAATTTGCCCCGCTAAGCGTATCCGACACCGCTTCCACATTCTCGATGGGGATTGCCTTTTTGTCCTCGTTTTACCCACAGTAAGTTGCCTTATATGAAATGACCGAGGCAAATATGAAAATCAAAATGATATATTGCATTATCTACTTACTCAGCAAATAGTTTTCATGCACTAAATCCCCTATTCAGATAACCTGAATTTGGCTTGCTTTATTTTCTCTCTCAATAAGCATTTTTCCAAATCCTTTTATATTTCTATTATACCATATTCTGCTCCTCTTTTCGATACCTTTTTCCAATTATTTTTTAAAAAAACAAAGCCCTCTATTTGAGGACTTTGTCTGCTGTCTGAGAGAGAACGAAAAATCCGTTTTCTCCCCTTTTAACTAAAACATTTATTACATACCTGAAACTATTTTTTGATCCAAATCAACTGTTCCACTACATAATGCCTTTATGCTCAGTCGGCTTGCTTATTCCGGACTGTTTTGCAGTCTTCCTCACGGTAGCCTTATACTCTGTTATGTATTCGCCTAAGATTACCGAGTGCTCCCCTGCTCTCTCCTATTGGCGTTTTACAAATGCCGAAAGCTCCGACCGAGATTGTTCGATATTTGCTTGCAGATCGGAAACCGTGTGAATGTCCTGCTCCTGCAAGAAGTGATAA
>CASDRM010000051.1 GCA_949283135.1 uncultured Ruminococcus sp.
ATATAAAAGCTCATCCCGCGTAATACCGGCCTCCTCAAAGGATGCCGTGGGATATACGATCCCGTAAACATAGTTAGAAATCGGCATAAAGGCAATATCTCCGTTTTCGGCAACGCAGGCGTCGGCTATATAGTCAAAGCAGCTATTGTTGAAGCTTTTTACAACCTCGGATTCGATTGGGGTATAGATATTCTTTTCAAGCAGCTTTCCCGCCAATGAGGCGGAGACGAAATAGATATCGACATCTGTATCTCCGGCAAGAATTTTGAGCGCGACTGAATCCTCGCTGAAATCTGTGAAATTAAACAATCCTGTGTAATTCAGCTCGGCGTCTGTATACCGAGACAAGGCTTCGATGTCGATATGCGCTACACTTTTATCTTTCTGGGCGCATATTTTCACAATGGGGTTGCCCGAAAGCCCATGGCTGGGAGTATACACCGTCTCAATGCTCGCCGTATTTCCGTTATAGTAGAAAATATTGCCCTCATAAAAGGTCATTCCGCTTTCCGAATATTCGCTCATGCCATAAATTCCCGCACCGGCGACGATAGTGTAGGTATCACCGGTTATCAACGATTTTCCGCACAGATCGCCCATTTTGTCAGCATAATAAAATACGCCTTCCTCAAGGACAAATCGGGGCGTTTCGCCGATATCTGTCATATCGCAGATATAAACAGGCTCGCCGTCGGCGGGGATTTCATAAAGAGAATAGACGGTTTCGCGGTCATCCGTTTCCCTGGCATAGACATACATAACGCCGCCCGCAGAGCAGTAAAGACGCTGTTCCGAGCCGAGCTCAAGCTCGTTAGCCATGCCGGTCAAAAGGTCAACACGCATAAGCTTAACGGAGAATCGGTCATGCTCGTCATAGTGATGCAATGTAACAAGAGCGAAGCTGTCATTAACTACCACGCAGTTTGCGCCCGTTCCGTCCATCTTATCGCTTATTTGGGTCACGGTTCCCTTTCTGCTGCTGTCTATCTTATAAAGATATCCGTTTGAAACGGCGTAGATATAGCCGTCATAAAAATAAGGCGCACTGAAGCCGAGTGTGCCCTCATACGTCTGCGTCATCTCGCCGGTGTCATAAAATTTGCATATCAAGCCGTTATACGAGACATAAAAATTAGCATACTTTCCGACAGAGAAATTGGTGAAGAGAGCCGGCATTGACACGATATTCTCGTAGTAGGATTCGGTGTCGCAGATCTCGCTGTAGGCACTGTAGGGCTTTTCGCCGCCTGCGCAGGAGGTCAGCAGACCCAGGACAAGCAGCGCCGTAAGCAGGATTGAAAACAGCTTTTTCATATATTTCCTCCTGATGATGTAAAGAAAATAATACCCGTACCCAAGCGCAAAGTCAGCTGCCCTCACGCCTGTCTTCTTCAACTTTTTTGAGCCCAATTATATTGTAGCAAATGTTTTTTTGTTTGTATATGACGAAATGGGAAAATTTAATTTTCCCATTTCGTCATATACATTGACTGTATCAGTTGTTATAATACACTCGCAAAGTAATTTAGGAGGTTTTTCTATGAAAAAATCAAAAAGCAGTTAATAATTCTTTTGGCAGCATCTGTCATTATCGGCAGTGGATTGCCGAATAATCTGAACCTCAATAATCCAAATGACTCCGGAGATAATCACATCGGTGCATCCGATTCCGGTGAGAAAGAAGACAATGAGCTTGATAACAGCGGTGGGGAGAGTAAGCCGAATTGTGATGAAGAAGAAAAACCGTTTTCAGATTAGCTGCGGAAGCTCATCGTTAAAATTGGTTTTATACATATCCTTTATTGATTGCAAAAGGCTGGTCGAATAATCTGTTATCAGCCCTATGCAATACGCTTTTTTAAGTACAAGCTCTGCAGCCTCGAAATCTCCGATTTTTTTCCTCCGTATCAGCGCCCACGCAAGATTATACATAATAGACGCATAATTTCGGTAACTGCCGGAAAGCTCAATATGCTTAATGCCGTCTTCACATATTCTTATGCACTCATCATACCTGCCGCTCAGCCCGAGATATTTAGACAGATTGTAGTAGATTGTTGGCAAGGTTCTCAGGACATTATCCACGTCCGTGGAATGGCAATCATAAAACTTTTTGATTGAGTAATAAATTGTTATCGTCGTATCCATTCTTCCGGTTCTGCCATAGGCTATAGCGATATTATTCAAAACATTGATTTCATTAAAGGACAGTAGCCTCGGAAGCCTGTCAATTCTGTACTTTGGAATCGTCATCCTCAAGATATCTTCATATATCGGGAGAGCTTGATTATGCTCAAGCTCTCCTGAATCTATTTTCAGACGAGTTTCAAAAAGCCTGCAAAACTGCTTGCCGATGACGGGTAGGTCTTCATAATGGGGCATAACTTCTACAAATGCTTTTTTTGCGGCTTCCATGTTCCCGTTAACATAGCTTAAGCGCATTTTAGTAATTAATTCCATGCATTCAAGCTCTTCCTTGGTTGACATACTGTCGACTATAAAATCAGATAATCCGAGACGCTGGAGCAAAGGAACTATGACCTTGCTTTTTGGAATTCGCCCACCCGATTCAATCCTCGACATTGTAGCCGGAGCGCAAATTCCCTCGCAAAGCTCATCCTGAGTTACTCCAAGTCGCTCCCGCCTTTCTTTTATAAATTCTCCAATATTATAAACTGCCATAAAATCAACCCCGATTTGGTTTTAAGAAATTTTTAATAATACTTGCAATCATAAACATACCGTCTCACAAAAGAAAAAAGCGTTCCATGACAAAGGACGAACTGGGTACATACGCGAGCGCATACTCCTCTCCTATCGCCTTATCTATAACTGAAACCTTAGTTACGCCGTTTTCAAATACATAAATACTTACAAGAAAGGTCCCGTCAATGATTTCTGAGGAAAACACATATTTTTCTCCATCTTTTACAAAGCCGTACGATATCAGCTTTTTAAAGTCTGGTTTTTTGTTTATTACTTCCTTCGGGTTAGTCAACATAACAAACGCACATAAGTGAAATCAAAGCGCCAAGCCGACTGCTTGCCTACTTTTGATTCCACTGCCTAAGCCACTCCTTTTTTAAAATCGCATACTGGATCGTGTTCTCATATATCGGATGTCCGTCCTTGTCGCTTACAAAAGATACAAACTCTTCAAACAGTCCTTCACGGCGCATACCAAGCCTTTCGCACAAATGCTGACTTGCCAGATTGTAATCCTCGGTATAAGCATAGATCCGCCTCGCTCCTTTTTCACGGAACAGATAGTCAAAGAATGCGTGAGCCGCTTCATAGGCGTATCCCTTACCGTGATAGTCCTTATTCAGCATCCAGCAGGGGCTGAAAGTATCAAGCGCCGAATTTACTTCATCAGGCGCGGCATTTTCAGGATAAGCGTCTATCTCACCTATAACCTTTCCCGTATCCTTCAGCACGATAGCAAAGAGATATTCCGTTTCTTTCGCCCGCCTTTTGACCTCAGACTTAGCTTCATCAAGCGTATTCAGCTTCATGGAGGCAAAGCAATTAACCATCGGTTTTTGCAAATACTCAAATAAATCCTCAGCATCCGACTCAACAAACGGACGCAATATCAGTCTTTCCGTCTCAATCATATTCAGCTGACTCCTAACAAATTTAATAAAAAAGCAAACACAGTCCTCTCGGCTATTGCTCATTGTCACGGTTTTTATATGACTTTTCGGCAAGGTAAGCTTCAAACTCTTCCGAACTGCCGTTAAATACATTCACGTCGATATGCTCCTCGTCGCCGATATATCCGTCAAGCACTTCCCTGTCGGTATATTGCCAGAACGTCCACTCCCTGCCGTCGGAAAGCGACGGCTCTGTAATAACATTCCTTATCCAGATATCGTACTCCTCATAATCGCCTGACAGATATAACCTGTACGACCTTTCCGTAGCGTAGATTATCGGTTTTTGACCGTAGTATGTCTCGAGCATATCAAGCATTATTTTAAGCTGCTCGTCAACATGCTCTCTTTCAGGCGGATTACTTCCCTTGTCTCCGTAAAATTCCAGGTCTATCACCGGCGGAAGCATTCCCTCAAATGGCGTCACCGAATTTATGAAATTCTCTGCCTGAGTTTTGCCGCCGCTGTCATAGCTGAAAAAATGATACGCGCCGACCGCAAGCGAGGTCTTTTGAGCCTCGTTAAAATTATAGGAAAACTTATCATCTACATATGTACTGCCCTCTGTAGCCTTGATAAAAACAAATTTAATGTCATTTTCGGCAAGAGTTTCCCAGTCTATATCGCCCTGATACCACGACACGTCTACTCCTCTTACAGGGTACTTGCCTGCTCTGCCTTCGTTCAATATTATAACGCCATTCCATATGAGTATAAAAAGAGTAACTGCGGCAGCCATAAATATCACTGCCAAAGAAACAATAATTTTATATTTCTTACTTTTCATAAGACTCCACCCCACTTGGTTCACATATAAATAATCACGAATTTTGCTGCAATCGCGCCGTCTGATTCCCTGCTCCAAACTTTTAAAGTTATCCCCTGTTGAACAAGCTGTCAAGAGTTTATACTAATAAATCACTGTCCTATTCATAGGATAAATATCGCGAACATCTATCCTTCGACAGCGTTGCATACTGCGTCGAGAAAGCATTCTATCGGTAAATCTCGTGCAAATGATGGAAACGTGTTCATAATATTTCATTTTTAAACATTGTACTGTATTCAGAATCATTATCTTTACCGTAATCGACAACTTCGTAAAAAAGATTACATCCGTCTAAAGCAGGGCTATTGCGCAGAATACTCTCAACCAGTTTTTGTCATCAAACTCAAAGTTATATCCCTGACGATTAGTTTCTTTCGCGTAATAATTTCATGGAGGAAGCGAATCCTCTTAAAGAGAAAATCAGCAAACAAATGTCTGTTCACCGTAACTGTTAAAAGCCGCACGCGTCTTTTCACATGCTTCTTTCGAAGCGTTACAAGTCTTTGCCGGTCTGTCCAATCCTGCAACGACTCATCTTTATTACTCAAATATTCGATGTTCGTGAAAAGCAGTTTTTATAACCACAAATACCTTTAAAACGCCATTAAGGGATGTAGTGAAAAATCGAGATTTTGCATTTTTGTGAAATCGCAAGTCGGATTTATGCAAATTGAGATAATCAATTTGAGTTATATATTGGATGAATTCCATGTTTATCACCTCACTTCAGCCACTCGCACAACGGCAGGAGCTGCTCCAGTTTTTCTACAATGCGCTTTTGCTCGGCAAGGGGTGGGAGGGGAATCAACACTTTCACGATATTTGCAACTGCAAGTCCCGGTTGTGCAGTTGCTGTTGCATACTGATTTAGATTTAATGCTTTCAAAAACCATCCACACCATAAAACATTAGTCATATTATAATGATCTACTACGACAGCATGTTCAGTTGCGTAAAATCGTCCTTCAGCGAGATTGACATTTCCACAAAGTGCTCCTTGTCTTCCGATAAGTGCAAAATGCCCCTCTCTGTTGTAGTTAGCTACAAATCCTCTTACTCCATTACCGCCAAAGCACAAATATGGGTTCTGTTCAGATTTCTCTTCATAAATATTGGATGAGGTAATATTTTTTCCTGCCTGTAATCCGAAAATTTCTCCTATTCTCACCCACTTCCAACTTCCCGGAATATCAAACGGCTTTTCGTCGTCTGTGATTTCAGGCAGGGGCTTTTCCTTTTTGATTTTCTTCTGGGCAATCAGCCGCTGTTTTTCCTCCTGAATCTGAGCAAAAAGTTCCTCGGCTGTGCCTTCTTCGGGGCGCTGTTCGACGAGCTTACCCTGAATGGCGTATTGCAAGAGGGATTTTTTCATATCTTCGGGGAAACGGCTGTTGAACTGCTCCAGCTTGCTCCACGCCTGCTCGTAGCGGTCAATAAGCGGAAGCAGTTCCTCGATTTTGGCTACAATCCGCTTTTGCTCGGCAAGGGGTGGGAGAGGAATCAACTTGGGTAAAAGCATAGGAACAGTTAGCTGCTTAACTGCCGAGCCTATTCCATACTCAGTTGAAACTTGTATAACAATTTTCAAGTACTCTAAATATGTATGCTCTAATGGCAATATAACAAGAAGTCGAACGATAGGAACATATGGCTCAGTTCTAATTTCTGCATATCCAATAGTTCCTCTACCCGAAATAGTCAAACTTCTTTCAGTAATTACTGGCATGTCTGTATATCCAAAAATTCCTTGATTCTTTTCGCCATTAGACAATACTTGTACTATGCATGTGTCATTTTTTTCCTTAGAGAAAACAGTCGGTTTGTCGCCACCAGCTGATAAACTCTTGATTATATTGCCAAGTCTTACCCACATCCAACTTTCCGGAATATCAAAGGGCTTTTCGTCGTCGGTGATTTCGGGCAGGGGCTTTTCCTTTTTGATTTTTCCCTCTCTGACAAGCCTCTGCTTTTCCTGATGAATCTTTGCAAAAAGCTCCTCCCCTGTCCCCTCCTCGGGGCGCTGTTCAACGAGTTTGCCCTGAATGGCAAGCTGCAAAATGCTGTTTTTCAGTTCCTGCGGGGTCATTC
>CASDRM010000052.1 GCA_949283135.1 uncultured Ruminococcus sp.
AAGGAATACGGCTTTGACGGCAACCTCGTAGTAGGCGCCAATATCGCCGGCTTCCTCAAGGTTGCCGATGCGATGAAGTGGCAGGGTGTGGCTTACTAAATAACAGCCTCACACAAATGAGTAAAGCCTCCAGGCGTACGGCTTGGAGGCTTTTTTATGTCCTGCCCGGCGTTAAGGGGCGAATTGGCGCGTCATAATCCTTTAGCCGCTCTAAAAAGAGACCGGCTTCAATATTTATAACAGAGTGTCTCGACGAAGTCCTTAATCAGCAGCTCTTTATCCTTTTTGGAGTAGAAAAAATGCCCTGAGGTCTCAAGAAATTTCAGGCTGATATCGGCAAGGCTGTTATTATTTTTTGCAAAGTATTTTGCAGATTTCACTGATACCAGCTCGTCGTGATTTGATAGGTATGCCTTGCAGGAAGAGGAAAGCTTGGATACGAGCTTTCTTGTTCGACATATTTCCCCAAACAGCTCAAGATATCTCGGGACCCAGCCTGCATATTGAAAAATATTTTTATCAATCTGAATGCTGCAGCTTCTTTTCAATCCGAGGAGCCATTCGTCATTTTGCGTGATTGTGCTACGGTATATCCTCCATGTTGCTTTAGCAAGCTTCGCCTTTGGTCTGATAACCAGCGGAGGGTTCATTAAAAACAGGCTTATATCCGGATTTTTGATTGCCTGCTGTATTCCAAAGAGCGTGCCCATCGAATGAGCGCATATTATAAGCCTTTGGTGCGAGCTTAAAAGCATTTTCGCGGCGTCGTCAACCTGCTGCCGCCACTCGAACATAGAGGCTTTTGAGAATTCTTTTGGGCTGTCTCCGTGACCCTTTAGCAGCATGTTGTAAACGGATATATTCGTAGGAAGAGTATGACTTAGAAACTCAAAGTGAGCGGGCGTTCCGAGAATTCCATGCACAAAGAGCACAGCGGTTTTCGCTTCTTTAACTATGTGAATATATTCTTGGTGATTTAAGCCATTGCACATATCCGTTCTCCTCCCGTATTTTTTCTGATTACTACTTACAGTTTACATTATGTCAATAAAATTTGCAATATTTTTCCTTGGATATTGCCTGTGGGTAAAAATCAGACATGCTTTTTGAGTCGACTACGCTTTAAGCAATGATACGGCAGTTTGGGTATTGTCAATGGGGAACAAGTGATATAATCCCATTTTATTCTGTTACATTCTTCCGCCTCTTCGGGTAAGCGGCACAACTTCGTCGTTAAAGAGGCTTCACGGCTGGATTAACAGGATATCAAATGCCATGCTGCTGATATTCTTTAAAAGACGTTCGCGCGGGGCTTCCATGTACATACATAACGCTTTTTAAGCGGCAAACTGAATGTTTACCTTACTGACATACATCCTCCGCCGGCGGCGGATAAAGGAAGGATTTTTTGCCCAACGAGCCCGCTCGTCGGTCTCATAACCCGTTAAAAAAAGTATCCGCGAACTTTATGCCATTCGCAGCGATATGTCATAGTTGACCTTTTTACTGACAGCTCCGGCGCGGGCAGCAAAGACCGTGTAAAATAAAAAAGAGTCCGGACGCGAAATGCGTCCAGACTCAGTCTGGTTGCGGGGGAAGGACTTGAACCAACGACCTCCGGGTTATGAGCCCGACGAGCTACCAACTGCTCTACCCCGCGATATTATTTTTCTCTTGATTATAAATATCTTCCTCAAGAGTGCCTTTTAATAATACCATAGCAAAGGTCAGATGTCAAGCGTTTTTAATAAATTTTTCTCAGAAACTATAAGGAGCTTAAAATTAGTATTGAAATAAACTATAATTTAGGTTATAATATAGGTCATGTGAGGTAAATACAATATTAGGTAAACTTTCGGCAGGCTAAAAGCCATAAGCCGGTGTGTTGCCTTGATTTTAAATACTCGTCAGTTCTATATAAATCAAAGTATCTAAAAAATACCTGATTATCGGGGGAATTGCAGTGAAGTTAAGCGAGTGGAAGGCTATCGATGAGCAGTATGGCTATGACGGCTTTCTCGGCGTAAGACTTGTAGACGGTAAGACGGAGTTTTATGTCTGGGCGCCGACTGCGGAATCGGTGAATCTGCTTCTGTATAAAAGCTACAAGGATGTCAGTCCGTATTTGAGCATACCTTTGGAAAAGGGGGACAGGGGCGTCTGGCAGTATGTGCACAGACGTCCTCTCAAAAAAACATTTTACTGCTATGAATATACCTATAACGGCTACAGTAGTATAGGCGTAGATCCGTACGCCTGTGCCGTCGGAATAAACGGCGAAAAAGGCTATATATGCAAGCTTTCAGACCTCAACCCGAACGGCTGGGAGAGGTCCACATATGTCAAGCTGCAAAAGTATACCGACGCTGTGCTGTATGAGGCTCATGTGAGGGATTTTTCATCTGACCCGAGTTCAGGTATCAACTCAAAATATCGCGGAAAGTTCAAGGCGTTTACCATAAACAGCAGCCGCACTCCCGGCGGAAAGAGAAGCTGTGTCGCTCACCTTCGCGAGCTGGGCATAACCCATGTTCATCTTCTGCCGGTGTTCGACTATGACCGCCTTGACGAGACAAACCCGAGGGCGGCATATAACTGGGGCTATGACCCTGAAAATTACAACGCTCCCGAGGGATCATACTGCACCGACCCGTTTAACCCGGAGCTGAGGATAACAGAGCTCAAGGAGCTTGTGATGTCGCTCCACGAGCAGGGAATAGGCGTGGTGATGGATGTGGTTTACAATCACACCTACCTTCCGGAAAGCTCGAATTTGGGAAAGTCTTTCCCGTCATACTATTACAGGTACCGTGAGGACGGCAAGCTCTCAAACGGTTCCGGCTGCGGAAACGAGATAGCCTCAGATCACGCTATGGTGAGAAAATACATAGTTGATTCTGTTCTTTTTTGGGCTAAGGAATATAAAATCGACGGGTTCAGGTTTGATTTGATGGCCTGTCTTGATGTGGATACTCTCAACGAGATAACCAGACGCCTTAAGGAGCTTAACCCGAATGCGATACTCTATGGCGAGGGCTGGTCAGCAGAAGCGGTTGAGCTGCCGCCGGAGCTTGCCGGCTCAAAGGTCAACTCCGCGAAGATGCCGGAGTTTGCGTACTTTAACGACAACTTCCGCGACGCCATCAAGGGAGCGGTATTTTCCGACTCATCTACGGGTTATGTCAGCGGAAACTATCTTCTGCAAAAGGCTGTGTGCGACGGATTGCTTGGAATTACCGACTGGGCAGTTAATCCCCGCCAGATCATAAATTACTGCGAGGCTCACGACAACCTTACGCTTTGGGATAAGCTGACGCTTTCTGTAGGCGACCGCAACGATCGTGACCGCAGGAAAATGGCAAGGCTTTGCGCCGCGCTTGTGCTGCTTGCTCAGGGGGTTCCGTTTATCCACGCGGGTCAGGAGTTTCTGCGCTCAAAGCCGCTTGGCGACGGTAAATTTGACCACAACAGCTATGCCTCTCCCGACTCGGTCAACTCGATAAAGTGGGGGGAGCTGGATAAAAACTATTTGGAATCAGAATATATCACCGGGCTGATTTCCTTCAGAAAGGCTCACCGCCTTTTGAGGATGGCGACACGCGATGAGGTAATGAGCCATTCTGAGATACTTCCGTCTGCGGAGGGAACCATAGCCATACACCTTTATGATGAAGAAGAAGAGCTGCTGATTTTTGTCAACCCGATACCAAGAGCCAAGCTGTTCGCGCTTCCTGACGGCGAGTGGAGGCTGTGCGTAAGCGACTATACGGTATCAGAGAACGCTTTGGCGATATTTTGCGAGGCGGTGTACGTCCCGCCGATATCGGTGATGGTCTTGAAAAAATTCTGAAAGCCCATATATATCATACTTTTTTGAAAGGAGAGCCGCCCAAGGTCATGCCGGGCGGCAATAAATATGGATAGTACCGTTAAAAATAAGATTTTTGACTACATCGAATCCGAAAAGGAGAATATGATTGCATCTCTTTCCGAGCTGATAGCCTATCCGAGCTACCAGCAGGAGCCGTCTGACGGAGCTCCGTTCGGCAGACCGGTGAGGGAATGCCTTGACCGCGCTCTTGAAATTTGCAGCGGATTCGGGCTTGTGACAAGAAATTTTGACGGCTATGCAGGAACGGTGGAGCTTCCGGGTTATGACTGTGAGCCTGAGCTTGGAATACTTTCGCACCTCGATGTAGTTCCGGAGGGAACGGGCTGGACAAGCGACCCGTACAAGGCAAGAGTGGACGACGGGAAAATCTACGGCAGGGGAGCGATAGACGACAAGGGACCGTCGGTTGCGGTCATTTACGCGCTCAAGGCGATAAAGGAGCTTGGCATTCCGCTCAAAAGGGGCGTTCGCCTTATTCTCGGAACAAACGAGGAAAACGGCTCAGCCGATATGAAGTACTATCTCTCAAAGCAGCCCGCGCCGAAATATACCTTTACCCCTGACGGAAACTATCCTGTCATAAACATAGAAAAGGGCATGATACGCGGCTACTTTTCCGCAGATATTATGCCTTCGGCGTCGCCTAAAACCATATTGGAGCTTTCCGGAGGCACTGTCATCAACGCTGTGCCTGAGTCTGCGTACGCGGTTATCGGCGGGACTAGCGTCAGCGAGGCGGAGGCTGCAATTAGAAGGATGTCCTGCGGGGTTTCATTCTCCGTAAAGGACTTCGGCGGCTGCATAAGAATTGACGCCTGCGGGAAGAGCGCGCACGCGTCTACTCCTGAGCTCGGCAAAAACGCCGTTACTGCGCTCATAAAGCTGCTCACCTTTATGGATATAAGGGACGACGCGTCGAGAAAGCTTTCAAGCCTGTCAAAGCTGTTCCCGTACGGCGAAACTGACGGCAGCAGCCTCGGAATCGCGCAGAGTGACGAGTTATCAGGCGCTCTTACCTGCGTTTTGAGCATAATAAATTATCAGGCTGGAAAGCTTGAGTTCAAAATTGACATAAGGCTTCCCGCGACAAGCAGCGTCGCAAATGTTATGGACAAGCTGCTCCCGGCAGCCGCCGGCGCCGGCTTCAGGCTTGACGGACACATGGGCTCGGAGCCTCATTGTGTAAGCGAGGACACTCCTTTTGTCAGGAAGCTTCTGTCGGTCTTCGAGGAAGTGACCGGCAAAAAAGGGGAATGCATAGCCATCGGCGGCGGCACATATGTGCATGAGATAGAGGGCGGCGTTGCCTTCGGTCCTGAGTTTATCGGCGACGACAACCATATGCACTCTGCCGACGAGTTCATAAAGGAAGACGACCTTATCTTTAACGCAAAGATGTTCGCGCTTGCCATACTCAGGATATGCGCTGAAGACTGACGGTTTATTATCACATACGAAATCATCCCGCTTCGCTTGCTTGACGAGGCGGGATGTGCTTATTTATGTGTGATGCCGGCGGCGTATTGGTCTTATTTTATTCTCACAGCCAAGACCGCTATGCCCTCCTTGCCGGGAAGGGATATATTTATCTCACCGCTCGCGTTTTCAAGTGCGACGGTTCGTGTCATTTCCCATGCGTCTATCACTTCTACCTTGTAGCTGCCATCGGGAAGGATAAATCTGTCGAAGGACGGGCATTGGCGACCGTAATATTTTATGTAAGCCGAGCAGCCCGAGCCATCCATGCACGCTCCGGTGATGCCCCGGCTTCTAAGGATAAATCCCTTTACTCTCTCGGCGGGAAGAGAGCACAGCCCCTTGACCCAGAAGTCATGTATGAGGTCTTTGGGTATTCCGTTTTCTCTGTAGCCTGCGATGACCTCTTCGGTAAGACAGCCGGCTCCCTCTGGGAAGTAGTCGATATCGCCGGGTAGAGACTCGACAATTGAGCGCAAAAACGCTATTCTTGATGGGCTTTCACCCTTTAGCTCTCCGCCCTTTGACCACCATAGAATATCGTCGTCGCTCATATATGTTTCTCCGTGGGTGCAGTAGCCTCCGCTTATTACGGCAGTCCAGAATCTGTTGACCATTTCAAAGGCTGCGATATTTCCCCAGCCGAACGAGATATTTCCCTCGTAGCAGCACTCGTCGAAAATTACGGGCTTGCGGTATTTTCTTTGAAGCTCAGGAACCTCGCAGACGAATATATCCTGAATGGAGCAGTGGGTTATCTGCGCAAGACTGAAATCAAAGTAGTTGAAGCAGTTGTGGTTGCTGAGCATATGACGGCAGATATCATGATCTGAAATATACTCGGCAAACTCCTTCCAGTCGGAAAGGGTATAGTTATCCATCAGGTCATATTCGTTGGCAAGGCTCCACCACACGTTTGGATATGCTGACAGCCGCCTTACCGCATAATCAAGGTATTCCAAGCTCTCCTTTTTTGTGAGCCTCGAGAAGCCCCAGCGGTCATATGGGTGAAACAGAATAATGTCGCACTCTATCCCAGCCTTGCCAAGCTCGTCTATTATGGCTTCAAATCTGCGCCAGAACTCATAGCATGGTTTGGAGGTGTCCCATTTTCCGTCGGTTTTTTCGAAGGCATATAGCTCCGGCTCGTTGTGATTATAGTCATAGTGCTTGGGAAAGACGCAGAACCGAACCTTGTTGAAAGGCGAGCTCTTAAGGGTGCTTATGGTTTTACGGACAAGCTCGTCAGGCTGGTGGGCGAGGGCATAGACAGTAGTTCCGAAGCAGGAGAACCTTTCGCCGTCCGAGTATCTTAGGTGAAGCCCGTTTGGTCTTACGACGCCGTGCCTTGTTCCATTCGCAGGCTCGCAGACGGCAGCGCCGCTCTCACCGTTTGCCGTCCAGTGGTATATTCCTGCTTCCTCGGGCAGGAACCTGAACCTGTATACTCCGTTCCCGTCATAATAACCGGGGACATAAACGATTTTTTCGCCGTGGGAAAACTCCGCGACAAGCTCCTTCCCGGGAGATACTCCCTCGAAGCTAAGCTCAAACATCTCATACTGCTTCATAGCGTGCCTCTTTTCCTGTATTTTAGGGATGATCTTTTTATCGCTATTATAGCAAAAATGCGGCTCGGCCGCAAGCACAGAGTAGGGAAACGGCTTGAAATTTACGCGGCTGTTATATGTAACCCCGAAAAAGACGGAGAGCTTTCCCAAAAGGAATACGACCGTTTAGGAGCGCGGTCTGATTAGAGGCTGCTTTGCGGTCAAGGACATATTTTGGACGGCTGCGAAGATAACTTTTAGCTTATTTGTCAGTTGACAATTTTTTCGGTTATAGTATACTATCATCGAATATTTATGGGTTTATACTTGAATGAAAAAACATCAGGAAAGGGATAATCGTGAAGCTTAGGCAAGGTTTTTTCAAAAAAAGCAGGCTTACAGCCGTACTCACTACGGCGCTGCTGCTGATGTCAATGTCAGGCTGCTCGGCAGGCGCAGATGTGCCGGAACGCAGGACTCAGACCTATTTTGAGTATTTTGACACGGTCTCGCAGGTAATAGGCTATGAGGACGACGAGCAAGAGTTTGATAGAATATGCGGCATTGTCAGCGAGATGCTTGACAAGTATCACCGGCTGAGCGACATCTATCACCGATACGATGGGATAAATAATCTTTATACTATAAATCATGCGGCAGGTGAAGAGCCTGTCGAGGTGGATGAGGAGCTAATAGACATGCTTCTTATCGCAAGCGAAATGGCGGAGGTAACCGACGGGTATTTTGATATCTCGACCGGAAGCGTCCTCTCGATATGGCATGACTGCCGCGAGGAAGCGGAGGACGACCCGCAGAACGCGCATATTCCCTCGGCGGAGGAGCTGTCAAAGGCAAGCCTTCACACCGGAATGGACAAGGTGGTTATAGACCAAGAGGCGTCTACAGTATATCTTAGCGACCCTGAGATGTCCTTGGATGTGGGAGGGATAGCCAAGGGCTATGCCGTTGAAAAAATCGCGCAGGCGCTCGAGGCTGAAGGCGTCAGCGGATATATACTCAACATAGGAGGAAATCTTCGCTCTATAGGAAAAAAGGGGGACGGGGAGGACTGGGTGGCTGGAATCCAGAACCCGGACCTTGACGAGGACTCGCCGTATGTTTGCAGGGTGGGATTCCACGACCTGTCTCTGGTCACCAGCGGAGACTATCAGCGCTATTACATGGTTGACGGCGTGAGATACCATCACATCATCAATCCATATACTCTGATGCCTGAGCATGAGTACCGCTCAGTCTCGGTGCTGTGCAGGGACAGCTGCATTGCGGACTGCCTGTCTACCGCTCTGTTCAACATGAGCATAGAGGACGGCAGGAAGCTCGCGGAAAAAGTCGGAGACGTGGATGTGTTCTGGATAAAAGCAGACGGAAGCTTTGAGATGACTGACGGGTTCGAGGATAAAATGCTCGATTAAGGGCAAAGACGACAACTGAATAGGCATAAAAAAGCTCTCGGGGGCTGGATTTTTCCAGCTTCCGGGAGCTTTTTATTGCGTAGCAGCGCTGCTGTTATATCAGATTTTTGGGTATTTCGTTTATCAGCAGGGCGGAGACGATTCCTATAATAACTCCTGTGACCGCTCCGGATACAACCAGAACAGGGAGGTAGTATGCTATCTGGGCGGTCTCCATAAGCAATACCGCTGCTATTATCTGACCGGCGTTGTGGGTTATACCGCCGGCAACGCTCACTCCTACGGCGGAGAATTTTTCGCTTTTCTTTAGGATAATCATAACGGTCATGCTCAGCACAGCGCCGGCAAGGCTGTACAAAAACGTCATAAAGCTGCCGAACAGCACCGCCACCCAGAAAAGACGTATCAAAGATACCGCTATCGCTTCCTTTTCGCCGAGGCGGTAGAGCACAAAGACTATCGCTATATTCGCAAGACCCATTTTTATTCCTGGCACCGCGAAGCTGAGCGGCACAAGGCTTTCTATATAGGACAGAATAAGCGCCAGAGTGGAGGCCATGGCGACAGTGGAGATTGTCCTTGGTCTAAGCTTCATTGTCTAACCTCCGTCAGGAAATGATGTCAGCTTGCGGCTGCTCGTCTGAGGTGATCATTATGACAAGCTTATTGGGCAGACAGACTATCGTTTCGCCGTTATACTTTATCCTGCCCTGATTTATACAGACCTTGTCAGGGCAGCTTGCGCTTGATACGCTGGCGTACCCGCCGCTTATCACAAGGCGGTTGAAGCCTTCGCCGTCCGGCGAGGCTATGTCTACCGACATGTCCCTGTTAAGAGGGTATGCGGCGATTTCGCTTCCGTCCTGTATGACAACCGCATACCCTCCGTCCGTCCTGCCAAGCCGTATTGTCAGAAATACGGCGATGGCAATAATAAGAGCAAGGGCTATCAGTATTATGTCGCTTTTTTTCAGCCCTGTCTCGTTACTCATCTTTTACCTTTTCCAAGCGTTAAGCTTAGGACTTTGCAAGATTTACGCGCTTGATAGCGTGAGTGGGGCAAACGTCCGCGCAGGTCTCGCAGCCTGTGCATAGCGAATAGTCGATATGCGCCAGGTTATCTGTTACCGTCACAGCACCTGAAGGACAGCTCTTTTCGCACTTTTTGCAGCCTATGCAGGCGTTTAGGCACTTCTTTCGCGCCACTGCGCCTGTCTCCTTATTGCTGCATGTGACTGCCACCTTGGCAACGGCAGGAAGCATGGAGATTATATGGTTAGGGCATGTTTTTGCGCAGATGCCGCAGCCTATGCAGACGTTGGCGTTGATCTTGGCTATGCCCTCTTTGAGGCAGATAGCGCCTGTCGGGCACGCTCTGAGGCAGTCTCCGTAGCCGAGGCAGCCGTATGTGCAGCTTCCGTCTCCTCCGTAGAAGAGCTTGGCCGCCTTGCAGGTCTCTACTCCGACATAGTCGTACTTTTTGTGGGTGTTATTCTCATCACCGTCGCAGTGGACGAATGCTACCTGCTCGATGACGTCCTCAAACTTTACGCCGAGTGTCTCGGAAATGCTCCTTGAAGTCGAGTCTCCGCCGGGGACGCAAAGATTTGTCTTTGTTCCTGGCTTGTTGACAAGGGCGTCCGCATAGCCGTCGCAGCCTGTAAAGCCGCAGGCTCCGCAGTTCGCTCCGGGAAGGCACTGTCTTACCTTCGCGACGCGCTCGTCAACCTTGACTGCCATTACCTTTGAGGCTACTACGAGCAAAAGCGCGCAGACAAGACCTATTCCGCCGACTATGCCAACCGCCGTGAGAATTGAAGATACTACTTCGTTCATATATTCTCCTCCTTAGGCGAACAGGTTGTCGATGACGCCGCCGAAGCCGAAGAACGCCATTGAGACGATCGAGGCAGCTAAAAGCGTCGAGGGTATTCCCTTGAACGTCGCAGGTATGCTCTCGCAGTTGTCCACCCTCGAGCGCACTCCCGAGAATAGGAGCATAGCGAGGAGGAAGCCGAGTCCGCAGCCAAGCGAGCTGACCATTGACTCGATAAAGTTGTAGCCGTCGCTGATGTTGTTTATGGTAACACCCAAAACCGCGCAGTTGGTGGTTATAAGAGGCAGGTAAACGCCGAGCGACTTGTGCAGGGCGGGAATATACCTTTTAAGCACTATCTCCACGAACTGAACCAGAGCGGCTATCACCAGAATGAAGACGATCGTCTGCAAATAACCGAGGTTGAGGGCGTCTAAGATATATGCCTGAATAGGCCATGTGACCGCGGTCGCGACAAGCATTACAAAGGTGACCGCGATGCCCATTCCGGATGCCTGGTCAAACTTTTTGGAAACGCCCAGGAAGGGGCATATCCCTAAGAACTTCTGCAAAACGTAGTTGTTGACAAATACGCTTCCCAGAAGGATAACCAAAAGGCTTTTCATGATTACTTAGCCTCCTTTACAGCGTCGCAGTTGTGGCTGCAGCTTGAATAAGCGGGGCAGCCCTTGCAGCCGAAGTCCTTTTTCTTGAGCGCCCTGCCCTTGGTGACAGCGTTCACAATAGCTATCAGAAGTCCGAAGACCATGAATCCTCCGGGCGCCTGAATGAGTATCGGTATGGTGTAGTTGCTCAGCACAGGTATCTCATAGCCGCAGAAGCTTCCTGCGCCGAATACCTCTCTGACTGTAGCCATCAGGAACAGCGCGAGAGTGAATCCCAGACCCATGCCGACTCCGTCGACGGCTGAGTCCAAAACACCGTTCTTGCTCGCGAACATCTCAGCTCTGCCGAGTATGATGCAGTTGACTACTATGAGAGCAAGATATGTTCCGAGCGAATCGTACAGGTCGGGCATGTATGCGTGGAGCACCATCTGGATCGCCGTGACAAAGCCTGCTATTACAACGATATATGAGGGTATTCTGACCTTATCAGGGATTACGTTCCTCAGAAGTGATATTACTATATTTGAGCATATCAGGACGGCTGCCGCAGAGAGTCCCATTCCTATGGCTCTTGGCACCGAGTCGGTCATCGCAAGCGTGGGGCAGGTGCCCAATACAAGCACAAATACCGGATTTTCCTTGATAAGTCCCTTTAGTAGGATTGATAATTTCTTCATTGTTGCGCCGCCTTCCTTACTCAACGGCGCCAAGGCTCTCAAAAGCCTCGGCAACATCGTCGTATGCCGTTCTGACTGCATTTGAGGTGAATGTGCAGCCGGAAATGAGTATGTCGTCTTCGCTCGGAGAGGTTATGTTTGCGCCCCCCTGCTTTTCGGCGTAGCCCGATTCAGCTACAGCCGCTCCGAAGTATTCAGTCTCGTTGTGAGATATTACCTTGAATCTCGATATGTCTCCGTCGGGGGTGAGGATGTAGATGATCTCGACAGGTCCGCCGTAGCCGTAGGGCTGGGCGACAAACGCCGTATAGCTTCCGTCAGGAGCGGTTACGGAGTAAGCTGAGCTTACCGAGGATCTTACGCTGAGCGTAAGCGGTGTGACCTGCGCTCCGTCTATCATCTTTCCTATTCTTGTTATGATCTTGTCCTGCTTCTGCTGTACAAGCCCTGCTACGGCCGCCGAGGCGGACTCGAGCTGAGCCGAGTACTCGGCGGAGTCAAGCTCCTGAGCCTGTGAGTCGTATACCGAAATAGCTGCTCCGAAAGCGTCAAAGGTCATAAATACGGTCTTTCCGTTGCTGTCAGCAGTAGCGATGTATCCGGTGTCGTTTTCTGCCTCATAGAGCGCGCTGATTCCGTCATAGCTCTCGGCGGAAGCGGACAGGCTGCAAATTCCTGCGGAATTGCATGCGTACGGGAATACCTGCTGGGCAAGCTCCGAAGCTATCTGCTCGTCGGTCTTTTCTCCTGCGCTGATGTCAGAGACGGACAAAAGCACGGTAAACGCGTCCGCGACGGCGTTCTTGAAAGCCGTTGAGGAGTAGGTCACTCCCGCCACGGTGTCGATGCCCGAAAGTGCGGAGTCCTGACCGATATAGCTCTGGGGATAGGTGTCAGTGCCGAAGTCCTTGCTCTCCGCGTAGTTGGTAAGAGAGATATTCACGATCTTGCCGTCAGAGCCTACGCCTATAGTAAACTGCATATCAGATGAGCTGTACTGAGAGGATGTCGATACTGTGACGGCGTAGCCTGTTCCGGCTGTGTCCTTATATACGCCGGTCACGGTCTCGGGAGAGCCCTCCGGAATGTCTATTTCCTCAAAGCTCTCGGCGTCGGGAAGAACGACGATAAGCGATTCGTTCGCCTTTTTAGCCTGATTCTCGGCGATAACAGGTGCGGTGACATAGTTCACTCCGGACAATATTATCGCGACTATAAGGCATATCGCAGTAAGCACGGTTATGCTTTTTACCGATTCATTCATTCCTTGACACCTCCCAAAGGTCTCGTCCTCGTCCATCTTTCAATGTATGGGGTGAGTATGTTCATCAGGAGTATTGAGAAGGATACTCCCTCGGGATAGCTGCCGAACAGTCTTATAAGAACGGTTATAAGTCCGCAGCCCAGACCGAATACCACCTTGCCCCACTTTGTGTTAGGCGTGGTGGCGTAGTCGGTAGCCATGAATATCGCGCCGATGAAGAGCCCTCCGGAAAGTATCTGCGCAGTGGCGTAGTGGACATCCCCGCCGCTCGAAATAAACGTCAGGACAAAGACGGTAGCGATAAATGTCACAGGGGTGTGCCATGAGATGACGCCTCTGAGGACAAGGTATATGCCGCCGATGAGAAGAGCCAGCGCAGAGGTTTCACCCAGTGCTCCGCCGCACTTGCCTAAGAACAGATCCAAAAGCGAGGGAATATTCTCGAGCGACTCAGCGCCCGCGTAGTTTTTGAGGACTGAAAGCGTGGTAGCTCCGGAGACAGCGTCTGTGCTTCCCTCCGGGAACGCGCTGATCGTCATTGAGCTGAAAGCAATCAGCATGAATATTCTGCCGGTAATTGCGGGGTTGGCGAAGTTCTGACCGATGCCGCCGAAAAGACCCTTTACGACCACAATGGCGAATACCGAGCCGACAGCAGCCTGCCAGAGCGGGATATTTGCGGGGAGATTTAGAGCCAAAAGAAGTCCTGTTACAACCGCCGACAGATCCCATGCGGTCTGCTGAGCCTTCTTTACGATGAGATTGAAAATAAACTCAGCCGCGAAGCTGGAGATGACGCATACCGCTATTACCGCTATGCTTGCCGCTCCGAAGAATATCACCGAGGCAACGGCGGCGGGCAAAAGCGCTAAGATTACGTCTAACATTATGGACTGCGTGCTGTTGTGAGCGAAAATGTGAGGCGAAGGAGATACTGTAAGTCTGCTCATTATTTTTTTGCCTCCTTCTGTTTGTTTGCCTTTACTAAAGCCTTGGAAAGCCTGTGCCTTTCAACAAGAGGCTGTCCTGTCGGGCAGATGAAAGCGCAGCAGCCGCACTCCATGCACAGGTTGACCTTGAGCGCCTCGAGCTCGCCGACATCCTTTCTCGCAAAAGCCTTTGCCATCGCAACGGGGTTCAGCCTGAGCGGGCAGCAGTCAACGCACTTGCCGCAGTTGATGCAGGGCGTATGCTCCTTTGGCTTGGCGTCATGCTCGTCAAGAGCTATGATAGCGTTTGTATTCTTTAGGACGGGGACATCGGTGCCTGGAACGGCTATGCCCATCATTGGTCCGCCGTAGAGAACCTTTTTAGGCTCAGCCTTGAAGCCGCCGCAGAACTCAAACAGGTCAGCGAGCCTTGTCCCTATCGGAGCAATGACGTTTTTAGGCTCCTTTACAGCGCTTCCGTCAACGGTTATGCACTTGGAGACAAGAGGCATGCCTGTTTCAATATACTTTGCTATTGCCGCGATGGTTGTGCAGTTTATGACTATCGTGCCGACGTCAATAGGCAGTCCGCCCTCCGGAACGACCTTGCCGGTGGTGTTATAGATGAGCACTTTTTCGCCGCCCTGCGGGTACATTGCCGGAAGAGCCTTCACTTCCACGGCGGAATCGTCTGAGAAAACCTCGTGCATTTTGGCAACGCACTCAGGCTTGTTGTTCTCGATGC
>CASDRM010000053.1 GCA_949283135.1 uncultured Ruminococcus sp.
CATATGCTCCAGCCAGCGGCTGAAGCGTGGTGGAAACTATAGGGCTCGAACCTATGACCCTCTGCTTGTAAGGCAGATGCTCTCCCAGCTGAGCTAAGCTTCCGTTCGTTTGAGTCCCTGAAAAGCCGACTGCTTTGTCAGGCGACTTTGATATTATAGCGCATAGATGATAGCTTGTCAAGTGGTTTGACAGCTTTTTTGAAAAATTTTTGTAATAGCTGTTCTTTGGCGGAATACTGTCCAGTTTAGGCTGAAAACCGGTGAGCTTGTCGCCTGCGTTTGCCGCAAGCAGCAAGCTACCGTCTTTTCTCGTCAGGCTTAACGCCGTAATGATTTTTGAGCCCCTTTTAATGACCTGCGTTATTCTTCATTCTCCGCCAGACTTTTTGATATGTCCTCATAGATAGCCGTGTATATCGGCAGAGCAGTTTCATAGTTTTCCTGCATCTGCTCATGCGAGGTAGAAAGAAGCTTTGCGGGCTCCCTCAGACCTATATACAGCTCGTCCGGCATAGCCTCCCACTTTAACGCTTCCTTAGTCAATGGGCAGCTCAGCCTTATACCCTTGTCGGTAACACACTCGCCCTCAAGCTCGCCGGTGAAGTCGTGCACCTCAAAGTCGGTGGTCCCGTCGGATATTATTATCATGTTGTCTCCGAGCTGTAGCTGAGTCATAAGCTGAGCTTGGTAGGAGGACGCCATTGTTGCGTCGGAGTAGTCGGTGGAGATGTAGTAGACCAGCACGTCCACCTCGCCGTCGCCGTTGAGGTCAGGGCAGTAGCGCTCAAAGAAGCTTTCCAGCTCGACAGTTCTCGCGTAAAGTCCGCTGTCGGATGAGACTGCGAGCACCGTGATATCCGGGTTCTGCCTTGTCGCGGTGTCGTAGATGATGTATCCGACGGCTACTGCCATAACGGCAACAAATATAATTAGCCATTTTGAGCGATACCAGACGTTTTCTATCCACTCGCCTAAGCTGAGCCTGACAGTCTGCGGCTTTTGCTCCTGAATGCTCGAGTCCGCCTCGTCGACTACGCCCTGCTTGAGCTTGATAAGCTCTATTTTCTTGCTTTGAAGCTCCGACTCATACTGCCTGCGTTCCTCTTCCTGCTGCTTTTTGTTTTCTTCCTCGGAACGCTTTTCTTCCTCCTCCGAGGCAAGTTTGGCTTCTCGTTCCGCCTTTGCGGCTTGCTCCTCAAACTCCGCGTCCTCCTCGGGGATAAGTCCGTCATTTTTGTGCATACTGCTTCCTCCTTCCGGCGGGCCTGAATTTAATAGTTAATCGTATTTTACCATATAATCGGTCTTTTTTCAATACCGACATGCGGGGAAAGAAAATATCCTGCGTCAAAGCCTGAGCCTTTACGCCAGAAGAGATGATATGTATAAAAATGCGTCTGAATATAGATAATATAGCATTACATCAGGAGTAATATACCCAAATATGTCCAAGGTAACATACCCTGAGAAATGATATAAGGAGGAAAGATAATGCAGCTTTCAGATAAACAGTACGCCATGATGGCGGATGACGCGGCTCACCCTTCGAAGTCGCTGAAAAATTTGGCGAAGGCGTTTTTGATAGGCGGACTGATTTGTACGCTTGGTCAGGGACTGCTTGAAATGTTCAAGGCGTCAGGGCTTGAGGATGACAAGGCGTCCGCTTTTACATCCATATCGCTTATAATCCTGTCTGCGGTTATGACCGGACTTGCTCTTTACCCCAAAATCGCCAAGCACGGAGGAGCGGGCACGCTTGTACCGATAACCGGCTTTGCCAACGCGGTAGTCTCGCCGGCTGTAGAGTTCAGGACGGAGGGCTGGATACTCGGAATCGGAGCAAAGGTGTTTGCCATAGCGGGACCTGTAATACTTTACGGCTGCGCGGCAAGCGTTGTTTATGGGCTGATATACTGGCTGGTGGGCGTATTTCAAGGATAAAAAGCAAAGACAGAAAGTATAATCAATACAATATTATACAAATAGTGTTATAAAATAAGTTTTCTCTGGCATATAGACATGATGCCCGGTTTATGCTACAATAAGCTCACGGAACATTATGGCAAAACAGCTTATAGCTTATTATCAGGAGGCGGTTTATATGGCAGAGAAATACCACTCGAAAATAACGGTTTCGCCGGACGGCAAGGCGGAATTTCACAACAACGTCGATTTTTGCGTCGGCACGGGAAGAATGGGGCTTGCGCTCCAAAAGGAGTACTTTGATCAGCTTGCGCTTGTTCAGCGTGAAATAGGCTTCAAGCACATTCGCGGACACGGTCTCTTTACTGATGACATGGCGATATATCATGAATATGAGGAGGACGGAGAGACGAAGGTCGAGTATAATTTCACCTATCTCGACCTTGTGATGGACAGCTATCACAGTTTAGGCATCCGTCCGTTCATCGAGCTTGGATTTATGCCCAAGCAGCTCGCGAGCGGCACTCAGACGGTATTCTACTGGAAGGGAAACACAACGCCTCCGAAGGACTATTCGCGCTGGTGCGAGCTTGTGAGAGCGACGCTTGCCCACCTTGTCCAAAGATACGGCGACGAGGCTTACGAGTACCCGATAGAGGTCTGGAACGAGCCCAATCTCCCCGGCTTCTGGTACAAGGCGGACATGCAGGAATACTTTAAGCTTTTCAAGGAGACCTATCAGGCGGTCAGGGCTCTTGACCCGCGCTTCAGGATAGGAGGACCGGCTATATGCGGAGTTCACGACAAGGAATGGATAAAGGAATTCATGGAGTTTTGCCGCTCCGAAAAGCTCAGCCCTGATTTTGTCACAAGGCACCACTATACCACAGAGGTGCCCAAGGACGATGGTCACTACGGCTATGCCGAGCTGATGAATCCATATTACGGCTTCGACAATTTGCAGTCGACAAGGGATATAATAGACAGCTATCCCGAGTACAAGGGGCTTCCAATCCATATTACCGAGTTCAACACCTCGTACATCCCCAACTGCCCGATTCACGACACCAATCTCAACGCGGCTTACCTTGCCGAGCAGCTTTCACGTCTCGGCGATGTAAACGAGTCCTATTCATACTGGACCTTCGGCGACATTTTCGAGGAGCGGGGAGTGCCTTTCGCGCCTTTCCACGGAGGCTTCGGCATGGTGGCGAACGGCTGCATACCCAAGCCGACCTTCTACACCTTTAAGTTCTTCAAGAGGCTTCAGGGCGACTGCGTCCACAAGGACGCCGACGCGGTGATAGTAAAAACCGAGAGCGGCTACCGCGGAGTCGCGTGGAACTATTGCCCGATGGGCGGCGACAGGGAGAAGGAGCTTGAGCTGAGCTTTGAGGCGGGCTCTGAGTCCTGCCTTATAACCGAGACGGTTGACGAGACCACCTGCAACCCGCTCAAGCTATGGCACGATATGGGCGAGCCGCAGAGTCTGAGTGAGTGTCAGAAGGAGCTTCTGCGTCAGGCGGCAAGACCTCTTGTCGGCTCGCGCAGGGTTTCGGAGGGCGAAAGCGTAAAGCTTGAGCTGATGAGGAACTCGGTCATATACTTCGAGCTTATTGACGCTCCGATGACCTCTGACAGAGGATTTGATTATCAGAGAGCGACGACAAAGATGTGATATTGAGCTTCAGCGGCAGGGCAAACGCCCCGCCGCTTGGCTTTTTGCCCGAAAAAACGGCGGAAACAGGACAGCTTTTCGGGTTGACATAACGAAAAAATGCGGATATAATATAAAACTGAGAATATGGGCGAATATACCCAAGCCGGCGGCTGAGAGAGTCAAAAGGCTCGCAGGCGGATAGATTTTTCAGATAATTGCGGAGGTATCAGTATGGCTGGAAAAGCAACGACGATGTCAAGAGACGGCTTCAACAAGCTTCAGGAGGAGCTGGAGTATTTAGTAACGGTAAGACGTAAGGAAGTAGCCGACAAGCTCAAGGAGGCTCGCTCCTACGGCGACCTTTCCGAGAACGCGGAGTACGACGAGGCTAAGAACGAGCAGGGAATGCTCGAGGCTCAGATAGCCGATCTCGAGGTCATAATCGCGAACGCTATAATAGTTGACGACGGCAGCGTTTCAATGAACGAGGTCGGAGTCGGCTCGTTTGTAAAGCTTAAGGATTTTGAGCTTGACGACATTGTTGAGTATCAGGTAGTCGGCTCGACCGAGTCTGACCCGGACAACAACAAGATTTCCGACGAGTCACCGATAGGCAAGGCGTGCCTGAAGAAGCATGTAGGCGACATTTTCGAGGTTGAGGTTCCCACGGGAACGCTCAAGTTTGAGATACTCAATATCAGCAGATAAAATATATACGAAAGGCTTTTTGACATGACGGATGAGATTTTGGAAAGCGCCTCTCAGGAGGAGCTTTCGGCTGAGGAAATAAACTCACTCAAAAAAATAAGACTCGACAAGCTTGACGCGCTCAAGGACGAGGGAAAGAACCCCTTTGAGATAACCAAGTTTGATTTCAATACCAATTCCAACGAGCTGAAGAGCTTCTACGAGACCGAGGAGGCAAGAATCAAAGCGGAAGCGGCGGGAGATGAGGATAAGCTTAACGCCGGACTCGAGGAGCTCAAGGAGACCAACTGGAGAATCGCCGGAAGAATAATGAGCTGGAGGGATATGGGAAAGGCGAACTTTCTCGATATCCAGGACTACGCCGGCAGGATTCAGTGCTATGTCAGGCTCAACGATGTCGGCGAGGAGACCTTTGCCGACTTCAAGAAGTGGGATATAGGAGATATCGTAGGCGTAGAGGGCTTTGTTTTCAGGACAAGAAAGGGAGAGATATCCCTTCACGCGAAGAAGATCACGCTTTTGTCAAAATCGCTCTGCCCTCTTCCCGAGAAGTGGCACGGACTTAAGGACAGGGATACTCGCTACCGTCAGAGGTACACGGACCTCATTGTAAATCCGGATGTCAAGAAGACGTTCATTCAGCGTTCAAATATAATCAGCTCGATAAGAAACTACCTCAACGCACAGGGCTTCATAGAGGTCGAGACACCCATGCTGGTTGCCAACGCCGGCGGAGCGAGCGCGAGACCCTTTGAGACCCACTACAACGCCCTTAACGAGGATGTAAAGCTCAGAATTTCGCTTGAGCTGTATCTTAAGAGGCTCATAGTCGGCGGACTTGACAGGGTGTACGAGATAGGCAGAGTGTTCAGAAACGAAGGTCTCGACACCCGCCACAACCCCGAGTTTACGCTGATGGAGCTTTATCAGGCTTACACCGACTATCACGGTATGATGGATCTTGCCGAGAACCTTTATCGCCATGTGGCGAAGGAGGTCATAGGCACGACCCAGATAGAGTATATGGGCAACGTGATAGATCTTGACAAGCCGTTTGAAAGGCTTACCATGTTAGACGCGGTCAAAAAGTACGCCGGTATAGATTTCAACGAGGTAAAAACCGACGAGCAGGCGTTTGAGCTTGCCAAGTCACGCGGCATAGAATTTGACCCCAAGCGCCACCACAAGGGAGATATACTCAATCTTCTCTTTGAGACCTATGTTGAGGAGAAGCTCATTCAGCCCACCTTCATCATGGATCACCCTGTCGAGATATCCCCGCTCACCAAGCGCAAGCCGGATAACCCTGACTACGTCGAGAGGTTTGAGCTTTATATCAACTGCGCCGAAATGGCTAACGCCTATTCCGAGCTCAACGACCCAATAGACCAGCGGGCGAGGTTTGAGGCTCAGGAAGAGCTGATAAAGCTCGGAGACGACGAGGCCAATCATATTGACGAGGACTTCATGCACGCTCTTGAGATAGGAATGCCTCCGACGGGCGGAATAGGCTTCGGCATAGACAGAATGGTTCAGTTCATGACCGGCTCTCCCGCGGTAAGAGACGTTCTGCTCTTCCCCACAATGAAACCCCTCGACAAGTAAAAGTCGAAAAAACCCAGTGTTTATGCGGGTTTCGGGACTTTCAAAACCGAATAAATTTACCTCTTTACACCAAATTTACACCAATCGGTGCTGAAAACGGTGCAGAGACTAAAAAATCGCATAATTTTCA
>CASDRM010000054.1 GCA_949283135.1 uncultured Ruminococcus sp.
CACTTATCCTGTGCGTCAGCCGGTGACCTTGTCGTCCGAGCTGCCGTCATCGCCGCTTTCTTGTTTCCCGGCTTCCTCGTCTGGGGCTTCCTCGCTTAAAGCATCGCCGGTGTCAGCTTCGGTATCAGGCTGCGCTTCACCCGAAGCCTCACCAGAGACGTTGCCTGAAGCCTTGTCTGAGACCTCATCTCCGCCCTCATCTGAAGTATCATCCTCGGCAAGTATATGCTCATCGACCTCGTCGTTTGCGTGCTTGCCGCTTTTTCTCTTCGAGTCGAGAATCTTCTGCTCATAGACGCGGAGTATCTCCTTCGATTCCTCCGAATCGCAGTAAAGCAGCTTGCCCCTCTTCTTGACGGTGATGTACATGTAAACCAGTATCATGAGCGCAAATATCACGCATGTTCCCGCCACGAGCTGAGAAATCTTGAGTTGGATGGTGTCGTTGTTGATGAGGTACAGGCTGTCCGTCCTCAGACCCTCGATCCAGAACCGTCCCAGTCCATACCAGCCTATATACAAAAGGAACAGCTCGCCGTCAAACTTACGGTGCTTTGAATAGAAGTGCAGGGCTATAAATCCTACCAGGCACCAGAGCGACTCATACAGGAAGCAGGGGTGCGCTATCATGTCTCTTGCTCTGTTTGTGACTATCGTCACGTTCTCTGGATAGTAGAAGAAGTACAGCTCGTTGATTATTTTCTTGGATGTCATGCCCCACGGCAGGGTGGTCATCGAGCCGTAAGCCTCTTCGTTGAAGAAGTTTCCCCAGCGTCCGAGGCACTGTCCTATCAGGAAGCCCATGCCGGCAAGGTCGAGCAGCGTGCCTATCTTCACCTTTCTTATCTTAGCCACTACCAGTCCGAACAAAAGCGCGCCTATCACTCCGCCGTAAATGGCAAGTCCGCCGTCGCGTATGCTCAGAGCCTCGACTATATCGAAGGTGCCGTCGTCTGTCATGTATTTGTCAAGGCTGAATATCACATAATACGCTCTCGCGCCGATTATTCCGCCTATAAAGCCTGCCAAAACGGTGTCGGTAAACCTGTCCGGCTCGAGTCCGAACTTCTTGACCCTTGTAAACGCATAGATCATCGCAAGCGCCATTCCGAGCGCTATCAGGAAACCGTACCAGTAAATCTCAAAGGTCGTTCCGGGTATGGTGACCATTACATTGTCAATCTTGAGTCCGTTCTCAAAAAGACCGCTGTTCGGGAAATATAATACTCCGTCCTCGCCGTCCAAGATCTGACGAACCAAATCAGTTGTCATTGCCATTAGCATATCAGTCTGTTGTTTCCTTCCTGTTTTATTACTTCAAAGGCTCTACTATTGATATAGAGGAGTTCTCTGCATTCAAAAGTTCGTCAAGCGCGCCGGCGACATCCTCATAGGTTATCGAGGCGAGGATCTCTATCGAGTCAAACGGCTTGCTTTGAGTCATGTGAGCGTTAAGCATAAGCGACGCGCAGCTTTCAGCGCTGCCGAACGACCTTATGGCTGAGGCATACCTCGACTTTTTGAGGCTTTCAAACTCTGAGCGGTCAAGACCCTCGCGCTTTACTCTGGCGATCTCCTCGTTTACCATAGCTCTAAACTTTTCAGGATCGTTCGATTCTCCCTCAAGCAGGTTGACAAAGTAGCCGTCGCCGTCAAGAGTCTCCGACTCAAAGCTTGAGTTAATAAGACCCGCCCTCAGGCAATCCTGATAGAACTTTGTGGTGGAGCCGAAGATCAGATCCATCAAAAACGCGCTCTCAAACTCCTTCTTTATCATCTCGGCGCCGATACACGGCTTTGCCTTAAAGCCTATGGCGAACAGCGGAACTCCAACCGGCATACTGCACTTATATTCGCTCTGAACCACGGTGTCCGGCTCGTTCGGGAAAACGCACTCAAGACCTACGTCCTCGCAGGGCTTTAAAAGCCTGTCGGCGACCTCAAGCACATCGTCGACCCGGCAGTTTCCCGCAATCGAGAGCACCATATTATTGAGGTTGTAGAAGGTGTAATAGCAGCGGTACAAAAGGTCGGCGTTGATCTTAGCTATAGAGTCCACCGTTCCCGCGATGCCTATTCTGACAGGATGACTGTGGTAAACCGCCTTTAAAAGATTGAAGAAGACCGCCACATACGGGTTGTCCTCGCCCATCTTTATCTCCTGAGCGATTATGCCCTGCTCCTTGTCTACTGTCTCCTGCGTAAAATACGGCTTCTGAACAAAGTCGAGAAGTATTGAAAGAGACTCGGGGAAATTCTCTGTACAGCTGAAAAGATACGCGGTTCTTCCGAATGAAGTATAGGCGTTTCCGCTTGCTCCCGTCTTTGCGTAAAGCTCGAAAACGTCGCAGTCCTCGTTCTCAAAAAGCTTATGCTCCAAAAAGTGAGCTATTCCCTCCGGCACGGTCACAAAATCCGCGTCGTTTTTGGTCTTGAAGGTGGTGTTGACAGAACCGTACTTCGTTCCGAAAAGCGCGAAGGCGGTGTTATAGCCCTCCATCTCCATAACATATATCGAAAGACCGGTGGGGTGCTTGATATAGTAGTACTTTTCGCCTGTGCGCTCGTTTACTATAAGCTGCTTTTCATAGTTCATTTATCTGTTCCCTCCTCAGTCTCTCTGGATATATACGGTGTCCAGCTTGAAGCTCTTGGCAAGGTCTATTACATCCTCGCGGGTGACCTCGCTGAGCTTCTCAATATATTCCTCGGGAGTAAGCACCTCGCCCCTGAGGTTGCCGCAGGCATACCAGTCCTCGATAAGGGAGATCTTATCCTCCCTCGAGCGATAGGAGTTGGCAAGTATCAGCTTTGCGCTTGTGAGCTCATCCTCGGTGACCTCGCCGTCCGCAATAAGAGAAAGCTGGCGGATTATCTCGTTCTTAGCTTTTTCAATATTATCAAACTCCACCGCGCTGACTACAAACATAGTGCCCTTTGTCTCAGAATATATCGACTGGCAGAAGTAGCACAGGCTCATCTTTTCCCTGACATTGGCGAAAAGCTTGGAGAACGGCGCTCCTCCGTAGACGCAGGAGAGAACCTGAGCAGTCCTTAGATCATGCTTCTCCGGCTTAAACGCCATGACAAGGTTTGCCTGCGCCACGCTCATGTGCTTTGTCACATACTCCGGCTCCGGCTTTATGGGGCTGTAGCTGAGGAAGCTCGGAGTGCTCCAGCTTTGGCGGTCAGTCTTAAACGCCTCCTCAAGCACCTTTATCGCGTCATCAAAGCCGCCGTGACCGCAGAAGGAAATCTCGACCTTAGCTTTCTTGAGCACCCTCTTATATACCTCATACGCCTCTGCGGGCGTTACCTTTTCAACAGCCTCTCTGCTGCCGTAATATTTGCAGGCTCTAGACTCGCCCCTGTATACCGTCTCAAACGAGAGGCTCATGGCGTAGGATATCTTGTCGTTTATCTCGGCGTCTATGGCGTCAAGCAGATCCTTTCTTCTCATCTCAAACTCGTCCTCAGCAAAGCCGCCGTTCTCAACAGCCGGATTAAAGATGCAGCCTACAAGCAGCTTTGACACGTCGTCTGATATCCTGTCTCCGCCAAGAGCGTATCTGTCGGCTAAAAAGTCCGCGCTGATTTTAAGCTCGTAGATGTCTCCCATCTGGTTGACAGCTCCCGATACGGTAGTTCCGTAAAGAGCATTTAATTTTTTGTTGAACTCAGTGCCGGTAGGATATTCCGCGCTGCACGAGGTCAGAACAGCAGGAATCAGCGCTAATGCAGCCGCGTCCTTTTCGCTGTACTCGATCATAAACCTGATAAAAACGGTGTTTGTCTTGAATTTGGGATCTGAAATCTGAGACAGATAAACTCCGCCGCCCAAATCCCTTCTATCATATGAACTGCGCAATATAACTCACCTCTAATGCTATAATAAAAAAACAGATAGGTTTATTGTACCACACGCTTTCAATTTATGCAAGTATAAGCTAAGAATATGGCGAAAAAACGCAAAAGCCGCGTTCGGGGGCGATACAGGAAATATTTTGCATATTTGCCTCTATCCAAATAGTATCAGCTGCATTCGTGCCTGTCAATATAAATATGATAATCAGGAATCCCGTAAGTTTATAATAGCCTTGTTCCTTTTGCGCTCCCCCGGGCGTAAAAAATCCCGCCCCGCCGCATTATCCGCGGCAGAGCGGGACTTTACTCAAAATTATGACTTTATCAGCCGTTAACGCTTTCAGTCTGGCTCTCCAGCTTTGGCTGGTCGGAGCCTCCGCCAAGAGCGGCTTTCTTTTCGTCATGCTTAAACAAGAGCTTGAGGCAGATAGGAGTGAGCAGCGAGGACACAAGTATCAGCATAATAACCGCCGTGAAGTACCTCTCGTCCAAGAGTCCCACCTCGAGTCCCTTCTGGGAAACGATGAGCGCGACCTCTCCTCTTGTCATCATACCTACGCCGACCTTGATAGAGTCGTTCCAGTTGAACTTGAACGCCTTCGCGGTGAGTCCGCAGCCTATTATCTTGGCCAGCAGTCCGACGAGCACGAAGCCTACCGAGAAAAGTATCAGCTCGGCGTCAATGTCGTCAAAGACATACTTTATTCCTATGCTGGCAAAGAATATCGGTCCGAAGAACATATACGAGCTTACGTCCATCTTCTCGTTGATGTACTTGGAGTCCGGCAGGTTGCAAAGGAGTATACCTGCTACATACGCGCCGGTAATATCCGCTACTCCGAAGTAGTGGTCGGCGATATAAGCCATGGCAAGGCAGAGCGTAAGACCCATTATCGGGATTCTGCGATGGTGGGGCGAGCGCTTGTCGATCTTCTTGAAGATAAAGTATATCGCGACGCCTATGGTAGCGCAGAAGACTATGTACAAAAGCGTATCAAGAAGAACGCTTCCCACGCTGCTTGAGCTCGAGTCCTTGAGTCCTATTACAAAGGTAAGGACTATTATTCCTATTACGTCGTCTATGATCGCCGCGCCTGTTATAACAGTACCGATCCTCGTGTCAAGCTTGCCGAGCTCCTTCAGGGTCTCGACCGTTATGCTGACAGAGGTAGCTGTAAGTATGGTTCCCACAAAGAGCGCCTTGAAGAATTCCTCCGTTCCGACGGCTGCAAAGCCGTAGAAGCAGGAGTAAAGCAGCGTTCCGCCGACAAGCGGTACCAAAACGCCCACGCAGGCGGTAACTAACGCCATGGGTCCCGACCTTATCAGCTCTTTGAGATTGGTCGTCAGACCAGCCATGAACATCAGGAGTATTACGCCGATCTCAGCGGAGACGTTCAGATAATCAGAGCCGGAGACAAGACCAAGAATGTTAGGGCCTATGAGGAGTCCCGCAATGATCTCTCCGACGACCTGAGGAACGCCGAGCCTCTTGGCTATCAAGCCGAACACTTTTGCGATAATCAGTATGATTGCTAAGTCACGAATAATGTCAATAACTTCCAAAATAATCACCCTCTAAATATTACGCAAATAAAACATTTTTCGTAAACATATCTGTCATTATACTCTTGAGCTTTTAAATTTTCAAGAACCTATTTAAATTTCGTTATTTCAGTTGAAATGCCGCTCAAAATCCGTTATAATATGGGCAATTATTGCAATGAGTCCGGCTGCGGAGGTGATAGCGCTGCTTGATATAAACTACTTTTTGGGACTGCGGTCCTATATAGATTTTCTACGAGAGACTTGTTTGCCTATATTCATTTACGGCATGGGGGACGGTTGCCTTAAGCTGCTGTCCATTTTTAACAGCTATAATATCCCTTGTGCGGGAATTTTTGCAAGCGATGAATTTGTCAGGGACAAAAGCTTCGAGGGGCACAGGATACACAGCCTCGGAGAGATAGAATCGAGTGTGGACGAGTTTATAGTTGTCCTCGCCTTCGGGGCGGGATACAGCTCGCTGATAGAAAAAATAGATGGTATTGCCTCACGGCATGCTCTTTTCGTGCCGGATATGCCGGTCGTCGGAGAGGGGCTGTTTACCAAGGAATATTTTGCGGAAAATTTTGAAAGCATAAGCCGAGTCTATTCCCTGCTTGCAGACGAGCAGTCAAAAAGCTGTTACAAAAATCTGCTCGAATACAGGATAACAGGCGACATACGCTTTCTCAAGTCCTGCGAGTCGCGTCCCGACGACGCCATGAAGCTCCTTAGGCTGTCAGACGATGAAATTTACTGCGACCTCGGAGCGTATACAGGAGACACCATCGACGAGTTCTTAAAAGCGAAAGGCGGAAGCTATCACCGCATATACGCGGTAGAACCTGACCCGAGAAATTTCAGAAAGCTCTGTGAAAACACCTGCGGTCTTGCCCGCTTTACACCGATAAACGCCGCTGTAGGCGAAAACGACGGCGTCATAACCGTCTTAAAGGGAGGCGGCAGGATGATAAGAAAAGCTGACAAGGGCAGGCAGGTGGTTCTTCGCTCCCTTGACTCCGTCCTTGGCGGAGAAAGCTGCACATACATAAAGATTGACGTCGAGGGCTCTGAAGCGGACGCTATAAAAGGAGCGGAAAAAAGTATAGAGCGCTGCCAGCCCAAGCTTAACATAGCGCTGTATCACCGGGTAGGTGATATATTTGAGCTTCCCCTGCTGGTTCACTCTTTGCTTCCAGAGCACAAGCTGTATATCAGGCACTTTCCTTATTACCCGGCGTGGGACACGAATCTATATGCAGTCCAAGGCTGACAAAAAGCGGTTTCATGGCAGAAGACCGCTTTTTTACATCTATGTGTTTACCACAGGAGCAGACATTGCATAATATGTATTAGGTGTTAAACCGGGCTGGTGCTCAAAAAGGGAAAGCGCAAAATCGCTACTTTCATCGCTTATCCACACGGATTTCACACAAGCCGCCGTCTGTAACCAAGTTGTCACTTTCTTGTAATTGCTTTGTTCTTGAAATGGGGCAGGGATATGCTACAATGTAATTGTAATAACGAGAACGAGGTGACGCAGGTGAATCGAAACAAGCTTAGGATAATCGCATCGCTTATAATAGCGGCGGCGATAGTAGCTGTAATGGCGGCATGCGGTCGGGTGGAAGATCCCGCGGGCAATAACGACTCCGCCGGAACAGACTCATCTGTGACGGTATCGGCAACCGATTTGCCCGAAACCACCATCCATACTGAAGCCACTACAGACGAGACTCAGCCGGTTACAGAAATGCCCGAGCAGACAGAACCTGCAACCGAACCTACCGTGACTGAACCCACTGTGACTGAACCTACCGTGACCGAGCCGGCTGAAACAGAGCCGGAGGCTTCTGAGCCCGAGGCGCAGGCAGACTACTCTAAAATAGTAGACACCGCGACCGACATGCTCGGAGTTCCATATGCGAGCGGCGGAAGCAGTCCGGAGGATGGCTTTGATACCTCGGGATTTACTTACTATTGCGTCAGAGCTGCGGGAATTGATTTCCCCAGAAGCCTCAAGGACCAGCTTGAGAGCGGAAAGAGGATACCCTACAGCGAATTGAGGGCGGGAGATATCGTCTACTTTGCCGCTGAGGAGGGCGGAGAAGCAAGCTTCTGCGGAGTTTATGTGGGCGGAGGTCTTATGATCTACTCCCCCGTCCCCGACGATTTCGTCAAGACCGCAAATATTACAACCAACTACTGGACTACTCACTTTGTTACGGGACTGCGCGTGAGCGCAGAAAGCTGAGCGGGTCCGCTGAACATAAGTCTGTCTATATCTATTTTTCCTCCATACAAAATACAGACAAAAGCCTGATCGGGGGCGTCGCAGCTTGTGCGGCGTCCCTTGGCTTTTTATTTTATAAAAAGCAATTCGCCTCAAGCGTGTTTTAGCGCATTCGGCATAATCTTGACGATATATGTTGACATGGAAGACGGTTTGTGCTATCCTATGTATCGAATAAAACAGGGGAGCTCGTATTCGGGCTGAGAGGAAGCGAAATAACGCTTCGACCCATAACCTGATTCGGATAATGCCGACGTAGGGCGACCTGATATTTTCAGGTGACGACATAACGCTTACAGAACCTCGGACATATCCTGCCCGGGGCTTTTTGCATTCACAAATCGGGAAATGGCAGGTATAACCCGTTTTATTGAATTTTCAAAACGGAGATGCAAAAAAATGAGAAACAAAAACCTTCTGGCGCTTACCGAAAGCGCCGTAATGATCGCGCTGGCAACGGTCCTGAGCCTTATCAAGATAGTAGACCTGCCATACGGCGGCTCTGTCACGATAGCCTCGATGCTTCCGGTCGCGATAATCGCCTATCGTCACGGGCTTGGCTGGGGCTTGGGCTCAGGTCTCGTATACGGAGCCATACAGCAGCTTACCGGTCTTAACACCTTAAGCTGGGTTACCGGCTGGCAAAGCATACTCGCCGTAGTACTTCTCGACTACATAATCGCCTTTACGGTTATAGGCTTCGCAGGAGTTTTCCGCAAGGCGATAAATAATCAGGCAACGGCTCTGTCACTCGGCTGCATACTCGTATGCGTTCTCAGATACGCCTGCCATGTCGTATCCGGCGCCACCGTATGGGCAGGACTTTCAATACCCACTCAGGCGGCTCTGGGATACTCGTTCATCTACAACGCCACCTACATGATACCAGAGACCATCGTTATGGTAGTCGCCGCTATTTACATCGGCTCGACAGTAGACCTGCGCTCTCAGATGCCCGCAAGAATGGCTTCCTCGGCGAAATCAGCAAACAACTGGGCATTGCCTGTTGCGGGACTTATCGCAGCAGCGGCGGTCATATTCGATACCGCGCAGATATTCTCCCACCTTCAGGACGCTGAGACCGGCGAATTCGCCATCACTCAGATAGGCGACGTCAACTGGCTCATGATAATCATCGTTACGGTAGCGGCAGCAGTGCTTTCCGCAGTACTTGTCGCTATTCGCTCCGCGTCAGTTAAAAAGGCGCAATAAAAGCTGACGAGCGGCATGAAAGCTATAATACTGACGCCATATCACGAAGGCTCCTACTCCCAGAGCATCGCCGACGGAGCTGACCTTGTCATATGCGCGGACACATCCTTTGCCGAGGCTGAGCAGCTCGGAATAATTCCCGATGTGATAATCGGCGACTTCGATCACGAAGATATAACAAATCGCGCAGCCGGAAGCGTGATAACCGTCCCCTGCGAAAAGGACGACACCGACACCATGCTCTGCATAAAGTACGCAATAGACAAGGGAGCGGACTATATTCTGATTGCCGGCGGGATAGGCGGAAGGCTGGATCACACCATCGCGAATATACAGTCGCTTGCGTACGCCGAATCTAAAGGCGTCAAAGCTGAGCTTTCTGACGGCAAAAACCGCGCGACGATAGCATCCGGCAAAATTTTGATCCCGAGGGCGGAAAACTTCTACCTCTCGCTTTTCGCCTATGGAGGAAGCTGCTCGGGAGTAAGCGTACGCGGGACGAAATACACGCTCGAGGATTCGGAGCTATCGGTGGACTTCCCGCTCGGCGTCAGCAATGAGATAACCGCGCAGCAGGCGGAGATCGAAGTCAAAAGCGGCAGGCTCCTCATCATACTTTCTAAAAAAGAGGCATGACCCACTCAGCATGCTTATCCCCCGTATACCTGTACGGGGGATTTTTTTGAAACTGTAATCAAATCTTAATAGACTTCCCGTAAAAAGTGTGCTACACTAAAAGTCAACATATGAACACACCACTTGATTAAATGGGAAAGGATTCAAATATGCGAAAGCTCAGTATAATCATCTGTATCGTGATTGCAGTGACCTCGCTTACAATGAGCATAGGCGCCGCAGACACCGGCTCTGTTTCCTTTAATCTGCCGGACGATGTGACGATCTACTCGGAGGCGGCTTACCTTGTAAACCTCGACACCAATGAGGCGGTATATCAGAAAAATGCCGATAAGAGGCTTGTTCCTGCGTCTTTGACAAAGATAATGACGGCAATCCTGCTGCTCGAGGAATATAAGGACAACATCGGAGCGCTTTCAACTACATATGTGTCAGGACCCTCAACCTGCTTTGACGAGCTATATATGACCGGGGCGTCCACAGCGGATATACGCATCGGCGAGAAGGTCTCCTATAAAGATCTTTTATACGCTTTGATGCTCCGCTCGGCGTGCGAGGCGGCAAATATAATAGCCTACAATGTTGCCGGAAGCCTTGAAGGGTTTGTCCAGATGATGAACGACAAGGCCGCGGAGCTCGGATGCACCGACACCCACTTTACCAACGCGCACGGTCTTTTCTGGGAAGACCACTACACTACGGCGCGGGATATGGCGATTATCACCGAATACGCCATGACCCTGCCGATGTTCACCGAAATATCCTGCACCCCCGAATACACCATGGAAGCTACGAGCTATCACCCCGAGCCGAGGGTAATATCCCACACCAACTACATGATGTCGAGGATGAACGGCGGAGATTACTACTACGAATATGTAAAGGGAATAAAGACGGGCACGCTCGATCAGGCCGGAAGATGCCTTGTATCGCTTGCGTTCAAGGATGGCTACAGCTATCTTCTCGTCACCCTCAACGCCCCACAGCAGGATGCTCAGGGCAACAATGTCTTTTACAACTTCACAGACGCCAAGACAATCTACGAGTGGGCGTTTGACAATCTTGAGTACACAGACATAGTTCTCGGAACGGAGGAAAAGGCGGAGGTGCCGGTTCAGTACGGCGACGGACAGGACTATGTGATAGTCAAGCCGGCGGAGTCTTTCTCGAGAATATGGAACAAAAGTATACCCCTGAGCTCGATTCACGAGTACATAACGCTTGCTAAGAACGTTGTCGCGCCGGTAAACGAGGGAGATGTTCTGGGAACGCTCGAGCTTGAGTACGGCGGGCAGGTGCTTGCCACCATGGATCTTATAGCCACGACAAGTCTTGCCCGCTCAGAAAGAGCGGAGCTTATGACTATCGCCCAAAGCTTTGTGGGCTCGCCTGACTTTTACTCCGCGCTCAAATGGTCCGCTCTGTTTTTTCTTGTATACACTGTTCTGATAATTACACTTAAGATCATATTCCACATCCAAAATAAAAAGCGCTCGCGCATGTACGGCACGGTCAAGCGCCGCAGATAATTCGGATTTTAGCAGCCCCGGCTTGAAAATTCACAAGCCGGGGCTGCTTTATGCGTCACCTGAGGTCCGGCTCAATCCTGAGAAGGGCTGATTATCTTTCCGCTATATATAACCTTTGCCCTTGTGAGAGGGTCTTTTATATACACCCTTCCGTCCTTCATCCTTATCCCAAGTATATCCTCCGTTATCGCCCGGTAATACCATGCCGCTGAGCCGGTGTATATCGACCAGCCGCCGCGGGCATAGCAGTTTTTGTTTGCATAGACGTCGCCGCAGATATAATAAGGCTCTGTTTTATACCTTTGATACCCTAAATTCTCCGAGCGGACAACAGGGCTGATCGTCGTCAGGATGTCACGCCCCTCACGGCTCAGACCCGCGCGGATACACGCCATTCCGAGCCACACCGCCGCGTGAGTATACTGCCCTCCGTTTTCCCTGATACCGTCCGGATAGTGACTGATATACCCGACAGGCGGCTCGAAGTTGTCCGGAAACGGCGGCGTGAAGAGCTTTACTACTCCTCTTTTTGTATCCGCGAGCCGTGCGTATGCCTCACTAAGAGCGAGTTTTGTAAACTCGCTGTCCCTTAGCCCGGCAAACTGCGCAAAGGACTGAGCTATCGAGTCTATACAGCAGACTTTTGACTCGGCTGAGCCGAACACAGTTCCGTCGTCGGCATACGCCCTCCTGTACCAGCTGACGTCCCTGCCGTTTTGCTCTATCGAGCTTTCGAGTTCGTGCGCGTATTCTAAAATAAGCCTTGAGTACTCCGGGTCCATTTCCTTGCACAAAGAGGCAAATCTTCTAAGAACAAGTATATAAAACTCGGTAAGCCACACCGACTCTCCTTTTCCCTTTTCGCCAAGCTTGTTAAAGCCGTCGTTCCAGTCTCCCGCGCCTATAAGCATAAGCCCGTTCGCGCCTGTTTTCCCGGCGCGGTAATCTATGGCTTTTCTGCAATGCTCGTATACGCTTTCTCGGAGCGAGGTTTTATACACCTCGCCGTATTTTTCGTTTTCCTTCTCGCCAAGCTCTACTCCGGCGCAGTAGCAGACCTTTAGCATAAGAATATCCCTGTCGCCCGTCTTTTCCACATATTCGCAGACGGCGTAGGGCAGCCACAGGTTGTCGTCCGAGATCCTGGTGCGTATACCCTTTATCTTTTTCCCGGGAAGCGAGTGCCACCAGTGAAGGCAGTCTCCCTCATAAAACTGCGCCCTGCACGCGCGTAGTATCTGGCTTTTGCATATCGACGGATTCACCGCCATTATGCCGACTGCGTCCTGAAGCTGATCCCTGAAGCCGTATGCTCCCGAGCACTGGTAGAACCCGGTCCTTGCCCAGATTCTCGCGTGAAGCGCCTGATATCTCAGCCAATGGTTTGCGAGCTCTGCCATTCCGGTATTACACTCAGATACCTCCAGCCTGATTTGCGTTGTGTCCGTCTGCTGTGAGAAGTACCGCGGCATACCGGCTGCGGCAGCCTTGTCAAGAGCATAGGAAAGATAGAAATTGACCGTACTTTCGCCCGACAGCCTCACCACGACCGCCGCCGCGCTGTCCTGACACGGACTGATATTCTCAGACCAGTCCCCGGTCAAAAACGCCTTTCTGTCGCAGCAATACTCTCTTTCTCGGTCGCAGCTTAACGCCATATATCCGTTGCTCAGCGAGGCGGGGCTGTGAAGTATGAGCGAGTCGCCGAATGCCTCCGGGAGAATAAGATGGGCGTGTTTTCTGTCCGCCCCAAGGCAAGGCTCGCAAAAGTAGGCAAGCTCCGCGTCCTCTGAAACATTTATACTTACCGCTATCCTCTTGCACATTCCCTTCTCCGACACGCTCACGCTGACGCTGCCGGAAAAGCTGTCCCCATGGAAGAAGTATTCCGCTTTGTATGGCGAAAAATTCGCCGCCGAGCCCCTTACAATGTCATAATACCTACCGCCTATCCGAAGAATCAGTCTTTCTCCGAGGTTGTCCCTTGAGCTGTCGTTGTCCCACGGAGTGAGCCTGAGCTCCCTTGAATTAAAGGCGTAGCTGAACCCCAACGAGCCCTCGGACACAAGCGTTCCGAACTGCGGGTTTGAAAGTACATGACACCACGGCAAAGGCGGCTTTTCGTTTATCACATATCCGCCGTCTTCGCTAAATCCTCCGAGCGCCACCGGTGTTTCAACCTTTTGCGCAGCCGGCTCCACTCCTTCGATTCTCACCGGCTTTTTGAGCTCGACCGGTTCCTCAGAGCCGGATATTATCTCATCGGCGCCGATATGGCAGGCGTAGGCTTTGAGGAGCGTGATAAGCTCAGGTCTGACCGACGACCGATCCACCGGGATTATCAGGGAGTATATCAGCCCCTCAAGCCCCGCTCTTTTCGCAGCATCGACAAGCAATGTGTAACGCTCCCGGCTGTAACTCCCGCCGTCGTCGTACACCACAGCGAGCTGCACGCCTATTCCGCTGAGCGCAAGCCTGCCCATCGCTCCAAGGTAGGAGGACAGCTTCTGCTCGTCGTTCCTGCCGTTGAGGTTTATAAGGATTAGCGGCAGGTCGGTGTTAACGGAAAGCTCCCACAAGGAGTTCAGCTCCAGCTTATTTTGCGCGAGCGCCTTAAGCTTCTGATGCGAGCTGCCGGACAGGAACATCACCTCGGGCAGCAGCCTGTTGGCGAGGGCTGAGCCGGGATCAAGCGTTCTCTCGCTCATAAGATCCTGAAGGGAGAATCTTCTTTTCATATGGGAAACACGGTTTATAAGCTCTTCCATGCTGTCGGCAGTCACGATGAACAGGTTCAGCTCGGTTTTTGTCTTTGGCGGAAGTGTTATCTCGGTTCTTATGAATATGCACGGGTCAGGCTCGCAAATATAGCTTGGAGGTATCTTCCCCGCTCTTCCGTCGGAAAACAGCCCGAATACTCCACCGGGACGGGATAAAACCTCCTCCCTGTCAAAGGACACCGTGCCTAAAATGTCCTCGGCAAAGCCGACCGCCATATATCCTCCCGCAGACTGTTCCGGCTTGCTTCCTCCGTCAGAACGTGTAACTATCACCGCGTCAAGCCCAGGGTCGACATCAAGCCTTAAAAACATCTTGTCAAACGCGGGATGCGCCGACTCGGCTGAGGTATCCGAAAGCGACGGCTCGATGTAGCTTATAAGCGACGCCTTGATCTCCGAGCCGGTGACGTTTTCTATGGCAAAGCTTCTGATTTCGCACGGCATCGACTTGTGCAGAGCTACGCGCATTCCTGCTTTGATTCTGTCGGTATTCCGGTAGTAGGCGGCATAGCAGTCCCCGAACTCGGCGACAAGCCCGTCCCCGCCGTCAAGAGTAGACAATACGGCTGCGCTTTTGCCGTCAAGTATGCCGAAAAACGCTCCCTTAGGTCTGACAAGCGGGTCAAAGGTCTTGCGGTATACCCCCTTGCCGCGGAAAAACGCCGAGCTTATCCCGCAGTCGGTCAGCACAAGCGAATACTCGCCGTTTGTCAGAAGCCTTGCCTTAGGATAGGCAGGCGAGATATCCGAGTACTCCTCCGCAATACCCGGCTCAGCCTTTTCCGTCTTTATCTTCGGCTTTATGAGAGTGTCCTCAAAGACGCTCCTGTCAAGTCTGACCCTCTCGCTCAAAAGCTCACTCGCGCCGGAAACACGCATATCGCTCATAAAGCGCTTCTGGAATATCCCGTCCTGCAATACATTCAGGCAGGACAAGATACTCATTCCGACGTGGTGGGACATATAGCTCTTGACAGCCTCCGGCTCGCCATTGGTGAAGTCAAGCGCCTCGTAGAAGCCATATCTTGAGTACAGCCCGTATTTTTTCAGCCTGTGAAGATTGTCCATGCCGGCACGCAGCGAATATCCGAGCGTAAGATAGGTCGAATATGGAGAAACCACATAGTCGGACTCAAGTCCTCGCTTTACTCCGGTTTTCGGCGCTCCGTGCGCCATATATCGGTAATTAAGCTCGCTGTCAAAGGAATAATACCCGCTTTCGGAAATCCCGTATGGTCTTGACAAGGATGCTGCATAGCTTTTCTGGCACCACAGAGCGTACCTAAGGCTCTCGTATGAAATAGAGCTTTGCGGGCTCTTGAGAAAAATCTCAGGCATGAAATACTCGAACATAGTTCCCGAATAGGACGCCGCTCCGCTGTAAAAGCCGTGGCTCAGCGATGTTCTGGACAGCCGAAGCCAATGGCTCTTGGGAACCTGACGGGACGCTATCGCATAATATGATGTGAGCCTCGCTTCGCTCATCAAAAAATCGTATCTTGAGCGGTCAAGCTCTCCTGTCGCAGGGTTTATGCCTATAGCCATCAGCCCCTTCACTTTGTCATAGAAAATCCCGAGGTCGGTATCATCTATAAGCTTTTCTACCCTGTCTATTACACCCTCCAGCTCGGGGCATCTTTTCAGGTACTCCCTGAGTCCCTCCTTGAGAGCGACAAGCGAGCATACAAAATTGCCGCTGTCCACGCTTGATACATATGGGTTAGGACATAGCCGCAGCGTGGTAGTCTCGTACCAGTTATACAGGTTGCCGTGGTACTTTTCCATCCGCTCTACCGAGGCTATGGTAAGGCTTACTCGCCTTGCCATGTTGTAAACGCTTATCAGCCTTAGATCGCAGGCGGCAAGCACCGACATAAGATACATGCCTATATTGGTCGGCGAGGTGCGGTGGGCGATTCTATATACAGGCGAGAACTGAACATTGTCCGGCGGCAGGTTGTTTTCCGTCTCGGTCACATAGTCGGAAAAATATCTCCACATGTCGGCTGCCTGTGACCTGAGCTGTCTCTCCTCTCTTTGTGTAGCCGTCTGCACCGCGCCCGGGATGCTCCTCTGCCCCAAAATTATTACCGCAGGCATGATGCTGAAAAACAGAGCCAGAAGCCTGACGAGATAGCAGGGTGAGAACAAAAGCAAAATCCCGCACAGCTCCGGTATAAAGAAAAACAGCACCGGGTCGCTCATCATTCCGTCCGCCGCCGCGGAGGTGGTCCATTCAAGCATGTTCTTCCTTGTGACGAGCCTTATAAGACCGGTCAGAACCGCCCTAATTGACACCAGCGCGGTTAGCGGCAGTGTAACAAGCTCGTATAACAGCCTTACTCCGCTCAGACTCGCCTGACTGAGCAGCCCTGAATAAAACCTCCTTGAAAGAAATCCCTGTCTGATAAGTGTGCTGATAAGACCGTATATCTGCGGGAAAAGATATCCTCCAGCCGCCCACAGAGCGGCAGCCAGCGCGGCCTTAGGGTATATCACGAAGCTTGCCAGCAAAGCCAAAAGCACTGAAAACGGCGTGATGGCGCGTCTGATATTCTCTAAAAGCTTCAGCTTGGACACAAGCCCGAACCTGCGCCTAAAGACAAAGCCTATATTCTGCGCGTCTCCCCTAACCCACCTATCAAGACGCTTATAGTAGCTCGAGGAGGACTTCGGAAAGCCTTCGGTGAATATGATATCTCCAGCATATGCCGTCCGCAGGAGCTCCCCCTCCAAAATGTCGTGAGACAAAACGCTCTCATGCGGCAGACACGCGCCGCACCTCAAAAGCGCCTCCACACTGATAAGTCCTTTTCCGCAGAAGCTTCCGCTTCGGAAGCAGTCCTGCATTATGTCCATGCTCTCGGAATCGTACCACGACACCGAGCCTATTCCGCCCATACCGCGTGAAAAGCCGGTGGAAAGGGAGTCGGCAAGCCTTGTCACCATTCGCGGAGATACCATTCCCACTCCTGCGGTGACCTTCCCGTTCTCTATCCTCGGCCCATTCGCAGGGTGGAGCATGACGGACAAAAGCTCGGATACCGAGTCCATATACGGCTCGGTATCAAGGTCGACGGCGCAGATGTATTTTATCCCGACAAGCTCCCGCACAGGTCCAAGCTCTGCGTAAAACGAAGCCTTTCCGCCGGCCATAAGCCTGCATAGCTCAACTATCGCCCCCCGCTTCCTATCGGAGCCCATATACTCGTCCTGAGTTTTGGAATAGCTTCTTTTTCGGACTACCGCGCAAAACCTGCCCGGGGACAGCTCGTTAAGATTGTTTATCACCTCTGCTATCGCGTCGATAACCGGTTTATCCTCCCCTGTTATCGGCGTGGGAGCGGCAGGAAGGTCACACAGAGCCACTACCTTTATGTTGTCCTGAGGATTAGAGGCATAAAGCTTATACAGCCTCCCGTAAAGCGAGTCAGCCCAGTCCGCTCCGTTTACCACAGCAGACAGCACCAGCGCGCAGTCGGTGTTCAAAACCTCTTCCGAACCGAGCTCAAGCCTCAAAAGTCTCTCATGCCTACAAAACCTGAGCGCAAGCGAGTCGGTGACCGCCTTGACGGCTGAAAATACCGGCAGAAATATCAGCGCACTGACCCACGGCTCGAGCACGCTCACCCCAACCGCAAGAGATATTCCCGCTGCCGCGGCAAGGTCAAGCGCAAGCTTTATTGCCGCCTTAGCGGCTTCAGGCTCATGCTCGTCTAAGCCTATAAGCCCGGTCAGAGGCTCACCCGACTCTGACGAACACGTGACAAGCTCTTTCGCAAGGGCAAATGCCGTAATGCCCCTCTTTTGCGCAAGGCTGTAGATTTTCTCACGGTATCTCAGCTTCGAGCGGCTGTCGCTTAGAGAGTACCATCTGTCCTCGGACAGGGCTATTGCGACGGGATTGCAGGTGTCGTTGATTCTTTCCTGATCCAACGCGTCTATGTCCGAAAGCAGCGTTATCTCCCGCGAGGCGTCTTTGCCTGAGCATATCTTTTTATACGCTCCCTGCGCCAGCCTGAATACCACGGCGTATTTGAGCTTTTCGACGTCGCCGGGAAAGATTCTGTCCTGACCGCCGAGCTCGGAAAGCTTAAGTATGATATCATCGGCAGGGGGAATGCGAGTGTCGCAAATGCTTATCAGAGCGTCGGCAAGCCTGAAGTCAGCCGACACCCTCGCATCAGGATCGCCGTTTATCAGCAGCTCGCAGGCGTCGGAGAGGGTGTGATAGTTGTCGGCGAAAAACGACTCTCCTTCCGTCCGGCAGCCGTACAGGCATAGCTCCCGGTAGATGCCGTCCAGCCGTCTTTTCATTCTCTTCGCAGTTTTTGAGAGCTTTCTTACCGCTATTATCTCACCCATCAGTTTCATCTCCGTAATTTTTTAGGATATTATTGACATTGCAAAGGGAAAATATGTATTGATATGCTCTTTCCTGCTATACGGTATTGCAATTTTAATCCGGCAGTGGTATACTTAGATTCAAATTTAATTTAACGATTTATTGCGCTGAACATCAAAAAGGAGATACAACGCTATGAAATATTTGGTATTACTTTGCGACGGAATGGCGGACTATTCCGTCGAGGAGCTGGGGAACAGGACACCTATGCAGGCGGCTAACAAGCCCAACATGGACAGACTCGCAAAAAAATCCGAGGTTGGACTTGTCAAAACGGTAGCCGACGGTCTGAAGCCGGGCAGCGACGTCGCTAACCTCTCGGTCTTAGGCTACGATCCCGCGATATACTACTCCGGAAGATCTCCCCTCGAGGCGGGCTCTATCGGCATAGACATGAAGCCTGACGACGTGTCCTTCCGCTGCAATCTCGTCACCCTTTCAGACGAAGAAAACTATGAAGACAAGACGATGATCGACTACTGCGCCGGAGACATTTCCACCGAGGAAGCCAAGCAGCTTATCAACTACCTCAAGGGGTATTTTGACAATGAGAGCTTCAGCCTCTACTCAGGCGTGAGCTACCGCCACTGCCTCATCTGGCACGGGGGCACCTTGGATGTTGGGACACTTACTCCTCCGCATGACATTCCCGGAAGAAAAATCAAGGACTATGTTCCATCCTCGCCCAACGCTAAGCTTTTATACGATATGATGAAGCGCAGCTATCAGCTTCTTAAGGATCACCCTGTGAATCTCGACCGGATCAAAAGAGGTCTGCGCCCTGCGAACTCGGCGTGGTTCTGGGGAGAGGGCGTCAAGAAGGATCTGGCGCTGTTCAAGGACAGATACGGACTTAAAGCCTCTATGATATCGGCGGTCGACCTCCTCAAGGGAATAGGAAAGTTTTCCGGCATGAATGTCGTAAACGTCAAGGGCGCTACAGGATATATCGACACCGACTTTTCCGGCAAGGCTCAGGCGGCGATAGACGAGTTTGAATCCGGAAGCGATTTTGTATACATCCACGTCGAAGCACCAGACGAGTGCGGCCACAGAAACGAAGTCACCAATAAGGTCAGGGCAATAGAGCTTATCGACGAAAAGATACTCGCTCCGGTGGAGGAAGCTCTCAAGAAGATGGGCGATTACAAGATAATGATCCTGCCCGACCACCCCACGCCGCTCTCTCTTCGCACTCACACCAACGATCCCGTGCCGTATCTTATCTACGACAGCAGAAAAGACGCCGCCGGCACGGACATATTCTGCGAGGAATCGGCAAAGAGCACCGGAATTTATGTTCCCGTCGGACACACGCTTCTTGACAGATTCATAAAAGAGGTATAATCGGCTTTTTTGAGCCTGACGCTGAAGCAGCCGCGTATTTTCCGAATTCGGAAAATACGCGGCTGCTTTGCTATAAGCCTCAGCGCTTGACGGCGCTGTCTGTTTTAATATCACCTGCTTGCTTATACTCGTATTTTTCCGTTCGAGCTTTTGATCCGGCAAAACAAGCCCGCCGTTGTCCGTGCCATATAAGAGCATGGATAACGGCGGGTATTGATATGTTTTTACTGTCTTGTACTACTTATCTTACTTTACGATCGCCTCGCAGAGCTCGGCTATTTTAGCCTCCACCGCCTGATTGACAGCGCACTTTATAGTAACGGTGGGCTCAAGGATACTTACATCCTTGCATGGCTCAAGCATCGCCTTGACCGTCTTAGCTGCCATCGGACCCCACGAGCCATTCTCAATGATTCCGACTGTTCTGCGCTGGAAGCTGCGGTCGGTAAGGTGCTCAATGTATTCCCTCATAGCGGGGAAGATTCCGCCGTTGTAGGTGGTTGTCGCCAAAACAAGCTTTGAGTATCTGAACGCATCCGCGACCGCTGCGGCAATATCGCAGCGGCAAAGGTCGTACGCCACGCACTTGCAGCCCTTTTCCTCAAGCTGCGAGGCAAGCTTTTCAACCGCAGCCTTAGTGTGACCGTAAACGGATGTATACGCTATAACCACTCCGTCAGCCTCCGGAGTGTAGCTCGACCAGGTGTTGTAAAGATCTACATAGTACCCGATATTCTCGGAGAGAACCGGACCGTGGAGAGGACAGATCATAGATATGTCAAGACCGGCAGCCTTCTTCAAAAGCGCCTGCGCCTGGGCTCCGAACTTTCCGACTATTCCTATATAGTATCTTCTCGCCTCGTCCGCCCAGTCCTCGTCGGCGTCTATAGCTCCGAACTTTCCGAAGGCGTCGGCGGAAAAGAGAACCTTGTCCGCAGAGTCGTATGTCACCATTACCTCGGGCCAGTGAACCAAAGGAGCGGTGTAGAAGGTGAGATTGTGCCTGCCCAGACTGAGTGAAGAGCCCTCGGCGGCGACCATCTTTCTGTCCGCATAGCCGTTTCCGAAGTAGGAAAGAATCATGTTGAACGCCATGGCGGTCGCAACAACCGTCGCGTTCGGGTACTCCTCCATGAAACGGGCAATGTTTGCCGAGTGATCCGGCTCCATATGTGAGACTATAAGATAGTCCGGCTTTCTGTCGCCCAACACGGCTTTGATATTAGCGAGCCACTCGTCTCCGAAATGCCTGTCCACGCTGTCCATTACCGCTATCTTCTCGTCAAGGATGACATAAGAGTTATATGACATTCCGTTAGGTACCGCAAACTGTCCCTCAAAGAGATCTACTTTATGGTCATTGACGCCTACATATACGATATCATTTGTTATTTTCATAATTAAACTGTCCTTTCTGTATCTTCTGTATCTTTAATCCTTCCATGTCGATTCCGGGAGGGAATTTAAAAATCTCATCAGCTCGTCAGCCATCTCACGCTGCTCGGAGTTTCTCGGATGACCGGGAGTAGCCTTGCCTACTCTCTTATACATCAGGTGATATACCTTGTTTTCCTCTCCGCCCAGCATATCCTTTATCTCATGTATGGCGTTATCCCACTCGTTGTCATGTCCCATGACGGTCAGGGCAAGCACCACAGTCGCGTTCGGAGAATGAGACCTGACGCTTTTTATGATCTGCGCGTACTTGTTTTTCCAACGCTCGCGATACTCGGGGTCGTATATCTTGTCGTTTCCGACGCTGCTGTCATTCTGACCTATCGCGAATACCACCACATGCGGCACGAATCTCGAGAAATCCCACTCAGTCACCGGCATGGCCGCAGAGTAGCACAGCTTGTCAAAGCAGGACTCCTCGCCGCGCATATTAGGCATCTCGAAATACCCGGTGTTATCAAATATCGCTATGCCGCCCTGTGAGGTGTTAAACACCTGCGCCGGAAGCTCTCTTGCAGTTATCGAGGCATATGTGTGCCAGGAATTGTCTCTGCTGCCGTCGTTTTCCGGAGGATCCCAATCGCCTGTTCTGTCGTCATAATCCACAAGATCGCCGGCGGTAACCGAATCTCCATAGAATTCTATCCTCTTCTGCGGAAGCTTGGGAGGCTCTGATATCTCGCCGTCATCGCTAAGATAAAGCTTATTTATCCTGAAGTAGTGACCCGCCATTCTTTTGAATATAACCGCGTCATGGTCGCCCGGTTCCAAGCCCTCGGCAATTTTGACCTCGGTTATTCCGTCGCCGAGCTCTATGCAGCTCTCCCTGCCGTCGATCACAACGCCGATATACCTTCCGTTGCCGTAGCGCAGGTTTTCTATCTGTGCCGAGAGCCCGCTGCCGCTGAACCTGAACCTGACATAGCTGCCCGGCCAGACCAGCATCGGAGCGTTCTTCTTACTCAAGTCTATCCTGCCGAATAGCTGGAATTTCTCTCCCTCAAGAAATACTTCCTTCATATCGTCACCTGTTTCCAAAAGGTAATTTTAAATATATACCATGCTGAGTATACATTACCTTTGGTGTCAAGTCAATAGCGACAGCTGCAAATGGCGGCCGCAAATCCGGGTCTTAGCAAAGAGCAAAAAATCCTTCTGCGGAGCGCTGATACCGCACGCCGCAGAAGGAAGTAGTGTGTCATGATTTAATTTTGTCAGTCTCTTGCGTTGCTGCTTTCGGTTCCCGTACCGGTGCTTGTCTGGGACTTCTCGGTAGGAATTGTAGGCTCGGTAGGCATGGTTGTAGTCGAGTCTATACCTGTCCCGGTATGAGTTGTGATATGAGTTCCGGTAACGGAGTCTGTTTCACGGGTAGTAGTTCCGGTCATCTTGTCGATCTCAGACTTTAATGTTTCCTCCAGCACCGGCGTATTGATAGTCGAGCCGGTTCCGTCACTCATATTCCTGTCGCTGGTGCAGCCCGCCAAAAGAATCAAAGCGGACAACGATGCAGCAAGCATTATGAAAACTCTTTTCATTTACTTTATTCCTTTCAGATTTTTAAGCTCGAGTCGTGCGCTCGCAGCTATTATACCCTGAAAGGAAGCGTTTATGCCGCTATCTCGGCTTGATGTCTATATCTATACTGAAATTTCCGAGCAAAATCGAATTTACGTCTATAATGTATTCGGCGTTGATCCTTCCGCCGTCCTCGTTGACGTCCGCGTTCACGCTTTTTGCAAGCACACCCATAACCATGTCTCCGTATGGGGTCGCATAGTGGCAGTAGTTCTTTCTTCCCACCTCGACAAAAAGCTCCGCATTAGCCGCTCCGGCGCGTATCATCCTGAGCCACTTGCCATGCTCCGCTTTTACGCTCGTGACAGAGCCCTCGTAGCCGGTGGCTTCCGTCTCGTCATACCTTAGTTCGCAGACCGAGCCCTTGAGCTCATATCTGCCCTCGGTTATTATCTCGGTTTCATCCTTGTCTTCTTCGTTTATTTGAATACTCCTGATCTTGATTAAAGCGTCCTTCATTTTTGTCACCCGCAGCTATTCCAGTCTACAGCTTTGTATCTTGAGTTCCACTCTGTCCAATCCGTCAAGAAAATGCTCCGCGTTCTCCCTGAAGAGCTCGACGCTGTCGGTGCAGTACAGCGTGACCTTGCCGCGCCCGCCCGAGTCCCTTAGGAGTCCGTTTTCCTGAAGCATCTTATACGCATACTTTCCGGCCTCTCCGCCGGAGGATATCAGGCTGACTCCTTTGCCCATGACCATTGAAATAACATCTGATATGATAGGATAGTGGGTGCAGCCTAAGATGAGCGTATCTATTCCCTCCGCCCGCAGAGGCAAAAGGTATTCCTTCGCTATCTCCACACACGGCAGGCAATCTGTGCTTATGTACCCGTTTTCAACCAGCGGCACAAACATCGGACAGGCTTTCTCAAACACTACGGCGTCAGGCATCATAGACCTTATCATGCTCTTGTAGCTTCCACTGCGGATAGTCGCACTGGTTCCTATTATTCCTATCCTGCCGTTTTTTGTAGTTGACACGGCAGCCTCCGCGGCGGGACGGATGACGCCGGTATACAGCCCCTCTCCGAAATCGCTTTCCCCGGCAAGAACGGAGGATACCGTTCCGCAGGCGGAAATTATCATCTTTACTCCGAATTTACGCAAAAAATCAAAGTCCTGCTCCGCGTACCTGAGAATAGTCTCGCGGCTTTTTGTACCATACGGCACTCTTGCGGTGTCTCCCAGATATACTATGTCCTCCTGCGGCAGAAGCCTTATCAGCTCTTTCACAGAGGTCAGTCCCCCGACGCCCGAGTCAAAAACACCGATTGCACGGTTTTTATCTGTCATTATACACTGTTTCCTTCCAATGAGGTTTTAGCGTGCCGCTCGTGGCTCCATACGCGTTCTTGTCGAATATACACACCCGTATGTACCACATATATGCGGCAAAAAAGTAGATTATTCGTCGAAAATACTCTTTGTAGGACTGTTGTTGAACTCGTTTTTCTTTGCTTCCCTCTTTGCTATGAGGCTCCATATCTGAAGCATGCACAGAGCGCAGGATATTATGATTATGGCTACCGAAGGCATATATCTGAGCTCAAACGACGGAGTGAACACCACCTGAGTCGCTTCCGCCACATCTATCATTTCCCCTGCGTTGACAAGATATACAGCTATTCCGGCGGCACAAAAAGGAAGCTGCACTAAGTATGCCCGCATATAGCAAAGTATCACGCTGACAGCGATAAGCAGATTTCCTATCAGGAAGCCGTCCGCGAGATAGGAGTTTTCAGTGTCGTTTATGTAAAAGTTGAGTATTGTCACTCCGCCCCAGAAAAAACAGGACCATGCGAATACAAGCGTCTGTATCACTTTAAGCACTATTGTAAAAGGATTGTCCCTATATCTTGAATCTAACAGCTTTTTCATATAACTATGCCCTCTTCGGTTTGTCGTTCGCCGGATTATCGCTCTGTCTAATAACTTCAAAGCTCAAAAGTATATCTTCGCGGTAGTTGAGCGTCCCATTATCTCCAATCTCAACCAAATCGTACTCATTCGGTGTGACTCGAAGAGTGACAAGCTCGCCGCCTGCGCATTCAAAAACCAAAAAGCATTCCCTGCCCTGCTTCTTTTTGTTTATACCCGGTATTTCGTTTTCCTGCTTTTCCTTGACGTGCGCGCCGGTGGAGACAATCGGTATTTTCCGGTTTTTGTTCCATTTCATGATTCCGGTCACCATGACATATACAAACGCGGCTAAAAACGCAAAGAATATCAGTACCTGCAAAATTTCCATGACGGCGTCCATGTTCTTCATCCCCCTCGAAGCACAGCTCTACGGTCTTACAAAGAATCGGTATACATTATAGCACACCTTTGCGGCAACATTCAACCCTTATTTTGCCTATTTGTCAAATTGTAAAAGCCGGAACATGGTTTGTCTATTTCCCGCTCTTTTCATTTCTGTACCTGACCGGCGTCATCCCGGTCTGCTTTTTGAAAAAATTGCAGAAAGCGGCGTCGCTGCAAAAACCGCACTCCTCGGCTATCCTGGAAAGCGGGCAGTTTTCATCCCTGAGCATCATTTTGGAATGTTCAAGCTGCGCCTCCTTCTTCTTTTTTCTGAAGCTTCTGCCATAATTTTTTATAAGCATCCTCTGTGTCTGACGTTCGCTCATGCCGAGCGCGTCAGACAGTGAGCCAAGCGTAAGGTTTTTTAAATTGAATAAAAAGAAGCTCTCTGTCACGATTACGTCATTGGTAACACTTATGTCCGTCCTATTCGGCAGCCTTGTTATCTGTGGCTGATATATTCCGGCAAGCTCAAAAAGCAGCATCTGCATCAAAAGTGCCGCCTGGCGGGAGTGGTACAGCGTTCCCTTGTTATGAAGAAGGTAAATATCATCAAACAACTTCTTTATTTTCCGGCTGCTCCTCCCGATCCAAAAATTCTGTGAGAAAAAAATATTCAGGAAAATATCCTTCGTTTGCTCAAGGGTCTCAAAAAATATGCAGTATTCGCACATCGGATTATCCGAATATGTCTTTTGCATATGATATAAATTCGGTCCGGTCACATAAACGACGTTTTTCCTGAGGCGAAATGTCCCGTCGTCTGTGATCAGCTCCCCTCTGCCGTCCAAAATGTAATGCAGCTCATAACAGTTTGCTGCGTGAGTATGCCCGGGAAAATCACGGTAGAATGTTCCCTTGATAATACTGAACGACTTTGCCGAGAATTTTTCCGTGTAAAGCTCAGACATTTTCATTACTCCTCTCATTCTGCTGAACACAGCATATCACAGTTATAAATTTACGTCAATACTCACAAATTTATGTCGTTAATTTGCATTGATTAAGCATATAGGCTGTTATACACTGAAATTGTCATTACTTATGACGCATTATATTGTCAAAGGATCTGACTAAGATGAAAAAACCGCTTCAAACAATTCTGCTTTTTGCATTGACCGCGGCAATGTTATCCTTGAACGCCTGCGGCAATACCGAGAACTCAGAGAAGGAAGTAACAACAAAGAACAAAACACAAGGAGCTGGTCAGATGTACAGCCAACCACTTTCCGAAAGTAATATTGAGGAGCTTTTGAGCGATTATACCGTTCCTGAATGGTACCGTGACGCGAAATTCGGCATTTTCATCCACTATAGCGTATACTCAGTCCCCGCCTACGGAGACGAATGGTATCCGAAATGGATGTACATTCCCGGCGGAACAACGTGGGGAGGAACTCCGGTATACGAATACAACAAGGAGACCTACGGAGACGTGTCCCAGGGAGAGGGATATGGCTACAAGCAGTTTATACCTGCGTTTGCCGAGGGCTTGAAATCGTTCGATGAAAACAATATGGCGGAGCAGTGGGCGGAGCTGTTCAGCGAAGCCGGCGCAAAATACGTCATGCCCGTCGGAATACATCACGACGGCTACGCTCTTTACGATTCCGATGTTCAGGTAACCTACAATTCAGTCAACAACGCCGGAATGGACTACATAGCCCAGCTCAAAGAGGCAGTTACGAAAAACGGCATGAAATTCGGAATCTCAAACCATTTCGCCGAAAACGATGGATATTTTGACGAGGATCTGGCTCCCGAAGGCGCGGATATAAAGGAGACCGATAACACGCCTGACGAGCTGTACGGCGACGGTCAGCTCAATTCCGACTGGCATATAAGAAAATGGTATGACATCTCAATGGAAATAATCAACAAGTACCAGCCGGATATCATCTACTACGACTACGGCATCAATTACGCGCCCTACGACAATCTCGAGGACGCCAACAGATACCTCATGCTTGCAAACTTCTACAATCAGGCAAAGGTAACAAATCCCGACGGAGTTGTATGCAACTACAAGGAGGGCGGCTTCCTGCCGTCGGAGGCAGTGTTTAACAAGGAACGCTCCTCGCTTGCTCAAATCAACCCTATTCCCTTCCAGACGGATACCTCTATAGGTACCAAATCGTGGGGATATACTCAGGACGAAGTGTTCCGTTCGTCTGAGGACTGTATCAAGGCTCTCATAGACGTCGTATCCAAAAACGGAAACCTGTTGCTCAACGTAGGACCCATGGCTGACGGAACAATTCCCGACGAAGCTGTCAAAACACTTAAGGCAATCGGAGAATGGCTTGATACCTACGGCGACGCCATCTACGCCACAAGACCATGGGTGACCTTCGGAGAGGGTCCCACAGGGCTCAGCTACGACAGCTACAGCTTTACCGACAAGGACATAAGATTTACAAGAAGCAAGGATTCAACCTCTTTATACGCCATTGTAATGGCTGCTCCTCAGAGCGCGGAGGTCACTATATCCACGCTGAGCACTGCAAAATTTGAGCAGGAAATAGAATCTGTTTCTCTTATCGACGGCTCAAAGCGCGAGAAACTTGACTTTGAGCAAACAGCCTATGGGCTGGTTGTCAGCCTGCCCAAAAACTATGAAAAGGATCTGACCGGACCTTTCGCAATGGAAATAAAGGCAGCGAATGGCGAAAAGATATCCACTGTCGCCACTTCAGCCTCGACAGGCTTCAGCACCAACAACTATGCTTACTCCCAAGGCGTGTCGGTTACCGCCTGCCCTGACGACGGAACAGACATGATAGTATCGGAAAGCGGAACCGACGCCTACGCCACCTATAATATCTACTGCGGTCAGTCCGTTCCGGAAAATCTCACCGCGAGATTCTCCGGAAGCTCAAGCGGAAAGGTAGAAGTTCTCCTCGGCGGAACCGACGGAGTCAAGGTCGGAGAGATAGCCCTGTCTCCCTCGGAGGACGGCAAGTACCGCGACGAAGAGCTTGTAATTGATCTGAGTTCAGTATCCGAATCAAGCTTTAAGCTTACTTTCCTGCTTGACGGTGATATAGAGTTTACAAGCTTCAGCCTCATCTCGAGAAATCCCGGCGACACCATTGAGGCGGAATCCTACAACGAAAAGCAGGGCAGCGTAACTGCGGAGACTACGAAAGACGACCACGGCGACATGAATCTGGGCTATGTTGTTGCGGGAGACTGGGTAAAATACTCCGGAGTAAACTTCGGCGACGGCGTTTCTGCCTTCACAATGCGTCACGCCTCTCAGCAGAATTCAGTGGCTGAGGTCAGAATAGACAGCATTGACGGGCCGATTATAGTAAGCGCTAACGCCGCCGGAAACGGCTCATGGGACAGCTATATCACCGATTCCTTTGCTGTTGAGACGGTCGACGGCGAGGCGGTGACGGGGACACACGACGTTTACATTAAATTCAATTCGGTATTCAACCTAAACTGGTTTAGGTTTGACAAGTAATTTAGCTTGGAAAACGAGGGAATTATGAGAAAAATCTTATGTTCAATCCTTGCAGCCTCGTTAATCCTTTCGCTGGTGGGCTGCGGTCAGGAAAATGACAATGTCAAAAACAATTCAAATGATGCGGACGAAATAGTTGAGGAGGAGCTTTACGTGTACAACGAGGCGTTTTCAGCGGACAACGGAGATGGAACATACAGCAATCCGTTAATATATGCAGACGTTCCGGACATGGACATCATAAAGGTCGGCGACGTCTTCTATATGGCGTCCACAACGATGCATATGTGTCCCGGAGTACCGATAATGCGCTCGTATGACCTTGTAAACTGGGAGACTATAAATTACGTCTACAACATCCTGAGCGAGGAGGATAACTTCGCCCTCAAGAACGGCAGAAGCGATTATCAATGGGGCTCATGGGCTCCCAGCCTTCGCTATGACGAAGCAAGCGGCTGGTTCTTCCTCACTTTCAGCAGCCAGTCTACCGGAAAATCCTACTTTTATATGACAGACGACATAGAAAAGGGCAAGTGGTACAAGACCACCGCGGAGGTAAAATGCTACGACGCGGGACTTTACTTCGACGAGGAATCCGGCAAGAAATACATCTTCTACTCCAAGGACACCGGAATAGACGCCATTCACGACATGTGCTACCGTGAAATGTATGTCGATTACGAGGAGCATACCGTAAGTCTCGGCGATGAGGTCACCCTTTTCCACTGCACCAACTATGAAAATCCGCAGCGAGGCTTGTGGGGCGAGGGCGTCCACGTTTACAGACGCAACGGATACTACTACATCTTCTGCATTCAGGGCGTTGCCTGGCAGCGTCAGGAAATCTGCTGGAGAGCCGAAAGCCTTGACGCCAGAGGCAGATGGGACGAAGGCGGAGAATGGGAATGCAAAAAGGTATTCAACGGCGATATAGAGGACGAGGACGGCAACAAGCCATACGCCTCGACCGGAGTGGCTCAGGGCGGAATTGTCGAGCTTTCTGACGAGGGCGGCTATTGCTACCTGTTCCAGGATACCGGAGCGGTCGGAAGAATCCCCTGCCTTGCGCCCTTCGTGTGGGGCACCGAGGGTGAGGACAAGGACTGGCCCATTATGGGAACAAAGGTAGGAGGAGACGACGCTTTCAGACAAAATTACATGCAGCTTACCTACGACAAGCCGATAGACGACTATGACGTTAAGGCACTGATACACGACGACGATTTCGACAACTATGAGGAAAACTACCGCCCATATGACACAGAGTGGGACGGCTCAAAGGGTAACGGCGAGTACGACTACAATGGTTCACAGCTTGCTCTTCAGTGGCAGTGGAACCATAACCCTGACAACAGATACTGGTCGCTGACTGAGCGCAAGGGATATCTGCGGCTTACCACCGGCTATATCAGCCAGAATATAAGAAACGCCAAGAATACAGTTACCGTCCGAACCATAGGTCCTCAGTCGGCTGCAGAAACCGCGATCGAGTTTGAAAACCTCAAGGAGGGCGATGTAGCAGGCTTGACTATATTCCAGAATCAGTACGGATATGTCGGAGTTACGGTGTTCAGAGGCGAAAGATATATCGTCATGCACAAGGCTGACGCCAAAGACGACTCAAACGGAAGAGACTGCGCAATGGTAAAGATAGAAGAGGGCGTAGACAGGGTATATCTGAGGATTGACGCCGACTTTAACGACAGGGTTGATAAAGCATACTTCTATTACAGGTTCAATGAAAACGACGACTGGACCCTTATCGGCGAAGAACTGCAAATGGTATATGACCTGCCCGACTTCATGGGCTATCGCTTTGGTCTGTTTACCTTTGCCACGGAGGAGACCGGAGGCTACGCGGACTTTGACTATGTGAAATTCGACGATGAGCTTGTAAAGTAAGCTTACGGAATTGTCCGTCTGATATGATTAAAAAAAACCCAGGGGTATATCCCCCGGGTTTTTTTACGAATATTTATGCTATTGCCCGGACAGCTTTATCTCGCAGCACTGCTGTACCTCGTCTATAAACTTCTGCGCCGCCTTTGAAAAGACCTTGTACCTTTTCCAGATGACCGACGCCTCCGCCTTCATTTCAGGCGACAGCGGTCTGAAGCAAAGCCTTGAATCGCCGCTCAGATTTATTATCTTGTCAAAGCATATCGCGTACCCGAGTCCCTCGTCCACCATCAGTGAGGCGTTGAACACAAGATTATATGTGGCTACGATATCCATCCTTTGGGCATCCGCGCCGAACCAGCTCGCCATCTGCCAGTCGTCCGATTTCTGCGCCGGTACAATGAGCGGCTTATCAGAAAGATCTCCGGGAGTAATCTTATCCAAAGCTGCCAGCGGAGAATCCTTTCTCATCAGCACTCCCCAGTTGTCGCGGATCGGAATCTTTACCGAGCTGTAAATCCCGGTATCCACCTGACTGTATACCACCCCGAAATCCACAAGTCCTCTGTCAAGGTAATCCTTGACAAACTCCGCGTTTCCGCTGAGCATATGGCAATGTATGTCCGGATACTTTTCACGCAGGCTTTTTGCCGCTCTGGCGAATATTCTCACCATGTCCGACTCGCCGGTGCCTATATAGACGTCTCCCGCAATGACATCGTCCGAGCAGGATATCTCCCTTTCGGTAATGCGAACAAGCTCGGTGATCTCCTCGGCACGCTTTCTTAACAGCATTCCCTCTTCTGTGAGAAGCACCCTGCGGGAGCCCTTTGTACCTCTTATCAGAAGCTGCTTTCCGAGCTCCTCCTCAAGAGCCTTGAGCTGTGTGGAGAGCGTCGGCTGAGATAGATGCAGCGATTCCGCCGCGGAGGATATGCTCTGCTCCCTTGCAACAGCCAAAAAATATTGCAGTACCCTGATTTCCATATTGTCCTCTCCGTTTTACTGTTTTTAAAAATTATATCACTTGTTTATATTGATTTCAACTATATAAATCCGGATACAATAGGAAATAAATATACAGTTGCGCATCAGAGCTTGTCTAAGCATAGCTAAATACTATAGATATCTATTTAATATAAGTATTTGATATAATGAAAATAAAGAGCTATACTGATATCAGTAGATACCGGCAATGATTAAGCCAAACCACAATATCACTGATCGAAGGGAGTGAGGCTGCCGTGAAGGACAAAATATCGCCGTCCGACCTCATACTCAACCTTGAGGCTGCGGGATTTGACCGGCAGGATATTGAGAAATATCTTGACTGCTGGGAATGCGGGAAGGTCGGCGAACAGCTTAAGCTTTTGTCCGCCAAGCGGGACAGCCTGTTGGAGCATGTGCACCTGAGGGAAAAACAGATAGACTGCCTTGACTACCTCATTTACCTTATCAAAAAGAGCGAAGAATCGACGAAGGAATAGGCTTGTGCGTAATTGCATAACAGATAGATTTCAAGCTCTGTCATTATAATACGGGAGGACAACAAACATGACTGTGATTTCAAATAAAAGCTTTGACGAAGAACGCGCCCTGTACGGCGCTGAGAATGTAAAACTCATAGACTGCGCCATAGACGGTCCGGCGGACGGCGAAAGCGCCTTCAAGGAGGGCTCCAACATTGAGACCGAGCACTGCTTTTTTAACCTTCGCTACCCGTTCTGGCACGACCATGGTCTTAAGATACATGACAGCGAGATGACCGAGCTGTGCCGAGCGGCTCTGTGGTATTCAGACCACATAGAAATAGCAGGCACAAAGATGCACGGCATAAAAGCTGTAAGGGAGTGCTCTTATGTATCCGTCCGCAACTGCGACATAGTCTCGCCTGAGTTTGGCTGGTTTTCAAATGATATAACAATGGAGAACTGCACGGCAGTAAGCGAGTACTTTATGCTCCGCTCAAAGAATCTGAACTTCAAAGACGTCGACTTCACGGGCAAATACTCATTCCAGTACATAGAAAACTCGACCTTCGATAACTGCCGCTTTGACACCAAGGACGCTTTCTGGCACGCCAGAAACGTGACGGTAAGGAACTCGGTCGTCAAGGGAGAATACCTCGCGTGGTACTGTGAGAACGTCACTTTTGAAAACTGCGCAATATCCGGCACTCAGCCGCTCTGCTACTGCAAGGGCTTAAAGCTGATAAATTGCAGCATGGAAAATACCGACCTTGCCTTCGAGAAGAGCGACGTCGAGGCGACTATCACAACGCCCGTCATAAGCGTCAAGAACCCTTACTCCGGAAAAATCATCCTCCCCAAGGTCGGCGAGATCATACTTGACGACGAAAAGGCAAAGGGCGAGATCATTGTAACCGGTCAGAAAGCGTAGGCGAAAATGAGATTTGCAGCCGTTATAATCGCTGTTTTCACAGCGATAACGCTTTCCGCCTGCGGCGAGAAAGCTATGAAGGACGCCGCGACGACTACTTTGGCGTCAACTGCTTCCGTCTCAACGAATGAGCCTCAGGTCTCCCAAGGAAGCTCAGAACAAACCTCAGTAACCGTAACAGCCGAAAATACCGAAACCACCATAGAGGAGGATTCAATGAAAAACAGCAGCGTATTTTATGTAACTGTAGATGGTGTCACATTCCCCGCCGAGTTTGCCTCGGGCAGCGGCGCGGATGCACTAAGGGAGCTGCTTGCCGGCGGTGACCTGACAATCAGTATGGATGACTACGGCGGATTTGAAAAGGTTGGTCACCTTGGTCAAGAGCTGCCGACTGACAACTCCCAGACCTCTACCGAGCCGGGAGACATAGTCTTATATCAGGGAAACCAGATAGTGATGTTTTACGGCAACAACTCATGGAGCTACACAAGGCTGGGAAGAATAACGGAGCTTGGAGGCTGGGAGGAAGCCTTGGGAGACGGCGCTATCAGCGCCACATTCTCGCTTCGAGACCCAAGAGCGTGATAAAGATAACTTGATTTATACGAGACCAAGCTTCAAGGAGGAATATTATCCATGATAAAACAGACAGCAGGGAGAAACGGGCTCGGCGACCTCGCCCCGAAGTTCGCTGAGCTAAACGACGACGTACTTTTCGGAGAGGTGTGGTCAAGGGAGGACAAACTGTCCCTAAGAGACCGCTCGGTTATAACCGTGGTTGCCCTGATCTCAAAGGGCATAACCGACAGCTCGCTCAGGTATCATATCCAGAACGCCAGGAACCACGGCGTAACCAAGACTGAAATGGTCGAGATAATCACCCATATCGCGTTTTATGTCGGCTGGCCGAACGCATGGGCGGTATTTCCTATGGTAAGAGAGGCGTACGCAGACGAGGCGACTGACGCTCCAAGCGACTCTCTGTTCGGTCTGGGCGAGCCTAACGACGCGTTCTCACAGTACTTCACCGGCAAGAGCTACCTCAAGCCGCTCAACACCAAGGGAGTAGGCGCCTATAACGTCACCTTCGAGCCGGGGTGCCGCAATAACTGGCACATCCACCACGCCGGGGGTCAGGTGCTTTTATGCACAGACGGCGAGGGCTGGTACCAGGAGTGGAATGAGCAGGCAAGAAAGCTCCATCCCGGAGACGTGGTGTACATTGCGCCTGAGGTAAAGCACTGGCACGGAGCCTCAAAGGACGAGTGGTTCACGCACATCGCTCTTGAAATCCCTGCTCCCGGAGCGTCAAACGAGTGGCTGGAGCCGGTAGACGACGAGCAGTACGGCAGACTGTGAGCGCCCAAACAAAACGGCATATTTTTCAGAACGGCAGTATTATAAATACTATAATTCTTTAAGCGCTTAGGAGGAAAACCATGTTAGGAAATTTCGTATACTCTAATCCCACAAAAATCTATTTCGGGGAGGATTCTCTCAAGGGTCTTTATGAGGAGCTGCCAAAGTACGGCAAAAACGTCCTTTTAGTCTACGGCGGAGGCTCGATAAAGAAAAACGGCATCTATGACAAGGTGATGTCGATACTCGAAGAGTGCGGCAAAGCGGTCACAGAGGACTCCGGAGTAATGCCCAATCCGACGGTGCAAAAGCTCTACGAGGGCTGCAAGCTTGCCCGCGACTCAAAGGCGGATCTGATTTTGGCGGTCGGCGGAGGCTCCGTCTGCGATTACTCCAAGGCGGTGTCCGTCTCAGCGTACTGCGACACCGACCCATGGGAAAAGTATTACCTCAAGATGGAGGACGTCGACAACAGGATAATTCCGGTCGGATGCGTGCTCACAATGGCCGGAACTGGCTCCGAGATGAACGGCGGCTCGGTAATCACAAATCCTGAGCAAAAGCTCAAGATAGGTCATGTCTTCGGGGACAACGTTATGCCGAAATTCTCAATTCTCAACCCGGTCTATACCTATACGCTCCCCAAAAAGCAGATGATAGCCGGCTTGTTCGACATCATGAGCCATATCCTTGAGCAGTATTTCTCCGGCACCGACGACAACACCTCCGACTATGTAATGGAGGGGCTTCTCAAGTCTCTGATACACAGCTCCGAGGTCGCGGTAAATAATCCCACCGATTACGAGGCGAGGAGCAACATCATGTGGATAGCCACATGGGCTTTGAACACCTTTGTCGCCAAGGGAAAGACCACCGACTGGGAGGTGCACATGATAGGTCAGGCGATCGGCGCGCACACCGACGCCACCCACGGCATGACTCTCTCGGCTGTCTCGATTCCGTACTACAGGCACATCATGCCCTACGGGCTTGAGAAATTCAAGCGCTATGCCATAAACGTATGGAACGTAAGCCCGGACGGCAAGAGCGATGAGGAAATCGCAAGCGAGGGATTGACGAAAATGGAAGAGTATATGCGCAGGCTGGGTCTTGTGATGAACGCCTCCGAGCTCGGCGTGACCCCTGACATGCTCGAGGGAATCGCGGACAGCACCCTCATCATGACCGGCGGCTACAAGATCCTTAGTCGCGAGGACGTTATAGCCATAGTCAAGGAAAGCATGAACCAGTAGCTTCGGCAGGCTTGCACTCTGGCTGAAATTATGTTACAATGGCTGTGACATACACGATCCAAAGGAGCCTTAAATGAAGAACAATCTCAAGAGCCTCACTCTCACCGCCATGTTCCTTGCCATAGGGCTTGTGCTTCCGTTTCTCACCGGACAAATTCCGCAGATAGGCAACATGCTTCTTCCAATGCACATACCGGTATTTTTGTGCGCGCTCATCTGCGGCTGGGAGTTCGCCACGCCGATGGCGTTCATTCTCCCGCTGATGCGCTCCGCGATATTCACCATGCCTCCCTTCTTTCCGTCGGCTGTCGGCATGGCGTTTGAGCTCGCCGCATACGCATTCGTCACCGGATTTCTGTACAAGCGGGTGCGCAGCCAATCGGTTAAAACCGTTTATCTTTGCATGATAACCGCAATGATTGCCGGACGGGCGGTATGGGGAATAGCCAGAACGCTCATGCTCGGCTTCGACGACAGCCCGTTTACCCTCAGCGTCTTCCTGTCCGGAGCGTTCCTGACCGCCATACCCGGTATTATCATTCAGCTCATACTTATCCCGCTCATTATGGTGGCGCTGGACAGAACCGGGCTCGTGCCGTTCAAAGCTAAAAGCAGGAACAAAACCACCGAGGCGGCAGTCAGGTAATATAAAACTAAAATCAGGAATATCCAACGCATATCCGCGGAAATCATTTTGGTTTGCCGTGGATATATTTTTATGTAGGGAAGGATAGACCTCTTAGACAGACGGAGTATATGTACAGCTACAAGCGGCAGGCATCTGTTCTTATAAATTTGCGCACGAATAACAAAAGACGGTGTCCAAAGAAGGATACCGTCTTTTATATTGCGGGTACTGTAATTACCGCTTTACAGCTTTTTGACGAACAGCGCCCTTATCGCGTTAAATACCGCCAATATCATTACTCCAACGTCCGCGAACACCGCAAGCCACATGCTGGCAAGACCGACAGCCACCAAGGCGAGGCAGCCGAGCTTTATAACTATCGAAAAGACGATGTTCTGATACACTATGCCAAGGCATTTGCGGGAGATTTTTATCGCCTTGGATATCTTCATCGGGTCATCGTCCATGAGTATTACATCGGCAGCCTCTATCGCCGCGTCAGAGCCCATGGCTCCCATAGCTATACCTATGTCCGCTCTTCCGAGCACCGGAGCATCGTTGATTCCGTCACCTACAAAGGCGAGCCTTGAGCTTTCCGGCTTTGACTCAAGCAGCTTTTCCACCAAAGACACCTTGTCTGCCGGCAGCAGCTCGCCGTGAACCTCGTCTATTCCGAGCGATGCCGCGACCTTTTGGGCGACCTTCTTTGAGTCTCCGGTGAGCATTACAGTCTTTTTGACGCCCGCTGAACGAAGCCTCTTTATTGCCTCCTCGGCGGTAGGCTTTATTATATCCGAAATGACTATGTGACCCATATAGCTGCCGTCTATCGCCATATGGATGATCGTTCCGACCGAGTGGCAGTCTACATATTTTACTCCGAGCGAGTCCATAAGTCTTGAGTTACCAGCAGCTACCTTATGCCCGTCAACAGTAGCTGTAACTCCGTTTCCGCTTATCTCCCTGATGTCACACACACGGCTTCTGTCTATAACTCCGCCGTCAGCCTCATATGCGCGCTGAAGGCTCTTGCTTATAGGGTGGGACGAGGAGCTTTCAGCCAACGCGGCGTACTCTACCAGCTTCCTGTCTTCTATTTCGCTGTGATGTATCCCATTTACCTCAAAGACACCCTTGGTAAGTGTTCCGGTCTTGTCAAAAACAACTATCCTTGTCTTAGATAGAGTCTCCAGATAGTTTGAGCCCTTTACGAGTATACCCTCCTTGCTCGCACCGCCTATTCCTGCAAAGAAGCTGAGCGGTATGCTGATTACCAAAGCGCAGGGACAGCTTGCCACCAGGAAGCTAAGCGCACGGTAGACCCATGTTTCCCATGCCGCCGGCTGGGCTGCTATGAGAATGTTCCATATAGGAGGCAGAACCGCGAGCGCGACCGCCGCTATGCAAACCGCCGGGGTATAAATCCTCGCAAAGCGGGAAATAAAGTTCTCTGACCTCGACTTTCTCGAGGTGGCGTTCTCCACCAGATCAAGTATCTTTGATACCGTAGACTCGCCGAACTCCTTTGTGGTTTTTATCCTGAGGACGCCGGTCATGTTTATGCAGCCGCTTATTACCTCGTCTCCAGCGCCGACCTCCTTAGGAAGGCTTTCGCCGGTAAGCGCGGCGGTGTTGAGTGTGGAAGAGCCATCCTCGATTATACCGTCAATAGGCACCTTCTCACCCGGCTGAACCACTATGATGCTGCCTATCGCAACCTCGTCCGGATCTACCTGAATAAGATTGCCGTCAGACTCTATATTTGCGTAGTCAGGACGAATATCCATAAGCTCGCTTATATTGCGGCGGCTCTTGCCCACCGCGTAGCTCTGAAACCACTCGCCCACCTGGTAAAACAGCATGACGGCTATCGCCTCAAGGTAGTCGCCGTTCTCGTAAATAGCCAAGGCAAAGGCTCCGACGGTGGCAACCGCCATCAAAAAGTTCTCGTCGAGAACTCTTCCTCTGATTATTCCCCTGAACGCTTCTTTAAGTATGTCGCCGCCGATTATCAGATAGTCGCAGAGATATAGACCGAGGCGAACCCATCTCCCCGCTTCTCCCATAGCCTCAAATACCTCTGAGCCCACAAGCTGCAGCCCGAAGAGCCACAAATCGGATACAAGAATCCTGACGAGCATCACTTTCTGCTTCTTAGTCATTGAGCTGCCGGCTCTATTTCCCGATATCAGCAGTCCTGCCGCCAGAATCGCAATGACAGCAATCAGCCCGTCTACGATGATTTCCTGATAATTCATCAAAGCCCACCTTCCGCTGAGGCTTCAAGCTCATTAAAGCCGCTCAGGCGCGCCTTAAATGCGCCAAAGCCGCCAAAGCACGCAAGCCCCCGAAATTTATATTAAAATCACACTGAAAAAATTTAATTCAAAGGATAACCCGCCGCCTATGCGCTGACCTGCGAGCGATATATCCTATAAATATATCTCGCAGTCCGGCTCTATCCTCTTGCACGCCTTCACCACGTCATCCATCACGCCGTTCGGCTCGCTGCCGTCCTTGAACTCGACGGTCATCTTCTGGGTCATAAAGTTGACCACGGCTTTGTCTACTCCGTTTATCTTGCATGCGGCTCTTTCCATAAGATTGGCGCAGTTTGCGCAGTCAACTTCGATTTTGTAGGTCTTCTTCATGTCTATATCTCCTTTGCATGTTCATGAGTTATTATTATAAATAAACAATTAAGCACTCGTTTAACTGTATTCTTATAATACTCCTTTCACTTTTGTTTGTCAACCGTTTTTTTAAAAATCTTTAAAAATAATACGCGGGCGCACGCTGCATCCAGCATGCGCCCGAATCCGCACTAAAACCACACGGTTATAAAGGGCTCTTAGCTCCTAAGGAAACTCAGCAAGCCGTCTCTTACCCTCTCGTAGTCATCAAGACCGAGCTGGTAAAGCTCCTTTTCTGCCTTTTCGTCCATTGAATAGGTGGTAACATCAAGTCTGCGGCTTGGAGCTATAACAAACGCCTTTCCCTGCCGCTCAAGCTCAAATACCTGCTTAAAGTTTTTGTTGTACCGCTCATGCCTTGTATCTATCATTTCAACGACCTTTGGGTATTTGCGGAGCCTGAACGAATACAATGCCCGATGCTTCTGAGGCTGCTTTACATAATCCCTGGTCTTTGACAATATCACTACAAGCTTATCGCAGCCCTTCTCAAAGGCCCTGTCCACAGGAATCGACACCGCCATTCCACCGTCACAGTAGGACACTCCGTCAATTTCCACCGGTCTGCAAACCGCAGGTATCGCGCAGGACGCCATTATCGCCCTGTAGTCGTCCCGCTTAAGGTCGGACTTGTTCAGATACACCGCCTCTCCGGTCGATACATTCACCGCGACAAGCTCAAACTCCGCCGGATTCATCATCATCGCATCGTAGTCCAAGGGGTCAAGCCCGTCCGAATTGCTCAGGTCTCCGTATATATATTTCAGCCCAAATAGATCCCCGCTCCTGAGAAAGCTCCTCAGCCCATAGTAGTAAGGCTGGTGAAGGTACTCGGTATAGAACCTGCGATTTCTTCCGCGCTGTCCCGCAAGGTATGAGGCGAGATTTGCCGTTCCTGCGGACACTCCTATGCAATATTCAAAGCCTATGTTGTCGTCAATAAAGCGGTCGAGCACGGCCGCGCCGTAAACGCACTTCATTCCCCCGCCCTCGCAGACAAGACCTATTTTCGTTCCGGTGCCATTTGTTTTAGCGCAGGTTTCCATATCCGCCACACCTTTGCTCTCCTTTCCAATAACAGTTTGCCGCAATCCATAACATCATTATACCAGTTTTTTCACAAATCACAATAGCTATGCAGATATATCGAAGATAAAAATAATATATTTTCGCAATAAAGTGTTTTACATCGGATAAATTTATGCTATAATAATTTAAAAGGTTATTTTAATTGCCGTCACGCAAAATAACCCACCTCAATTTAACCGGAGGAACGGACAAAATGTCAGAATTTACACTTCCGCATGATCATGGGCAGTCGATAGAGCAGGAACTGAATAATATGCCGAACTCAGAAAACTTTCAAACCCTTTCCGCAATATTCAGGCAGCTTGACGACGGCAGCAGAATAAGAATATTCTGGCTGCTATGCCACTGCGAGGAATGCGTGATAAATTTGTCTGCAATGATGGGAATGAGCAGTCCCGCGGTCTCGCATCACCTCAGGCAGCTCAAAACGGCGGGACTCATCGTAAGCAGGAGAGAGGGCAAGGAGGTATATTACACTGCCTCCAAATCGGAGCAGGCGCAGCTACTGCACAGGATGATAGAAGAGCTGGTGAAGATAGCCTGCCCGTCAGAAGCATCCCACGCCGGATACGGCAAGACATCGGAGCAGCAATAACCGAGAAAAGGTGTTAATCCAAAGGAGGAACGAAAATGAAACTCATTCATGTTGCAAACAAATACTGCCGGGAGAGCGACTGGAAGGTACTGCTCCTGCTGAAGATCTGCCTTCTATCTGCCGGAATGATAGCAGGGATGCTGATCCCGAAGGAGAAAAGAAAGGCTGCGTTCGGCTTTGGAATCGCCGCGTTCATTATCTCATATCTTCCGCTTATGAACAGGCTTTGCAGAACCTGGAGGCAGGATACGCTTGAGCAGCCGCATGAGCTCTGATAAGATCTACTCCATGCCGCTCGGAAGAGTATATCCCCTTCTTGTGGCAAAGGCTGAAAGAAAGGGCAGAACCAAGGACGAAGTGGACAGAATCATCTGCTGGCTGACCGGTTATACCACTGAGGAAATATCGGACGCAGTCTCGAGCGGCAGTACCTGCGGCGAGTTCTTTCAAAAAGCGCCGAACCCAAACCCCGGTCGCAAAATGATCAGGGGAACGGTATGCGGCGTGAGAGTTGAGGAGATAGAAGAGCCGCTCATGCGGGAGATAAGGTACCTTGACAAGCTCGTGGATGAGCTTGCACAGGGTAAAGTGCTTGAAAAGATCCTCAGAGCATGAATAGATTACTTATAAAAAGCCGTTTGGCTCCGGATACGCTGGAGCCAAACGGCTTTTGCTTTGATCTCGCTTTATTTTTACACCTTACGAGAATACCGCCATTCCGAGCGTGCCGACGCTCATCATCACAAGCCCGATAAGCGCTTTTTTTCCGAGCCTTTCCTTAAAGAATATATATGAAAACGCGACCGTCAGAAGTATACTCAGCTTGTCTATAGGGACTACTATGCTTACAACTCCGTTTTGAATCGCGTAATAATAGCAGAGCCATGACGCGCCGGTAGATATACCGGAGAAGAAGAGGAATACAAGCTCTTTTTTATCCAGTGACCTGAGCTTAGGAGTTTTTTTCTTTATAAGCACTATGACCCACGCCATGACAAGGACAACTCCTGTCCTTATCGCGGTGCCGAGATTCGACTCCACCCCAGTTATGCCCACTTTTCCGAGTATCGAAGTAAGCGCCGCGAAGACTGCCGAGCCAACTGCATATAAGATATATACATTGCCCTCCGACTTAACGCTGCCCTTCTTCTTTTCGATCATCAGTATAGTGCCGATGCCTATCAGCGCAGTGCCGATGAGCTTCACCCAAAGGATCTCAGTTTCTCCAAACAAAATTATAGCCAGTAAAACCGACAGCACGGTGCTCGACTTGTCAATAGGTACTACCTTGTTGACATCTCCCATAGACAGAGCCTTGAAATAGCATATCCAAGACGCTCCGGTAGCCGCCCCGGATAAGACAAGAAACAGAAGCGATTTTGACGGGATTTGAGTTATGCTTCCCTGCGATCCGACGATAAACACCATCAGCCATGAGAACGCCAGCACGACTATGGTGCGAAGAGCGGTCGCAACGTCAGAATCCGTCTTTTTTATTCCGCACTTTGCCAATATTGCAGTCAAGCCCGCGAAAACTGACGAGCCTACCGCCGCTAAAAGCCACATTTTTCTTTCCCTCCGGTCTTTGCCGCTGCATTTTTACAGCCTAATAACACCCGCTTAATCACAAACTATATTTTACTCCAGTTTTATCTGAAATTCAACTGCATTTAGCAGGCGATAAAATCTCACCCGCCACCGACGTACCTGCATATAATATAAAAAGCAGTTATGAGACATTTTTTCAAAAATTTATTCTTGATTTTGTTAATCAGGCATGAGTTTTACAAGTAAAATAATGCTTGAACAAAAATGCGGTTATTTTGAAAAGAGCTGCAAAAAATAGATGCTGAAAACAAGAAGAAAGGAACTTGTTATAAACATGAAAGCTCTTATAAAAGGCTTTTCGGCAGCGCTTTTTGCGGTTCTGACCGCGATCATGGCGATAGTTGGGTACTACTCGCAGGTTCTGCCGGAAGGCTACTATGTTTCGCAAAACGGCAGCCGAACCCTCAACTGCCTTTTCCGCGTCACGCTCGAGTCTAAGGAGGAGACAGTTTCGGCAAGCTCCGCATATGGCGGTGAGACAGACGGCGAGCTGAAACTGTTCGGAGTAATACCAATAAAGGACGCAAGCATAACAAAGACGGAAGCGCCTGTATTGATACCCGGCGGCACGCCTGTCGGAATCAAATTTTTGACCGACGGTGTAATGGTGGTAAAGGTTCAGGATGTGACCGACGGCGTCTGTCCCGCGGTTGAGGCGGGACTTTGCGCGGGGGACAATATTGTATCAGCAAACGGCCAGAAGCTTTGCTCATCTTCCCAGCTATCGGATATCATCTCATCTTCAAAGGGTGAAAAGATAGAATTAGAGGTCATGCGGGACAACGATGTATTTTCAGTCTCACTCAGCCCTGTATTTTCCGAGCAGGACGGAACATATAAGGCGGGAATATGGATAAGGGACAGCTCGGCAGGAGTCGGCACTTTGACCTACATCGACCCGGCGACCGGCTGCTACGGTGCCCTCGGTCACCCGATATCCGACTGCGACACCTATAAAACCCTGCCCTTGGGCTCCGGTGAGATAGTGGACGTAACTATAACCGGCTACGAAAAGGGAGAAAGAGGCTGTCCGGGCGAGCTGTTCGGAAAATTCGTCTCAGGTCTCGCCGCCGGAAGTATTGTCAAGAACTGTGACCAGGGCGTATTCGGAAGAATGAACTACCCATCCGCCACGGGTGCGAGCGCTATCCCGATAGCCTTCAAGTCGGAGGTTAAAGCGGGTCCCGCCAAAATCCTCGCCACCATAGACGGCAACTCTCCAAAGGAGTACGAGGTGGAAATAGAAAAGATAAACCTGAGCGAAAGCGCGACCACCAAAAATATCGTCATAAAGGTCACAGACCCCGAGCTTCTGAGCCTTACTGGCGGGATAATACAGGGGATGAGCGGCAGCCCGATAATTCAGGACGGCAAGCTTGTCGGCGCAGTCACGCATGTTTTTGTCAGCGACCCGACCCGCGGCTACGGGATTTTCATAGAGGATATGCTTGACGCGTCAAATGACGCCGGTCTCGCAGACGCCGCATAGATAAAAAATAATCCGGTCTTGAAAAGCTTTTTCAAGAACCGGATTACTTTATCCGCATATTACCTTTTCAGGTATGCTTCGAGCCGATAGATGGGCTTGCCCATCTCGGTGAAGCGCTTTTCATACTCTGTCATGATGTTGTCCTCCGGCTCGTTCGCGTGAAGATCAAGGCATACATTCTGAAGAGTAAAGCCATAACCTGACAGCTCATCTATTGAAAATTCAAAAAACTCGCGGTTATCCGTTTTTTGGTGTATCTGGGCACCCGGGGCGAGAAGCTTGTCATAGATTCTCAGAAATTTGTGATGCGTCAGGCGGTGCGCGGCGTAGCTCTTTTTAGGGAACGGGCAGCTGAAGTTCAGATACAGCCTTGTCACCGCTCCGTCCGGAATAAATTTTTCAAGATATTCGGCGTCGCAGCGCAAAAACATGAGATTTTTAAGTCCGAGCGCGATTCCCTTCTCCGCCGCTTCTACTATCACGTTCGCGGTGCGCTCCACAGCAAGTATATTTATATTCGGATATCTTTCCGCAAGCTCACAGGCGAACTGCCCCTTTCCCGCGCCTATTTCCATGACTATCGGGTTTTTGTTCCCAAAGAGGGTCTCAAGATCGAGATACTCCTTTGTCTTTACCGAGGTGACAAAATTTCTGTCCTCGCAGTTTAGTATCAAAAGCCTGCCCGACTCCACGCACTTTTCGAGACGCTCTTCAAGGTGCGCTTTTTTTCTCATTCTCATAAGGTTACTTCCGTTCCTCCCACAGGACGAATACTTAATACATAGCAGCTGCCTTCTCCGAAGACCCTTTCCATTCCTGACTTGAGGCTATCCAGCCTGCCGCTCGGCACGAACGCCTGTATAGTTCCGGCAAAGCCTCCGCCGTGAACCCTGCACGCGCCCTCTCCTCCGAGAAGCTGCTCGCATAGATAGAGCGCAAGCGAAACGCTCTGCTCCCTGGGCATTGACGAAGGGTAAACGTTCTGCAAATACCTGTAGGAGCTACGACCCGACTCGTTGATGCAGCTTAAAAACGCGTCAAAGTCGCCCCTTTTAAGCGCAGCCGACAGACTGTGTACTCTTTCGTTTTCGTCAAAAAAGTGCAAGGCGCGAAGCACCGCTCTGTCTCCGGTCTTTTTTCTGATTTCATTTATATTGTCCAAAACATCCTGCTTGGTTATCTGCCTCAGATACTCCTTGCCGAAGAATCCCGCAACAGCTTTCATCTCAGACGGTATCGCGGCATATTCGGGAGTAAGCTCGGCATGGCTTCCCTTGGTGTCGATGATGCACAGGCAATAGCCGTGCTTGGCGGGGTCAAAGTCTATAGCTTCTATCACCGGCTTGGAGGTGTCCTCAAAGTCTATCGAGATAAAGCCTCCCACCGAGGACGCCATCTGATCCATAAGCCCGGAGGGCTTGCCGAAATACTTGTTCTCCGCGTACTGGGCTACCTGAGCAATTTCAACGGCAGAAATCCTCCCGTCGTTATATAAGTGGTTTACTATTGTCCCTATCAGAACCTCGAACGCCGCGGATGAGGAAAGTCCTGAGCCCTTGAGAACCGAGGAGGTGGTGTACGCCTCAAAGCCGCCTATGCGATATCCTCTCTCCTTGAGACCTGCGCACACTCCCCTGACCAGCGAGGCGGAATGGTTTTTCTCGCTGTCAACCACACTCAAATCGGATATATCCACTATGTCCGCGTCAAAGCCCTCAGATTTTACTGTTACCACGCTTGAGTCTGTCGCCCTGACGGCGGCTATGACGTCAAGGTTTACTGCCGCCGCCATTACAAGACCGTGATTGTGATCGGTGTGGTTTCCTCCTACCTCCGTCCTGCCGGACGCCGAGAAATACCTATTCGGCTCATGTGAGAACATTGCCGTAAACTCGTCTGATATTCTTTTATACCTCTGACGCTGCTCTGCGTTGTCGCCGTAAAGCCTCTCAAAGCCGGTAACAGTTTTTTCTATCGTGCTGCTCATACTAATACACCTTCCGTTGTGATTTTAAGCCTTATTTTTAAATATGCTGTCATATCTTGAGTGGTGGAACCTCACGCTTAAGACAAGCCCTATCGATACGGTGGCGGTGAGAATAGCGGAGCCTCCCGCCGAGAAAAACGGCAAAGGTATCCCTATTACCGGAGTCACTCCGACCGTCATGCCGATATTGAGCACGCAATGAGTTATCAGATAGGCAAATACTCCGACGCAGATAAACCGCCCCAGCTCGTCGGAGGCTCGTATGCCGTCAAATAAAATCCTCATGCACAAAAGCGCAAGAAGCACGACTATCCCCACGCAGCCGATAAAGCCGAGCGTCTGTCCGGCGTAGGAGAAGATAAAGTCGTTATGGCAAAGCGGAACATATGAATAATCGCCGCTGAAAAGTCCCTTTCCGGTAAGCTGCCCCGAGCCTATCGCTATTATCGAATGGTTGGTCTGGTACAAAAGATCCGAGTTTGCATACCGCTCCGGGTTAATTATAGACAGGATCCTATTTTTGTGCACCGGCTGAAGATAGAAGTTCCACATCAGCAAAAACGCTATCGGAGAGATAACAGCCGCGCCCAATATGTACTTCCATGACAGTCCGGCAGCTATCACAATAGCAATGAATATGGTGACGAATACTATCGCTGTTCCGTCGTCACCCTGAAGCATTACCAAAAGCGCCGGTATACCGCCGTGAATGCAGACAAGAAGTATGTTCAGCGGGTTGTTAAAAAACTCCTTCGTCTTATAGCAATGATAGGACAGGGACAGTATCACCGCAAGCTTCATAAATTCGGCAGGCTGAATGGTCATAAATCCAAGGTCTATCCACGCCCTGTCGTCCGCTCCCGCAAGACCCGAGGCGCCAAGCCCCGTAAACGTCAGCAGAGTCAGACCCACAGTCAGCGGAATATAGATATACCACAGCTTTGCAAACCAGCGGTAATCAAGCCCCGCGAGTACCAGCGCCCCCCCAAGCCCTACGCATATCGCCATCAGCTGCGTCCTGACGGTGCCGGAGTCGACGGTGGCGTTGGTGATGGTCTGCGTTTCGCTGTTTACAGAAAGAGAATACAGCAAAAGAATCCCCAGCCCGCACAAAACAAGCGTCAGCAGCATAAGGCTCTTGTCAAGCCGCTTAAGATACGCTAAGACACATCTAAATACCCGTTTTGCCATATCTGCTCCTTTTTCGTGTTCTTTGCAGCTATTTTACGCCTTTTACATTGTATCACAGCAGGCTATTCTTTTCAACTTAAAAATAGGAGTTTCGAGATAAAAATTCTCTTGCATTTTCTCAAATATATGGTATCATAATAGTCGAGAGAGTTTAGCTCTTGAACTTTAACAAGGAGGAATGGACGATGGCTTTCAAAATTACTGACGCTTGCATCAAGTGCGGAGCTTGCGCAGAGCAGTGCCCTGTAAGCGCTATCACCGAGGGTGACGACAAGTATGTTATCGACGCTGATACCTGCATCAGCTGCGGAAACTGCGCTTCTGTTTGCCCTGTAAGCGCTCCCGTTGAGGAATAATCCCTCAGCTACTGTATGCTTTACAGAGGAAAATCCATTCTCTTTGGGAGGGTGGATTTTTTGTTGCCGAAAATTCATAATTTGCTATTGTAATTTGTACCCCTCATGTGTTATTATACAAGAAGTGCAGCCCATGTGAAAAGGAGAGAATAAATTGGCAAAGCTGACCTTTAAGCGCCGTGAAAAGAAATTTTTAGTCTCCTTTGAGCAGTATAAAAGTATCATTCACGAGCTGCTTGACCGCGGCATGGAGTATGACGGCTACTGTGCCGGCGGAAACACCTACAGGCTGTATAACATATACTTTGACAGCGACACAAACAGGATAATCCGCAGATCTGTACAGCATCCCAAGTTTAAGGAAAAGCTGAGGCTCCGCGCCTATTTTCTCCCGCGTTCTGACGACGACCCGGTATTTTTGGAAATCAAGAGAAAAATCAAGGGCACGGTAGTCAAAAGAAGAGCGGCCATGAGCTACGGCGAAGCAAAGGCGTTTATACGCTGCGGCTGTAGGCCTAAAACAGATGACTACATGGTGAATCAGGTGCTTGATGAAATCGAGTTTTACCTCAAAGTGTACGACGTCAAGCCCAAGGTATACCTAAGCTATGAGAGAGTGGCGCTTTTTTCGCGTACAGACCCAGACTTCCGCGTTACCTTCGACGGCAACATCATCACAAGACGGGATCGTCTCGACCTGTTCTGCGAGGATCGTGGCGAGTCTCTTTTGGACGACGGCGAGCTTGTTATGGAGACAAAGTTCTCCGGAGCAATACCTGCGTGGTTTTGCGATATCCTGTCAAAAAACAAGGTGTATATGTCCGGCTTTTCAAAGTACGGTAACGAGTACACCCGATATCGAGGAAGCGACTTCCTCCACCTTAAGGACAGACCAGCTCCCCCGATTCCGCGAATCGGCGCGGACAAGCAGATTCAGTAATCCCAGACTCTTTTCGGAGGTTTTATATACATGCAAGAACTACTTTTCCCGGCAGCCGCAGGAGTGGATATGACCGTATCCGGCGTGCTCACCTGCCTCGCGTTTTCTTTGGTGCTCGGAATGTTTTTGAGCATCACATACATATTCTCACACAAGAGCAAGGGCTATATCTCTACATTTCCGGCAGCAATGGTGCTTCTCTCTCCCCTTATGGCAGGAGTGACGGTCATCATCAATTCAAATGTAGCTACCGCGATATCACTTGGTGGAGCTCTGGCGCTGCTCAGGATCAGAAGCTACCCCAAGGACACCTCTGACATAATAAGTCTTCTTTTCTCACTGGTTATAGGAATAGGCTGCGGCACGGGCTACTACGGTATGACCATCATAATGACGGTCGTGCTCTGCATCATAATGGCTGTGCTCGGAATCGTCCGCTTCGGCGTTCCCGGAAACAATCATCTTGTTCTGAAGATCGCAGTACCGGAGGATTTGAACTTTGAGGGAGCGTTTGACGACATCCTCGAAAAATATGCCGAGGAATACACCCTGCGCGAAATCCGCACAACCGATTTTGGCTCTTTGTATGAGCTGAGGTACAACGTAACCCTCTCGGACAGCTGCGACAGAAAGGAACTGCTCGACGAAATCAGGACAAGAAACGGCAACCTCGATGTAATACTCAGGCTGAGCGAATTTGATTCACCCGGAAAGTAAAAATTGGATGTCATGATATTATCTCATAAAAGCGGCGTGGCTGATAACTGCGCCGCTTTTTTCGTGCCTGTGCAGCACACCCCACTTCCGCTTCCGACGCAGCCGTTGCATTTGTTCCGATTTAATTTACCGCCGCATTCCGCACACATATTTCACGCCGCAGGCAAAAAGCAAAGCATACGCACACAACGTGCGGCAAGCAATCATTAGGTTCGAAAAAAAGAGCCGCCCCGCTTTCTAAACTGAAAACCGGGGACGGCTCTGATTTGTTATGCTGATATGAAGCTACCCTTTTGCGAAACCAGCCGGTTACACATCGGCAACTTTATTTGCTCTTCTTTTTCTTCTTGGAGAAGACCACCGCTATCACGGCGGCAACCGCAACAACGGCAGCTACTGCGGCAGCGATAATCCATACATTGTTCTTGGGGGCTGCAGCTGAAACAGTGCCCGTAGTCTGCTCGTCAGCTCCGGGGCCGGAGAATTCCCACCAATCCATCTTCATAAGATTTCTCGGAGAATCGCCGGTAAACACGAAGTAGACGTCATGTACCCCTGTCGCGCCGCTCAGTGTCGTGGACAAAGCCGCGTAGGTCGGAGCGTCGGCATTTCCGGCTGGAACCTCGAGCGTTCCAACAAGCTTTCCGTCCACGCTGTCAAGCCTTATCTCGATACTTCCTCCTGCCTCTGAAGCGACGTTGGCTGTAAACTCATCCGCACCGGAGGCAAAGTTGACGTTTCCTACCCTGATATAGTCGTCCTTGCTTATCTTGACAAGCTCAAGACCTCCGTCCTCCTTTACCTGCTTGGATATGCCCTCGATGTAAGCGCAGGTGGTGGCAGGTATCTTTCCGAAAGGATTAAAGGTGGCTATCGCCTTTACTCCGTCGCACTTCGAAATAGGATCTATGCTTCCATCCTCGTTGTACTCAAACTCCGCAACGCATACTGAACGGTTGAAGAGTCCTCCGCCGGGGAGCTGAGCAGTATGGTAGAACAGATAAGAATGATCATTGAAATCTACGATTCCGGGATGGTTAGTGTACGTTCCTCCCTCCTCAGTCATCACTACTCCGCGGTACTCCCACGGTCCTGTAGGAGAAGTCGAGGTGGAATAAGCAATATGCTCACTTCCCGCTCCCTCAGCGAAAGCGGCGTAAACCATATAATACAGGTCTCCGCGCTTGTAGAACCACGGTCCCTCAGCATAGGTAGTGCCGGTCGCGTGCCCTCCCTTGCCGAACGATTCCTCGGTCATAGGAACCTTGACAACTCCTACCTCCTTGTCATAGGATACCATGTCCTCGTTTAAAAGAACGTATCTGAGCTCGGGGTTGCCGAAATAGAGATATGCCTGACCGTCATCGTCTATGAACACGGTAGGGTCGATATCGTTCCAGTCGCCCTCGTCTATAAGCGGCTCGCCGATATCAACAAACGGACCCGTAGGACTATCGGCAACACCTACGGCTATCGCCATTCCGCCATTCTTCTTATGAATCGGGCAGTACATGTAGAATTTACCGTTTCTTTCAACAGTCTGAGGCGCCCATGCTCTGTCCTCCGCCCAGGCTATATCGTCCTTCGAGAAAACGACGCCGTGATCTGTCCAGTTGACCATGTCCTTGGTCGAGTAGCAGCACCACTCGAACATTGTGTAGAAGCCGTCAATGAGCTCATCCTCATCGTGAGTAGTGTACAGATAGAGGGTGTCGCCCACTACAAGCGGCGCGGGGTCAGCCGTGTAAATATCCCTAACGATAGGATTGGTGCTGTATGAATCCGCCGCAGCTACAGGCTGCGCAAACAGCAGCGTGGCTGAAAGCGTGGAGATGGCTTTTTTGCAGAAATTCTTCATATTATCTCTCCTTATTTATTAAGACAAGGCGCGCGTCTGCCCGGCAAAATCATCAAGACACCATTGCGCCTATTGTTGAGATTATAGCATTTTCGCGTATTGAATAGCAATCAAAATTATGCACAAATTATTCCGAGGCTTTTTGTAGGATATATCAAGGTCTCTTGACCTTTTTTGAAGGCTCACACGCAAAGCCCGTGAAAAAACGGGTATGTTACACACCGATGTGTGAAAACAATTGAGATAAAAAGCGCATGCACTTTTTTGCACATACGCTTTTTATTTAACCGCTTAACTTAGCACGGCGTTTTTATTCTCTGTAAGCACTATTTGGTTCACCACAAAGCCGTCCTCACGCGGAACTATTGTCAGGGTATGCTCCCCGGCTGTAAGCTCGATGCCTACCGATGCCGTCTTCCAAAGATTTTTGCCGGACATGTCTCCGTCATTATGAGTGTAGCAGTACTCGCCGTCGACCATGATATGGTACGAGTCGGCATTGTCGTTCGGAGCGCTCATATTTACATACACATAATATGTTCCAGCGGACTCTATCTGTACAAGATAGTTCAGCGCAGGCGCACCCGTAAGGTTTTCGGCGGTATTTTCCCACTTTCTTCCCGTATCAGGCTGTATCGAGAGACCAGCCTGATCAGACGAAAGTACCCACTCATCGTCTCCCTGCGTCTGCATCCATGCGAACGCAGAGTTGTCAAGAGCGTCCTTAGCGTATATCTCCACCATTCCGTTCAGTTCTGAGTAAATCTGGCTCTGAGACGGATCGTAAACCATAACGGCTATACTCCGGTTAACCTCGGTGCAACCATCTGCCCTGAATGTAAGCGAAACCGTGCCCCTTCCGGTCTTACCTGACGATTTTGCAGTCAAGCCTCCATCCTCATTGACGGTTATCTGTATGAGCTCTTTGTCACTCGCCTCAGCGAAAACCTCTACCAGCGAACCGTTTGCGGCGTATACGTCAAGCTCATATTCCTCAGACGCGTTTATTCTCATTCTCAAATCAGGGAGCTGGGCGACAACTATTTCGTCGTTCGGAGCATATTCCCCAAGCTCCTCCGGCAGGCTGCCTATTTTAACCGCACTCACATGCGCTATGTTATTCGGGCTTTCCTGTGGACCGAGCACCGAGGTCTTGAGCACCGCCGACTCGGTCTCTATAACCATTCTGTCCCATACGAACGAAGCGTCCGACATATAGACCACTATATCGTTCCATCCCTCATTGACCTCGATGTAGCAGCTGACCTTCTGGTGCATGTCAAGTACGGTCTGCCAGTCACCTGCGCGCTGACCGACAAGCACCTGAGGCTCTTCCTTATCCACTCCGACAGCGATGTTCATCGTCCTCTCCGCTCCGGTCTCGTCGCTGCCTTCGTTTAGGACGGGCATTCTTTCAAGCGTGAGTTTGTATTTTCCCGCATTTTCAAAGTACACACTGTAAACAAGCCTTGCGGTGTTCTTCCAGTCTTCGGTCTTCACCGCAGTGTCCGGCATAGCCTTTACGCTGTCACCATGGCGTCCGCCGTTGGCGATAACAAGCCAAGTTCTTCCGTCGTCTCCCTCCATCAGCTCGGTATAGTGCTCAGCCTCTATCGCCACATAGCCGTTTGCCTCGATGTAACCGGTGTGCTTCCCGAATTCTACCTTTGAGTTTACCGCCTTGACAATAAACTTTGCCACGGATTCTCCTGTCTTTCTTCCGCTTTCATCAGCGTTATACACATATATCGTGCCCTCAGCCTCACCGCTTACCTTATCCCAGTTCGCGCTTACAACGACCCTTTCCTCAGTCCTTGTCGAGCCGGAGGTCTTGGAAAGGACTATCCAGTCAGCGTCGGTTTCTGCCACCCACGCCTTCTCAACGCTGGACATGCTGAAAACGTCGAAGTAGCTGGCGTCGTCCGTCACAAGTGAGCTCAATCTCATGGTTCCCGAGCCCGCCCTTGTGTAGTTCTCACATGACGCTCCTACGCTGTCCTTGGGCGTGCTGACATAGGAATAGGTCTCCCCACTGTCGCCCACAAGCGTTTTAGTCTTTCCGGGGTGAGCGTAGTCCATAAAAGCAGTCCACTTGTCGTCGTTCATTGAATTAAACTCCGAAAGTCTGTCCTTTGTTCTCTGGACGGCTTCCATGGAAAGTTCTGCATATACATTGGCGCTTCCAAGCCTGCCTTGCTCAGCGGCAAGCTGGTTCTTAGCGTAGTATACAAACTGCTCCGCGATGTCCTGATATGAAAGCACATTATAATAGAATTGCTCGTAGAACGGCAGCCTGTGCTCCTCGTCAAGCTTCTCGTATAGACCCTCCAGCGTATCTGTCAGCGCGTGTACTCTCTCCAGCCAAAGCATTCCCTCATCGCCGTTGGCGGTCACGCTGAAGGAAACTGGCACCGCACCGTACTCACCGTCGGCATAGAATTCAGCCTTCTTGATATTTCCGTTGAGCACATAGAACTCGCACATCGCTTCGGACATTACGGCGGCGTCCTCCTCGCTCATTCCGTAATCCCTCATCGCCTGCGCCTTGAGATATTCCCCGACAGACTCGCCGTCATACTCCTCAGGCGACCACGCCATGTTGAGAAAATACTCCATACTCGGCTCGCTCGGCTTTATATCTCCGACATTGAGTATCCAGTAATCGTCCGCGCCGATGTTATACGCCCTTGACATCTGTTCCGTCATAACATACAGCGAAGTGGAATTGAGCCACAGATAACTTGACGGTACTCCCCAGTAGGAGATATGGTAGTAAACACCGGCTCCACCCTTCCTTTGAGCCTCCGCCTCAGTAAGATCCTGCCTTATGTAGTTTTCATTGTCCTCCGCCCACATCAGCATTATGTCGGTGTTATCGTCAAGATAATTTATCACTCCGTCACCGTTAAAATCCTCGGAGCCGTCCCAAAGCAGAAATTCGTCAAGTCCGGCATTGTAAACGTCGTTCATTTCCTTGTATGGAATAAATACCTGCGGTATTGAGGACACCATATCCTCACCGTAAATTTCCGCTATAAGCTTTCTCTGAGACTGGATGACCTCCTTCATGAAGCTGACCTTTTTCTCAGCGTCGGTAGCTCCATCGTACCTGTAAAGCTCCTCACAGTTAAACGCCTCATCATGCGGTCCTCTCACACCCAGCGTGAATATGCTTTCAAAATCACGGTTTGCCGTAAGCCTTTCACGCCAGTAATCGAGCAGCATCTCGGAATTCAGTGTGAAGTCGTACGCCTTATAGGAATCGTTGGGGTACTTTATGTCTGAATACTCGGACTTGTGAGTGTTGAACCAGTCTCCCCACTCGCCTACGTTGTTTCTGAGCATTATCTCGCAGTGTGACGCCGCCATAATCACTCCGTACTTAGCTGCCTCTGCCGCGTTTATCGGTATACCATCCTCATCGGTAACCTTATGGAAAGCGGTAGAGCAGCCGTGCATTGCCGGCCATAGCGTATTGGCGCGCATTCTCAGGATCAGCTCGAACACATGCCTGTAGTAATTTACATCGGGCGAGCCGTTTTCAGTCGGATACTTCAGCCTTGCCCAATCAGTAGACTTCTCCTCGTCGTTTATGAATATTACCCTGGATTTTAACTCCGGACCGTCATTTACAATCGCGCGCTCG
>CASDRM010000055.1 GCA_949283135.1 uncultured Ruminococcus sp.
ACCTTGGCCGAACGGAGCTTTTCCAGCTCATCCAATAGTGTAGCATCAAGTGAAATTTTAAGCCTGTTTATCATCGCAGAATCATACTCGACCGCAGAAACAAAACCGTCTTCCGAATAACTCAGGCTGACAATGTCGGAATAACTAAAGCTATCCTTCGACAAAGTAGACTCGACCGTAGTATTTACCGCCTCTGAAACTGCCCTTGAGCCATAAAGCTTCGCCATCTCCATTATAACAGGCTTTAAGGAATTATTCACCACCACAATCAGGGTTATAATAAAAATAACCGCGATGACAGCGATAATCTTATTCTGCAAAGAACCTTTCCTTGCAGATCTTACAAAACGCTTTCTGAAATTACTCGTACGCAAAATATTCCCTCCCGGCTCTATATAAGCACACCGTTTCACAAACAGCATATGCTCAATAGAGCCGAAAAGTGAATATTATAGCTATTATTTAATTATTTGTTCTTAAGAGCTTCCTTGACGGTCTTTACGACATTCTCGGAGCAAAGTCCGAACTCCTTGAGAAGCTGAGCGGCAGGTCCGGAGTAACCAAACACGTCGTTTACGCCGATCTTAACGACCTTTACAGGGCAATTAGCCGAAACTACATCGCATACCGCAGAACCAAGTCCGCCTATAACGCTGTGCTCCTCGGCGGTTACGATAAGTCCGGTCTCCTTAGCAGCCTTGATGATGATTTCCTCATCAATAGGCTTAATGGTGTGGATGTTGATGACTCTTGCGCTGATACCCTCAGCCTTGAGAGCCTCGGCAGCAACCATTGACTCGTAAACCATAAGACCGGTAGCAATAATTGTTACGTCTGAGCCGTCAACAAGCTCAATGCCCTTTCCGAGCTCAAACTTGTAGGTCTCCTTGTTGTTGAATACAGGGGTAGCAAGCCTACCGAACCTCATATAAACAGGTCCGTTGAAGTTAATAGCAGCCTCAACCGCAGCTCTTGCCTCTACATCATCAGCAGGGTTGATAATTGTCATCCCGGGGATGGTGCGCATAAGAGCGATATCCTCGTTGCACTGGTGGGTAGCTCCATCCTCACCTACTGAAATTCCCGCATGAGTGGCGCCGATCTTTACATTGAGATGAGGATATCCGATAGAGTTTCTCACGATCTCAAAAGCTCTTCCGGCAGCAAACATAGCGAAGGAGGATGCAAACGGAATCTTTCCTGTTGTGGCAAGTCCAGCCGCAACACCCATCATATTAGCTTCCGCAATACCACAGTCAATATGTCTATCAGGAAACTTCTTCTTGAATACACCGGTCTTGGTTGCTGCCGCGAGGTCAGCATCTAAAACATAAAGGTTTTCGTATTTGTCTCCGAGCTCAGCCAGAGCCTCGCCGTAGCTCTCTCTGGTTGCCTTTTTAATCATGTCTGCCATTATATTAACCCTCCAATTCTGCAAGCTGAGCCTTAAGCTCTGTCATAGCGGCTTCGTACTGCTCTGCGTTAGGAGCAGTTCCATGCCAGGATACCTGATTCTCCATGAAGGATACACCCTTGCCCTTTACGCTGGTCATTACGATAGCTACAGGCTGGTTTACAACAGTCTCCGCTTCGTTGAATGCCTTCTCAATACTATCAAAGTCGTGGGCATCCATTTCTATTACATGCCATCCGAATGCGGCAAACTTGTCTGTAATTGGATAAGGAGAACATACGTCGCTGATCTTACCGTCGATCTGCAGACCGTTGTTGTCGATTATTGCAGTCAGATTGTCAAGCTTTCTGTGAGCGGCGAACATAGAAGCCTCCCATACCTGACCCTCCTCGAGCTCGCCGTCACCGAGAATAGCATAAACCTTGTAGGTATCGCCGGTGAGCTTAGCCGAAAGAGCCATGCCGCAGGCAGCGGAAATTCCCTGTCCCAACGAACCGGTAGTCATATCTACACCCGGAATGTGCTTCATATCAGGATGACCCTGAAGCATTGATCCAATGTGTCTGAGACCCTTGAGCTCGTCAAGGCTGAAGAAGCCCCTGTGAGCAAGAACTGAGTAAAGTGCGGGAGCGGTATGTCCCTTTGAAAGAACAAGCCTGTCTCTCTCGGGAAGCTTGGGGTTATCGGGATAGATGTTCATCTTTGCAAAGTATAGATAAGTGAGAACATCAGCGATTGAAAGAGATCCGCCGGGGTGTCCGCTCTTGGCGTTGTAAACCCCTTCAATGATTCCCATTCTTACCTTACAAGCAGTGATTTTAAGCTGCTTTTTAAGTAATTCATCCATAATGTTACCTCCATAAAATTAAATTTTGGATAATGCTGCGAGTGCCTCCGCTATTGCGCTTTCATCACAGGTGGAGCTCAAAACAAAGTCTGAAACCGCTTTGACCTCCGGCTGCGAATCCGCCGGGCAGAAGCTTATATCAGATGCTTTCAGCATCTCAATATCGTTGTCATAGTCTCCTGCAGAGACTACCTTTTTCCCATTTATTCCAAGAATCTTCAGCATTTCACTGAGCGCCTCGCCCTTTGAAACGTTCTCGGGCAGTATCTCAAGAAAATATGGGCAGGAGCGTACAAACCTCACTCCCCGTTCGGAAAATTTCTTTTCCTTCACATACTCCATCAGCTCGTCTATTACCTCCACGGAATCGGCAAGCAGGAGCTTGCACCATGGCTCGGTGACTTCGTCCGCAGAATCCTTCTTTATGTAGCTTACCTGAAGTATCTCATGGTGCCACTTTTCAGCCTCGTTCAAATTTAGATAGTACTGAGCCTGAAATGTGAATATTTCCGGAGCTATACCGGGATATCGTGTAAAAATGTCGTTAAGAATGTCCCGCGCCTCATCAGGAAGATACTTAGCGTATATTATCTTATCCGATGTCTGGTCGTAAACTATGCAGCCGTTATAAAGTATAAGCGGGAGATCCGGCTTAAGAGTTTCGAGATAGCGAGCGGTCGTCTGAATTGGTCTTCCTGTCGCTAAGCCGAAGATGCCTCCCTGAGCCTGATATTCTCTTATCATTCTGAGATTTTCCTCTGAAACCGACTTATCCGCGCTTAAAAGCGTGCCGTCCATATCGGTTACAAATATCGTGTCCTTATAATTCATATCCTTCTAAAGCTCTCAAGCAGTTTTTTGAAGTACTCAGGAAGCTCACTTGTAAATTCCAAGTACTCGTTTGTTATCGGATGGATAAATCCCAACTTTTTTGCGTGAAGGCATTGACCTATACAGCCCTTGTACGGTTTGCCGTATACATCGTCTCCAAGTATCGGATGACCTATATATGCGGAATGAACTCTTATCTGGTGAGTCCTCCCGGTTTCAAGCTTGAACCGCACATACGAGTAGCCGCCAAGCTCCTCAAGCACATTATAATGTGTCACCGCATGCTTTGAATTGTTGGCTGTAACGCTCATTTTCTTTCTGTCCCGAGGGTCTCTGCCTATCGGAGCGTCTATAGTACCGGCAGCTTCCCGAAATTTACCTACACATATCGCTTCATATTCGCGTGTAAAGCTATGTTCCTTTATCTGCTCGGCAAGCCCAATGTGAGCCTTATCAGTCTTCGCCACAACAAGCAGTCCGCTGGTATTTTTGTCTATCCTGTGCACGATCCCGGGGCGAATAACTCCGTTTATACCGGAAAGACATCCCTTGCACCTGAACAAGAGGGCGTTGACCAATGTTCCGTCATAGTTTCCGGCGGCTGGGTGCACGACCATTCCCTGAGGCTTGTTCACTACAAGAATCCAATCGTCTTCGTATACTACCTCGATCGGTATGTCCTGAGGGAGGACGTCTAAGCCTACCGGGTCGGGTATCTCTATCGTTACAGCATCGCCACGGCATAGCTTACAGCTTTTGCTGACATTCTTGCCGTTGACGCTGACGCTCCCCTGCTCGATGAGCTTAGCTACAGCGGAACGCGTCAAATCAACTTCTGGCTGTTCAGTCAGCCATTTGTCGAGCCTTGCACCTGCGTCCTCAGCCTCAGCCGAAAGCTCAAACCTCTGCATTTGGTTCTGTGTCCGTCTGACCGGAATTATCATTCTCTTTGGCAGCCGCAGAAGCCTGCACTGCCTTTGAAAGCTTCTTTTTCCTGTATTCCTTTATCTCGAGAACAAGATAAATCAGGCACAGACCAATTCCGCCGACAACTATGCATATATCCGCAAAGTTGAACACAGGGAACTCCGGAAGAAAGTCAAGCAAAATATAGTCGATTACGCCGCTGAAATCCGGGTCAATCAAAATTCTCGCTCTGTCGATAAGATTTCCTATTCCTCCCGCGAGTATCACCGCGAGCGCAAGCGTTTCCAGCTTATTCATGCTTTTTCTCTTTACTATCATGTAGACGAGTATCGCAAGCATGACGACAGAGGTGAAAATCACGAGAAGAATTGTCTGCCCTCCGAGGATACTCCACGCAGCTCCGTCATTTCTTATGTGTGTCAGACTGAAGATATCAAAATCTCCTATCGAGAGCGTGTAATATGTCCTGACTGCTCCCCTGCACTCATCAAAATTCAAAACAACAAGATATTTTATAAGCTGATCTGCGCCGATCAACACGCATGCGAGAGCGAGTGAGAATATCAGCAAAAATATTTCCTCCTTTAGACCCGTTAACAGCAAAGCTCGATTGCCGCTTTTACAGCAGCCGAAAGCTAAAGCTATGATTTATTCCGCGCAGTTGCAGTCGCAGTTTCCGACCGTGTTCGCGCAGCGCTCGCAGAGCGTCGGATGCTCATGATTTGCTCCGACTGTATCCGAATAGATCCAGCAGCGCTCGCACTTCTTACCTGACGCCTTTCTGACTGTAAAGCCAAGCCCGGTGGTCTCGCCGGTAAACTCAGCGTCACCGCTTCTTTCAATGTCGACCTTTGATACGATAAACACAACGGGCAGGATGTCCTTGATTGCGCTAAGCTTATCAAAGTCATCGCCGGCGTAAATAACGAGGTCAGCCTCGAGAGACGAGCCTATCACCTTATCAGCTCTCTTAAGCTCAAGAGCCTTCTTGGCGTCAATTCTTATGTTATAGATGTAGTTCCATTTCTCAACAAACTCGTCTGAGTAGCTTAAGCCGGACTTCTTAGGCATATCGTTTAAGAAGACGCTCTCAGGGTTCTCATCCTTTGAGTGTTTCATGTACGCCCAGATCTCATCTGCAGTAAACGAGAGTATAGGAGCTACGAGCCTTGCTATGGCTGAAAGAATCCTATACATAGCCGTCTGAGCGGAGCGCCTTGCAACGCTGTCGGCAGGCTCACAGTAAAGCCTGTCCTTGATGATGTCAAGGTAGAAGTTGGACATATCCACAACGCAGAAGTTATGAATAGCATGGAATACGATGTGGAAATCGAAAGCGTAATACGCCTCATTTACCTTGTCGATGAGGTTGTCAAGCTTCATTATCGCCCATCTGTCAAGCTCAGGCATCTGCTCATAAGGAACAGCGTCGGTATCTGCGTTAAAGCCGCCCTGGTTTGAAAGGTTGCCCAGAATAAACCTTGCTGTGTTTCTTATCTTCTTGTATGCCTCGGAAAGCTGAGACAAAATCGCCTTGGATATTCTGATATCAGAATGGTAATCGCTTGAAGCCACCCAAAGTCTGAGGATATCCGCACCGTTCTTGTCGTAAATTTCCTTCGGCTCGATTCCGTTGCCAAGCGACTTGTGCATGGTCTTGCCCTCGCCGTCAACTACCCAGCCGTGTGTGCAGACAGCCTTATACGGAGCCCTGCCGTTTATTACAACTGATGTCAGAAGCGATGACTGGAACCAGCCCCTGTACTGATCTGCTCCCTCAAGGTAGAGATCTGCGGGAGAAGAAAGACCCTCTCTCTGATCCAAAACCGCCGTGTGGGTAACGCCTGAATCAAACCATACATCCATGATATCGGTTTCCTTGTCAAACTCACTGCATCCGCACTCGCACTTTACGTCGGCGGGTATAAACTCGCTTGCGTCATACTTCCACCATGCATCAGAGCCTTCCTTTCTGAACAAGTCTGATATAGCCTTGATGGTCGTATCGTTTACTATAGGCTTGTGGCACTTCTTGCAGTAAATTATTGGGATAGGGACTCCCCATGTGCGCTGACGGGAAATGCACCAGTCGGAACGGTCTCTGACCATTCCCTTGATTCTATCCTCTCCCCAGCCGGGAATCCACTCAACGTCTTCTATCGCCTTGATTGTCTCATCCTTGTAGTCTTCAACCGAGCAGAACCACTGCTCGGTAGCTCTGAACAGTATCGGGGACTTGCATCTCCAGCAGTGAGGATACTGGTGGACAATCTTAGAGGAGGCAAACATAGCGCCTGTCTTAACAAGATGCTCGCCTATGACCTTATTAGCCTGATCTGTTGTAAGACCTGCGAACATACCGGCCTCAGAGGTCAAAACACCCTTACCGTCAACGGCAACTACTATGCCGACCTCGTCGTACTTCTTTGCTATCTCAAAGTCGTCAACGCCGTAACCGGGAGCTGTGTGGACGCAGCCGGTACCGCTGTCAAGAGTAACATGGTCGCCTACAATTACAAGAGAGGTTCTGTCCATGAATGGGTGCTGCGCCTTGCAGTACTCAAGCTCCTTTCCGGTAAACGAACCGACAGTCTCATACTCCGAAATTCCGGCGGCAGCCATGGTGGGCTCTATCAGCTCTCTTGCCATGATATAGTTTTCACCGTTGGCCTTGACTACGGTATACTCATAGTCAGGTCCCAGGCATATAGCGAGGTTGCCGGGAAGGGTCCATGTGGTAGTTGTCCAGATCACAAAATAGGTGTTGTCGAGACTTAGACCGAGCGAAGTAATAATACCCTTGTCCTCTACTACCCTAAACTTTACATAGATTGAATTGCAGGGGTCGTCCTGATACTCTATCTCAGCCTCAGCAAGCGCTGTCTGGCACTCAGGGCACCAGTAAACAGGCTTAAGCCCCTTGTAGATATAGCCCTTCTTTGCCATCTCGCCGAAGACCTCTATCTGCCTTGCCTCAAACTCAGGCTTAAGCGTAAGGTAAGGATCATCAAAATCGCCGAGCACGCCAAGACGCTTGAACTGCTGCCTCTGACTGTCTACATAAGACAAAGCAAACTCGCGGCAATGCTTTCTGAGCTCCAGAGGAGGAATTGCGCCGTTTTCGACACCGATCGCCTTCATAGCCTTGAGCTCGATAGGAAGACCGTGCGTGTCCCAGCCGGGAACATAGTTAGAGCAGCAGCCGCTCATATTCTTCTGTTTTACAATGATGTCCTTAAGTACCTTGTTGAGCGCGGTACCGAGGTGGATATCGCCGTTGGCGTACGGAGGTCCGTCATGCAGAATATATGAGGGCTTGCCGCTGTTCTTCTTAAGTATCTTCTTATAGAGCTCGTTTTTGTCCCACTCCGCAATCATTGCGGGCTCCTTTGTGGGAAGATTTCCCCTCATGGGGTACTCTGTCTCAGGCAGATTCAGAGTCTTGTTGTAGTCCATAATTATTCCCCTTGTGCTGATGAATTTATTTCTTATTTAAGTTATGTCCGAACTTAAGCTCGGTAGTTGAAAAATCCTGCTTCTTATATCCGCCCTCCGGGAATCCGAAAGATGGAATTTGGCGCGACATGTCCGTACCGGGCTTTTTAGCCGAGTTATCAGGAGTCTGCGCCGAAGCGGGCTTTGGTTCGGCAGGCTTCGCATCTACAGGCTTAGGCTCTGGCTGAGCAGACCTTACCTGACCTGATACGATCTTCTTTATCTCCTCGTCAGATAGCTCGGGAAGAGAAGATGTGATCTTTATCTGCTCATCAAGCACCATAAGTATTTTTTTCTTGAAGTCGGTTATTTCTACCTTGAGCTTATTGAGCTTATCTGTCTGAAGCTCGGTCTGAGTCTTCGAAGCAGCCACAACAGCGTTCAGCTTGTCGTTTTCCTCTTTGATGGCAAGAGCTATTTTTTCAACTTCAGCTCTCTTGAGAGCGTCGCAGTCATTAGTAATCTCGGCAAGAAGCGTATCTCTTCTGACCTGGGCGTCACCGACAATCTTAGCTGCCTCTTCCTTGGCGGCGGCAATTATCCTGTTGCCCTCTTTCTGAGCCACAAGAAGCGCGTCCCTGATTGCGTCCTCATCATTGCGGTATTCGTTTATCCTCTCAACAAGCTTTACAATCTTGGCTTCGTTTTCTTCCTTTTCTTTAATAGCGTTGGCAAGCGTTACAGCGATTTCCTTGAGATATTCGTCGACCTCCTCCGGCTTGTAGCCGAAAGTGCCCTTTTCAAACCTCTTGGAAACTATGTCTTTGGGGTTCATGCGCATCCTCCTTAGATTTATTTGTACTTTTGTATGGTGATAAAGATTCTTTCTTTTTTTGATATGCCGCCGACTTTTTCAAGACAAAATTTTCCCATTCCCCTCACCGAAAAGACATCGCCTTCGTCCACTTTTTCATTCGGCTCAAAGATCATGACATGGTTCAAGGTGACTCCCCTTGACTTTATAAGCTCCTGAGTCTTTTCACGGGACAGCCTAATGGCGGCAGACAAAACAGAGTCCAAGCGGAGCGACTTTACGGTCGCATCTATTTTCTCGCATTCCTGAGCAGGAATGTCCTCAGCACAAAAGTCATAGCTGATTTTTACACCCGTTCGTCCTATTTTGTTTATATCTTCGATCAGCGGCAGCACCGAATTCATGACAAATACCACGGTTCTGCTTTTTCCGACAAGAATATCACCTATCATTTCCCGCTTGATTTCAAGCGCCATCAAAGAGCCGAGAAAATCTCGATGACAAGGTTTGTCCTCGCTGCGATAGTTAAATATCACAGGAGTAAACGGCAGCTTTTCACCATAGCCGTGAAATAAAATAACTCTTCTCTCGGCGTCAGGAAAACCTCCGTTGCTTTCAAAGCCGGAGTAACCTTCCTTATTCAGACACGCCGCACAAATAAGCTGCTGCCTTTCGTCAAGAAAATTACTGCTGCGAAAAAGTCCGGTGCTGTCAGACTGCTTTGCCAGATCAATTATATGTCTTGTTAAAATCCTTTCTTCATCCGTCATTGAAGAAAGGATTTTAATCCCTGCGGCTGTACTCACAGGCAAAGCTTCCTATCAGAAACTGAAGCCGTTGTTTTCAAGCTCACTCATAAGATCCACGCCGCTGAAGCCGACATTCTTAGGCATGATAACGAAGGTCTTCTGAGCGGTCATCTTAATTGTAGAGCCGTTAGCATACGCAACGCCGTAAAGGAAGTCAAGTATTCTCTTGGCCTCGTCAGCCTTTACAAGCTCAAGGTTCAAAAGAACAGTTTTTTGGTTGTTGAGATCGTCACCAATTGCCTGAACCTCTGAGAAATCAGTAGGTCTGGAAAGAACGATCTGAACAGTTGCGGTAGTGTTGATCTTGACCTCACGATTTCTTCTTTCCTCGGCGACATCGACATTCTCGGAGCTATCGTCTACAATAGGCTGATAATCCTCTTCTTCCTCGCCCATAAAGATATTCTTGATAGATTCAATAATATTCATAGTGCCCCTCCGTGTAAATTATTTTACGCAATTTGTAATTGCAGCAAAAGCAAATTGTACTCTAAAGATACATGATCATCCAATTGTGATTATTCATACTAATTATTATCTTATATTTGAATGATAATGTCAAGATGAAAGGAGAAAAAACTGCGAAAATCAAACGGTATTAAGTTCCTTTTTACTCAGAAGCAGTCTCGGTAGCTTCGGGCAAAGAAGTCTCTTCACTCGTTGCATCAGTGACCTCAGGTGCGTCTGAGGCGTCATATTCGACCGTCGGCACCGGGTCAAGAAGCACTCTATCATATAGCTCAAGGTAATCCGAGTCAAGTCCCTGTCTTGAAAGAACAAAATCATTACCCTCGTATATTACGTCAAGCTTTTTGAAAACCATTTTCTCGCCTTCAAGAATATACACTCCTCGCTGGTCGTTTACGAACCTGACGGCAGACCTCGGAGCTTTTATGCCGGTGTACTCTCCAAAAAGTATCTCAGCGTCCAGCACCCTCGATCCCGCTATATCCGCATCCATTTCATCACAGCTTACTATTATTATCGCTTCGTTGCCGTTTCCGGTAGGAGTTATGCTCTCGACATAGCCCTTATAGGTCTTTTCAAGAGATGAAAACATCAAATCAAAGCTTTGATTGACGAAAAACCTGTCATCTGTGTTTATAATTCCGATAAGCTTCCATGTATAGTCGCTGAACACCTTACCTATCACATCAGAGCTTATTACATTTTCCTTTATCGGCGAAGAAATTATCTCCCGTATTTTATCAGTTGTAATGCTATCTATTTCATCTATGCTGATGTCAGATTCGTAGCCATCGACAACTGATGTAAAATATCCCGAGTCTGTGGCAGAGATATTCGCTATCGGGTTCACCAGGGCTCGCTGATATCTGTCAAGCTCTGCGTTAAGCTCGGTGATTCTCTCAGAATAATTATCCTCGACATTTGATGATACGTTGTATATGCACATGAGCTTCAAAAGCTCTAGCCTGTCCTCATCAAGTGATGTAAGATTGCCCGATACAATTTCCGAAAGAACAGATTTGTACCTCTCGGATATTTGAGAAGAGATAAACTCGGGCTGAACATACTCTGTAGTTCCCCTGTTTTGGGCGCTTTCAAGCACATCCAGTTCGTTTTCAAGCCTTTCGATCATGTAGCGATAGTAGATCTGGTCATAACTTTTGTAAATAGTTGCGATATCAGATTGCTTTGAAAGCCTGCTTCCGTCCTCTACGAGATAATTTATAATTCCGTCAGAGGCGTTCTGAGAGTATACAAGACTTTCATTTCTGACGATAACACCTGTAAACGATATACTGCTCCTTGCGGTAAATTCGACAGCATCCTCCGTCTCGCTTTCGCGGGAAAACAAAAGGTATATCTGAGATATGACTATTGCGAGAATACATCCGAAAATCAGTAGATATAACAGAGTATCCCTTATTCTTCTATACGTCACCTGTCTTCCACCGCCTTTACTTTTACAATTCCAGAATCTGTGATTATCTGAGCCGCGGCGTCAGTAAGCCCCTTTTCCGAGCCGATAAGGTCGGTATATAACCAGTTTATCCTTTCGTCCCGCCTGAACCATGTGAGTTGTCTCTTTGCATACCTGCGTGTTGACATCTTAAGACTCTGTATACACTCCTCTAAAGAAGCCTCATTGTCAAAATAGCGCTTTAGCTCCTTGTAGCCTATTGCCTGGTATGACGTCTTAAGCTTTGAATTGCTCAAAACTGCCTTAGCCTCGTCCAAAAGCCCGGTCTCCATCATCCTGTCAACTCTCAGGTTGATCCTGTCATACAGCTTGCTTCTGTCATAGCATGTTATGCCTATCATGCAGGCGTCGTATGGCGACTCACGCCTTGAATTTCTCACGGCTTCACTCATGGTAATGCCGGAAACCCGGTATACCTCGATCGCTCTGATTATTCTGGTTATATTATTCGGATGAAGCCTTGCGGCAGTTTCCGGGTCAAATTCGGAGAGTGTTTCTAAAAGATATTCCCCGCCCTTTTCCTTAGCTAAATCGCTTAGTTCGCGTCTTAGCTCAGTCGAAGAGCAGGTATCGTCAAAGGATATATTATCCACAAGCGATGATATATAGAGCCCGGTCCCTCCGCACAAAAGAGGCGTTTTGCCGCTGATATAAATTTTTTCTATGCAGTCCTTAGCTAAACGTACATAGTCGGCTACGGAAAAATCCTCATCAGGCTCCAAAAAGTCAATCAGATGGTGCTTTATTCCCTGCTGCTCCTCAGGCGTCGGCTTGGCGGTGGCTATCTGCATCTGCTTATATATCTGCATAGAGTCGGCTGACACTATCTCACAGTTAAATATCTTTGCAAGCGATACAGCCAAAGCAGTCTTGCCGGAAGCGGTAGGTCCGCAAACTACAATAAGAGGGATCTTTTGCATGCTATACTATCCTTTTGAACATCTTTTCTATTTCCCGCTTTGAAAGCTTTGTAAGGATAGGTCTGCCGTGAGGGCAGTATCTCAAGTCATCCTCGGTTATAATCTCTACAAGCCTTTCAAGCTCAGGAAGCCTTGTTTCGCTGTTCGCCTTTATCGCCGCCTTGCAGGCGATAGAATGATATAGCCCGTCAAAGAACTCCGGTGCTGACAGCTTTGCCGAATCCGACTCGCCTCGAGCGAAGCATTCCGACAGTTTCTCGACAATCTCCATCGGGTCAATGTCTCCCGCTATAGTAGGTATGCCGTAAACCATGATGCGCGGTGGATCACAAAGCCTGATACCTACTCCAAGTCTTCTGCAATCCTCAATATGTGCCGAAAGCGCGTCGTATATCTCGTACGGAACAGACGTATTTACCTCGTTTATGAGAAGCTGCATATCAAGCTCGTCCGTGCTCTTTTTAAGCTGCTCATAAATGTACCGCTCATGAGCGGCATGCTTATCAATAAGAACAATATCAGATCCAGACTCAGCTATTATATAGGTCTTGAATGCCTCTCCTATCACCCTGATATTAGTGTCTGACGGCAAAATTTCGTTTATAGCTGACTTTTTTGGTAATGCGTCGGTATTTACCGTTTCCGGCTCGGCAGCGTTACCATTTCGCAAAATAGTTTCTTTATCGGCGTCAAGTGGATCAGCGTTACATACTGTGGAATCATTTTGAGGGATTTCCGGTGAGGCGCTGTCACCGGCAGGGCTCTTCCTTGCTATCGACTTTGCGCTGATAAACTTAAAGCCGTCAAGAGTATCCGGCTTTGGCGGATCAGTCTTTTTACTCTGAGAGTCGTCAGACTTGACAATAGGCTTATAGTCGGACATCACAGAAAGTATCCCCTCTTCAGCGGAAACAAAGGTATAGCTGTCCTTCCCATTTGCGAATGGGTTAACGGCAGGGTAACTGTTCAAAGTCATCTGTTCGACCGAATCGTGAGCATCGTAATCATTTACAGCCGAAAAGCTTTCAAAACCACGTCGGTCCGTGGATGATCTTAGCTCTATCTTGGCAGGGGAATCATGGATCGCCAGCGAATTCTTCGCGGCAAAATAGACAGCCGTGTAAACATCCTTTTCATCCTTGAACCTTACCTCAAGCTTGGTAGGATGAGTGTTTACATCCACAAAATCAGGATTTACGTCTAAATTTATCACGCAGCCCGGGAACTTTCCAACCATAATCAGGTCTTTGTAAGCCTCCTCAAGCGCGTGAATGCAGGTCGCACTGCGGACATACCTGTGATTTACAAAGAAATTTTGATATCCCCTTGTAGCCTTTGAGGCAAGCGGTCTGGTGCAGTAGCCGGACACATGTATTCCGTTAAAGCTATAGTCAAGCGGTATGCAGCTGTCATGGAAATCAGCTCCGAGTATAGTGTAGATGCAGGAAAGAAGCTTACCGTCTCCCGGGGTTACAAAGTCGGTTCTATTCTCCCTTATAAACTTTATTGAAACCTCGGGATGAGACAACGCAAGCTTTGAAAGCGTTGCGGCGATGGCATTTGCCTCAGTCAGATCCTTTTTCATGAATTTCTGACGGGCTGGAATGTTGTAAAATAAATCCCTTATGACAAAGGTAGTGCCGTCAGGGCAGCCTATTGTCTCTGACTTTATCTCCTCGCCCGCCTCTATCACATACAGATATCCAAGCTCCTCATCTCTCGTCTTAGTCATGACCTGAACCTTAGATACCGCGCTGACTGACGCAAGAGCCTCTCCCCTGAAGCCGAGTGTACCTATCCTATCAAGATCTTCCTTGACAGAAATCTTGCTGGTAGCATGGCGAACAAAGGCAAGCGGTACATCCTCCTTTGACATTCCGCAGCCGTTGTCAGTTATCCTTATGTAGAGCTTTCCGCCGTTTTTAATCTCCACCGTAATCTTGGTAGCCCCGGCGTCAATGGAGTTCTCCACCATCTCTTTGACAACTGACGCAGGGCGATCAACTACCTCTCCGGCGGCTATAAGCTCATACACGCTCTTGTCCAAAACATGAATTTTATTCTGATTCTGAACCTTGTCCATTTTCTCTCCGCTAAATATACTTGACTATTCCCTCAATAAATTCCCTGAGCTCGGCATCTGCAAGCTCGTCAATGTTTGTCTTACGAAGCATATCAACAACATTGCTGCTGTCTATCGCGTTAAAGGATATCTGCGCATCCTCCCCGTGCGTCTCATGCTTTCCAAGCTCCGACTTTTCCTCAAGCTCTGAGAGTATCTCCCTCGCGCGTCTGAGGATAGCTTCAGGCAGACCGGCAAGCTTGGCAACCTCTATGCCGTATGACTGATCCACTCCTCCTCTGACGATTTTTCTCAAAAATCTGATTCCATCCGAGCCGCGGTTCACCGCGACGCTGTAATTTTTTACGCCCTGACAGCTCGACTCAAGCTCGGTCAACTCATGGTAGTGAGTTGCGAAAAGGGTCTTGCAGCCGATTTTCTTCGGATTGGCGATATACTCAGCCACACTTCTCGCTATGCTTATGCCGTCAAATGTAGAGGTTCCTCTACCAACCTCGTCAAGGATTACAAGGCTGTTTCTGGTGGCGTTTTTCACTATATCCGCGACCTCACTCATCTCAACCATGAAGGTAGACTGTCCTGCGGTTAGATCGTCCGACGCCCCGACTCGGGTAAAAATCTGATCTACAACTGAAATTTTGGCATAGTCGGCAGGTACAAACGAGCCTATCTGAGCCATGAGTGTGATAAGCGCGACCTGCCTCATAAAAGTTGATTTGCCGGACATATTTGGACCGGTCAAAACTATCATGCGATTGTCTGTTAAATCAAGATAGCTGTCGTTTGGGACGAACAGTCCGTCGTCAAGCATCAGCTCAACTACGGGGTGACGACCGTTTTTGATGTTGATTATACCGTCAATAGCAATTTCCGGCTTAGAATAATTATTTGTGACGGCAACCTGCGCAAATGAAGAGAGGACATCTATATGCGCAATCGCGACTGCGGTTTTTTGAACCTCGGACAGCTTTTGCGCAGCGTAGTCACGCACCTCCGCAAATATCTCCGCCTCAAGCGCTATTATCTTGTCAGAGGCACTTAAAATAGTATTTTCTGCATCCTTAAGCTCCTCGGTTATAAACCTCTCGGCGTTCGCGAGAGTCTGCTTTCTTATGTAATCATCCGGCACCATGTCGTAAAACGACTTGGTGACCTCTATATAATATCCGAATACACGGTTATAGCCTATCTTTAAGTTTTTAATGCCTGTTCTTTCTCTCTCTCTCGCCTCAATTCCGTCCAAAAGCTCTCTGCCGCCTCCCGCTATTCTGCGGAGCCGGTCAAGCTCTTCGTTGAATCCGTCCCTGATGACTCCTCCGTCCTTCAGGTTCTGAGGGAGATTGTCCGCAAGCGCGTTTTCTATGAGATTTGAGACGTCCTCGAGAGTTGATATCTCAGAATTAAGCGAAGACACAAGCTCAGAATTTATCTGTGATAAAATTTTCTTGATATCAGGAAGCCTTGAAGCGGTACATGACAACGCTTTCAGGTCGTGAGCGGAGGCAGTCTTATAGATGATCCTCGTCATCAGCCTCTCAAGGTCATATACTCCCTCAAGCTCTGAACGGAGCTTGCCCAACAGAGATACGTTGGAATGCATAGCTTCAACGGCGTCAAGACGCCTTATGATCTTAAACGGGCTTGTGAGCGGCTGGTCAAGGTATGACTTAAGCATTCTTTTGCCCATAGACGTCTTGGTTCTGTCAAGCACCCACAGGAGCGAGCCCTTTTTCTCTCCGTTGCGCAAAGTCTTAAATATTTCGAGGTTGTTTCTGACGGTATACCCTAAGGACATTATCTTGTCCTCGGTGTGAAGCTCAATAGAAATAAATCTCGCGACACCAGTGCGCTGGGTCTCCTCGATAAAGCTGAACAGAGCGGCGCAAACCTTTGCCTCGGGGTCATCCTGTCCAAGCCCAAGCTTGGAAAAAGCGTCATTTGAAAATTGACGCATTACCTTTTCCTTATTCAGCGAGTAGTCAAACTCACTCTCTCCGACCACTCTGACAGAAGCAGAGAGCTTGTCCGAAATGAACTTTGAGACGCGTTCCAGCTTGGAGAACTTCTGCTGGCACAAAACCTCTACGGGCGAATACCTTGAAAGACGGTTGATTATGTAGGATTCAACGTCCTTTTCCGAAGACTTATACAAATGTGCCTCGCCTGTTGACAGATCGGCAAAGCATATGGCGACAGTTCCAGCCTCAAGGTACATACATCCAAGCCAGTTATTACGGCTTTCATCAAGCATGTTGCTCTCAATTAAGGTTCCGGGAGTAACTATTCTTATGACGCCCCTCTTCACTATTCCCTTCGCTGTCGCAGGATCCTCAAGCTGCTCGCATATGACAACGCTGTAACCCTTGTCAAGCAGTTTTTTTATGTATATCTCGCTTGCGTGATACGGCACGCCGCACATAGGTGCCTTATCATCAAGCCCGCAGTCCTTTGAGGTCAGAGTGAGCTCAAGCTCCTTCGATACCAGTAAAGCATCGTCAAAGAACATCTCATAAAAGTCTCCCAGCCTGAAAAACAGTATGCTGTCCATGTGCTGCATTTTAAGATCATAATACTGTCTCATCCCCTTGGAAAGCCTGGAAACATCAACGTCTTTATAGGTCAAAGGCATCTAAAACTCACTCCGTATACTCAAATTATGGTTATAAATTTTGCAGCTCGCCGCTTAATTATTAGTGGCAGCCTCCGCAGGAAGCGCAGCTTCCGGTGCACTGGTGCTCAGCCTCGCATGTCGCGGGATCAGCGCCGTTAGCCGACTGTGTAATGATGTTATTTATCTGATCAAGCATTCTGTCCATTTCAACCTTTGCATCATTAAACTCGCTCATCGAAGGATTGGTCATGATCTGACCGTAAAGCTTTCTGATGCTTGCATTGAGCTCGTTGATCTTGTCGTTGTCCTTATCTTCCTTTTTGGACATTTCCTGATTGAGCTGCATTCTGCCAAGATTAAAGTCGCCGATGAGCTTCTGAAGCTCTTCATCCTTGTCGTTTGCTTCCCTTGCGGCAAGGTACTTTGTATACCTTTCATCAGCCTGAATTGCCTTGCCGAGTTCTCTTGCGAGTGAAATTACATCCATGATTAAGTCTCCTTATAATTTTTAAATTTATGGGTGAATTGTATAAACAATTAAAAGTAGTATATCACATTTGCCTGTGAAAAACAAGCCATAAAACAATTTGGCATTTAAAAAGATGTGTACCGGATGTCAGCGAGTTTGGATTGGCAAATAAAATAGCGCCAGTAAGAATAGAAAGTACAATAATTTCCCCCATCAGGTCTCTTAACTGAAAGTCTCCTGACTACATCCTTTTCCTATTTTTGCAATACATCATTGGCAAAGCTACAAACCTGCAAAATGAACGTCTTCGTCGCCATTGAAATCTATCCCCACTGCGGCGTTAAGATGTAATCAAGGCAGCAGACGGTCAAACCGCTGCTGCCTTGAATAAATTATGCTCTACTCTTACACAAAACAGAGTTTACACAGAATTTAGGATTGACCCATTCGCTCCTCTTTTTTCACCTTTTGTTACATATCTATTGTAATCCTACACCTTTGTTTATCGCTTCTTTTGCCGCGAAAATCATCGGCACCCTCTTGTATTAAAATGACTTTCACATTTGCCAAAACTCAACATCGTTATAAACTAAATCGGCTTTTACCTCTTCCGGGAAGTTTTCATCCGGATATCCCTGCGGAACGAGCGTTATATATCCCGATGTCTCCGTCTTCCCGTCAACTCCGTCTTTGTTTAGAGTGCAGCGGGAAAGGCGCAATGTGTTCTTTGACATATACTCCCTGTAATATTTCATGTCAAATCCGCCTCCGTTGTAGCCTGCCGCGGCATTCTCAAATATCGGCTCATCGGCCAGCAAAAGCTCTCTCAAGCGCGGGAGCGAAACATAGTCGCCATCCTTATCCTTCAAATACAGACGCCAAGTAGGGTCAAGCATAATCCGCTTTCCGGACGGCAAAAGACAATCTACCACAACATGGCAATCCTC
>CASDRM010000056.1 GCA_949283135.1 uncultured Ruminococcus sp.
CCAGATTTGAAAGCTATTCCGAGCTTTTGTCAAGCGGCTGCTGCGACGCTGTGATAGTTTCCGTTCCCCACAGGCTGCACGCCGAGATAGCAATGGAGGCTCTTGAAAAGGGCCTGCATGTTCTTTGCGAAAAGCCGGAGGACATATCTGTCAGCCGCGCGAAAAGCCTCAACGAGGCGGCGGACAAAAGCGGCAGGGTGTTCGGCATAATGTTTAATCAGCGGACGAACCCTCTCTTTAAGAGGCTTAAGGAATTGGTCTTAAACGGCGCTCTCGGCAGGATAAAGAGCTCAAACTGGATTATAACCAACTGGTACCGCACCGACTGCTATTACGACTCGGGAGACTGGCGCGCGACATGGTCGGGAGAGGGCGGAGGAGTTCTCCTCAATCAGGCTGTGCACAACCTTGACATATGGCAGTGGATATGCGGGATGCCCTGCGAGATAATCGCTTTCTGTGACACAGCGAGGTATCATAATATCGAGACGGAGGACGCGGCGACGATATTCGCAAGGTACCCCGACGGCTCTACGGGAGTATTCATCACCTCGACGGGGGAATACCCCGGTACAAATCGCCTTGAGATATCCGGCGAGCGCGGAAAAGCGGTCATAGAGGGCGGAACGCTCAGGCTGTGGACGCTTGAGACCTCCGAGAGGCAGGTCTGCCATGAGTCAAGGGAGAGCTTTGCCAAGATACAGACCGGCTACACCGAGTATACCCCCGGAGAAGACGAGAGGGAGACCGCTCACATGGGCGTCATACAGGCGTTTGCGGACGCTATACTTTGCGGCGCTCCGCTTGTGGTTGACGGCAGAGAGGGAATAAACGAGCTGATGATATCAAACGCTGCGTATATTTCGCAGTGGAAGGGAAACGTGCCGATAAGGCTTCCTATCGACCCGGAGGAGTTTGATAGACTGCTCGGGGAGAAAATCGCGGCGTCAAAGCTCAAAAGCAGCGCACGCGGGACGATCAGCGGAGATTATTCCGAGCGCTGGAGTGTGAACTGGCAGTAAAAAGCATCCGGACAGGTTACAGCCTGTCCGGATTTGATTATGTATGACCTATTTTATCTTTTTGCCGTGCCCGGGCTGCTTTTTTCTCACCGAATAGCCGAAGCTGCCGAGCTTTTCACCGAGCGCGTAGTATTCCCCGTGGCAGTAGGCTATAAGCCCGGCTCTGTCAAGCCTTAACCGTCCCGACTCGTCTATAAGCTCGGGCGAGACGTTCACGCCGACTATATCAGCTATAAACATGTCGTGCGAGCCGAGAGGGATTATTTTGTCAACCCTGCATTCTATTGAGACAGGGCTTTTGTCCAGCATCGGCGCGCCGAGCTTCGGGCTCGGAGAGACGCTCAGCCCCAGATTGCTCAGCTTGTCCTCGTTTCTTCCGGAGCGCACGCCGAGGTAGTCGGCGGCTCTGACAAGCTCACGGGTAGTGAGGTTAACGACAAACTCGCCGGTCGCCTTGATTATTTCGTAGGAGTATCTCTCTTTCCGCAGCGATATATACAGCTTTGGCGGAATGGTGTTTACGGTTCCGGTCCAGGCTGCGGTCATGGCGTTCGGAGAGTCAACGCTTCCGCAGCTTACTATCACGGCGGGAACGGGCGACAATACCGCTCCTATCCCAAACGGCTGCTTAGGTGAAAAGCCGGTTATGACGGCTTCAGCCGTATCCTCTCTTTGTCGGACGCCTTTGCCGCTTTCAGGCTTGACGCTGCCGTCTTTAATCGGCTTTGCGCCGCGAGGCTTTTGCTTGCTGTAAGGCTTGCGCTTGCCGCCGACTGCTTTTGGCTTATCATAGGATTCGGTCATATACTTCCTCCTTTGAGGATATCGGTATAGCGCAGATGACCTCGACGCCGTCGCCGGCTGAAGCCTGCTCGCAAATCTCAGACTTATGCTCAGCTGTTTTTTTTACAAGCCCCGAGAGCCATACCCTTCCTATCACCGCTCTTGCGATGCGGTATAAAAGGGTAAATTTCATGGCTGAGCGAGCAAGGGAGCGCTTTTTCTTTTGTTTGGGCTTTGAGTTACTCGCGCGAAGACCTACGGCTGTCAGTATAAGACACGCCGAAGCCGCCACGAGAGCGGAAAGCCTTTCGGCGGTAAGCAGGTTGCAGCCCGCCGAAAGCCCGCCTTTGCCGGATTTTTTATTTATATATACGATCATACAGTTTACCTCCGAAGGATATGGTTATATTTTAGCATACTTTCGGCTGGGTTTCAACATGGCTTGCATAGCCTGCCAGACTTTACTTGGCAGGCGCGGCACGGTCAAAAAATAATTAGCTGCAAACGGATGCAAAAAAGGCGGGGCAATAGCCGCTCCGCCTTTTACCCAATATTCAGTTGAGCCATGCCGCATCAAATGTGAAGCAGCGCCTGGGCGATAAGGAAGTACGCCAAAAGCGTGATGGCGTCTACGATGGTGGTAATAAACGGACTTGCCATTACCGCCGGGTCAAAGCCTATGGATTTAGCAAGTATTGGCAGGGTGCAGCCTATCACCTTAGCTATAAAGACTGCTATTACCAGCGTCAGGCAGACGACAAGCGCAACTATAGCGTTTATGTCCGTGTTTCCTAAAAGCAGTCCGTCTATCAGCATGACCTTGGCAAAATTGACGATCGCAAGCGCCACGCCGCACAGAATAGATACCCTTATTTCCTTCCATATGACCTTGGCTATGTCTTTAAGCTCAATGTTCCCAAGCGACAGACCACGGATAATGGTCGCTGACGCCTGTCCTCCGGCGTTACCGCCGGTGTCCATGAGCATAGGGATGAACGCCGTAAGAACTACGCTTGCGGCGAGCTTTTCCTCAAAACCGGTTATAATCATACCTGTGAATGTCGCTGAAACCATGAGCAAAAGGAGCCATGGAATGCGCTTGAGGAAGGTTTCTATAACACCCGTCTTGAAGTAGGGCTTGTCGGTAGGCAAAATAGCCGCCATGATTTCGATATCCTCGGTCATCTCCTCCTGGATGACGTCGATGGCGTCGTCTACGGTTACGATACCGACTATTCTGTTTTCGCCGTCAACTACCGGCAGCGCCAGCAGGTCGTACTTAGCGAGCGTCTTCGCGACGGTTTCCTTGTCCTCCTTGGTTTTGACGCTTATGACGTTTTCGCCCATTATCTCTTCTATCTTTGTGTCCTCGGACGCGGTCACAAGGTCCAAAAGCGAGACAACTCCTATAAGCTTTCTTTGCTCGGTGACATAGCAGGTGTAAATGGTCTCCTTCGCAACGCCAACCTGTCTTACCTTTATGAAGGCTTCCTTGACGGTCATGGATTTGTTCAGGTAGACAAACTCGGGAGTCATAAGGCTTCCCGCGCTGTCATCGGGGTAGGCGAGCAGCTCGTTTATCTGCCGCCTTGTAGCTTCGTCAGTGTTCTTAAGTATCCTGCTGACTACGCTCGCGGGCATTTCCTCGATTATATCTACCGTGTCGTCCAGAAACAGCTCATCGGTCATTTCCTTGATTTCCTCATCGGTAAAGGCGAGAATAAGCTGCTCCTGCTGGTCGCTGTCAAGGTAGGCAAACGTTTCGGCCGCAAGCTCCTTGGGCAAAAGGCGGAACAAAAGCGGAATATCTTTTTTTGAAGCCTCGTCAAAAATCGAGGCTATGTCAGCCGGGTTCATTTGATTCATTATCACCTTGAGCTCAGCGAACTTCCGCTGGTCGAGGAGCTTGATGACAATGTCAAATACAGTGGTCTTTTCCATAGTATCCTCCGATCTTCTGTTGAATCAGAGGGAAAAAGCTCATCCGGGCACACTCACAGCGGCTGCTTGTTCCCGGTATGAAGTTTTCCCTCGGGGTGTGTTAGGGCAACTGCCTGAGTCCACGGATTTCACTCCTTTAAAATTACATTTTTCGTATCGACAGACACAAGTTAATTCTACATCTTTTTATCAGCGATGTCAAGGCTGGGGAAAAATATACGCAGACCGTTTTCGATGAAAAATAATATGAAAATATCCTGAGTTCCGGCAGTCGGGACGCGGCTTTGCGAGCTTCCCGAGCTTTTCCGGATATCCGCCGTCCCCGGCGCAGAAAAGACCGGAAGGCATAGACGGGTATAAGACTAAATTAAAGACCTGATGCGTGCGGGGAGCCTTAAGGAAAAAACGTGGAGCGCCGCCCAAAAACGCCGCCGGCTATTGCATAAACTGCTTATTTGTGGTATACTGACAATGTATGACATGATAATATGCGGATGGAGGAATATATGTTACTTATAGACGAGCTTAGCCAGAAGCTTTCGGAGTACCGCCCAAAGCTCAAGGAGCTTCACTCGGTGCTCAACATCGAGGCCGCCAAGGAGGAAATAGAGCAGCTTCACAACAAGGCTGCGGAGCCGGGGTTCTGGGACGATCTTGAAAAATCCCAGAAGGTTCTGCAACGGACAAAGACGCTTGAGAACGCGGTGGAAAACGACCGCAGGCTAAATTCTCAGGCTGACGACATCGCCACCATGATAGAGATGTACTCTGAGGACAACGACGAGGAGCTCTTGGGAGACATAAAGGCGGAGATTGAGGACTTCTGCGCAAAAATAGACAAGCTTACCATCTCGACTCTCCTTACCGGCGAGTACGACCATGCGAACGCCATTCTTCATTTTCATGCCGGAGCGGGCGGAACAGAGGCTCAGGACTGGACTCAAATGCTTTTGAGGATGTATATACACTGGGGAGAGCAGCACGGCTATAAGGTTTCGGTGCTGGATGAGCTCGACGGAACAGACGCCGGAATCAAGAGCGCGTCGGTGATTGTGGAGGGAGAGAACGCCTTCGGCTATCTTAAGAGCGAGGCGGGAGTCCACCGACTTGTCAGGATATCCCCGTTTGACGCCTCCGGATCAAGGCATACCTCCTTCTCGGCGCTCGAGGTGCTTCCGGAAATCGATGAGGATCTGAGCGTTCAGATAAGACCGGAGGATCTAAAGATAGACACCTACCGCGCGAGCGGAGCGGGCGGACAGCATATCAACAAGACCTCATCGGCAGTCAGGATCACGCACATACCTACCGGAATAGTCACCGCCTGCCAGACTCAGAGAAGTCAGGTGCAGAACAAGGACTACGCGATGAAAATGCTCATCTCAAAGCTGGTTGAGATAAAGGAAAGGGAGCATCTGGCGAAGATAGAGGACATAAAGGGCGTGCAGAAGGAAATAGCATGGGGCTCGCAGATACGTTCTTATGTATTCATGCCCTACACGCTTGTAAAGGATCACCGCACCGGCTTTGAGAACGGCAATGTTCAGGCGGTAATGGACGGCGATCTTGACGGCTTTATCAACGCCTATCTCAAGGCGCTTTCAAACGGAACGCTTCAAAAGTAGCGGCGGCAGCGCAGACTAAAAAATACGCACAGGGTCTCAACGGCTCTGTGCGCTTTTTATTTTTCCGGGGATAGAGGGCAGAAGCCTCTGCTTTTTCATCGGCTCAAGGAACAATACATGCCTAAGGTAATCCTCAAGATATATCGCGGGCACCGAAAGCAGCACCCACAGTGCCGAAAAAGGCAGGCATATCTGCCCCATAAGGTTCATCGGCAGTCCGGAGTAATCCCAAACGTCCAGTCCAAGCAAAAGGTTTACCAAAAGCCCGGACAAAAACTCTACGGCGGTTATCATTGCTCCCGAGAGCACTGCCTGAGTCCAAAGACTCGGCTTGTACTCGAATTCGTCCAGCGAGCCTATTATGAAAAAGCAAAGCCCGCCCGCGAAGAACATGGAAATATGCGTTCCGCCCCTCCACATGAGCTCTATCAGACCGTAGCCGAGTCCTCCGGTGCAAAAGAGAGTGAAATTCTTTATAATTTTCGCCATTTATCCTACCCCTGCCTCCTTTAATGCCGTAAAACAGTAAATTCATACGTTATTATCTCCGGCAGTTCGGGAAAAATTCCCGGGCTGCACAAATTTAAGGGCGCAAGGCTTCCATGGTTGACAATTTGGCGGCTATGTGCTACTATTAAACGCAATATAGGCTGTGACGAAGAGGAAATCTGTTTTTGCCGGACAAAGAGAGGCGGCGCTCGGTGCGAGCTGCTTCCGGCGGGCATTTTTTGTAGCTTCCGAGCCGGCGGAAAGAACAGTGGGGAAAAACGGTCTTGGGCGTTTGCACATTTGCGCATTTGCGTATCGTGCTTGGCGTTTTGCGGTTTACGGTTTACGGTTTGCCATTTGTCCTGCTCGGTAGAATCCGCCCGACAGCGCGCGTTAAGCGCAAGCGGGCAGCGGCTTCGCTGCCGGCATAAGTGACGCGTCGGGGTGTGCCCTCACGCGTAATTTGAGTGGTACCGCGGGTAATCTCGTCTCAAAGCAATATGGCTTTGAGGCGTTTTTGTTTTTATACAAGAATTATCATAAGTATACAGAGGAAAGGACAATGAAGATGAGAAAAGAACTCGGCAAGCTCTACGAGCCCAAGGAAGTAGAGGATAAGATCTATAAGTACTGGCTCGACAACGACTGCTTCAAGGCGGAGCCTGACCCCAAGAAGAAGCCCTACACTATAGTGATACCCCCGCCGAACATAACAGGGCAGCTTCACATGGGACACGCCCTCGACAACACATTGCAGGATATTTTGATAAGATACAAGAGAATGTCCGGTTACTGCACTCTTTGGGTTCCCGGAACGGATCACGCATCTATAGCCACAGAGGCGAAAATAGTTGAGGCGATGCGCAAGGAGGGAATAACCAAGGAGGATATCGGCAGAGAGGGCTTCTTAAAGCGCGCGTGGGAATGGAAGGAAAAGTATGGAGGAAGGATAATAGAGCAGCTTAAAAAGCTCGGTTCGTCCTGCGATTGGTCACGCGAGAGGTTCACCCTTGACGAGGGCTGCTCAAGAGCTGTAAAAGAGGTATTTGTAAAGTACTACGAGAAGGGGCTTATCTATAGAGGCGAGAGAATAATAAACTGGTGCCCCCATTGCCGCACATCCATATCAAACGCAGAAGTAGAGTACGAGGATCAGGCGGGACACTTCTGGCATCTGAGGTATCCGCTCACAGACGGCTCCGGCTGGCTTGAACTGGCTACAACCCGTCCTGAGACCCTTTTAGGCGATACCGCCGTAGCGGTAAATCCAAAGGATGAAAGATATAAGCAGTATGTCGGCAAAACCGTTACCCTGCCGCTCGTAGGACGCGAGATACCGGTCGTTGCGGACCCGTATGTAGATATGGATTTCGGAACGGGAGTAGTGAAGATAACGCCTGCGCATGACCCCAACGACTTTGAAGTCGGCGTTCGCCACAACCTGCCCATAATAAACGTCATGACCGACGACGCCAAGATAACGGACGACTACCCTAAGTATGCGGGAATGGATCGCTTTGACGCGAGAAAGGCGATAGTTGCCGACCTTGAGGCGGGCGGATATCTTGTAAAGGTTGAGAATCATGAGCACAACGTCGGCACATGCTACCGCTGCGGAACAACCATAGAGCCGAGAGTTTCTTTGCAGTGGTTCGTAAAGATGGCAGATCTCGCAAAGCCCGCAATAGAGGCCGTAAGGACAAAGGACATAAAGTTTGTCCCGGAGAGGTTTGAGAAGAACTACTTCAACTGGATGGAGGATATACGCGACTGGTGCATATCACGTCAGCTCTGGTGGGGACACAGGATACCCGCGTTTTATTGTGACGACTGCGGCGAGATGGTTGTCACAAAGGATGAGCACCCGCTCTGTCCCAAGTGCCATAAGCCCATGCGTCAGGATCCCGACACCCTTGATACATGGTTCAGCTCCGCGCTCTGGCCGTTTTCAACGCTCGGCTGGCCGGATAAGACAAAGGATCTTGAGTACTTCTACCCAACATCGACGCTTGTCACCGGTTACGATATAATTACCTTCTGGGTATCCAGAATGATAGTAGCGGGCATGGAGCATATGGGCAAAAAGCCGTTTGACACCGTGCTTATTCACGGTCTTGTCAGGGACTCGCAGGGAAGAAAAATGTCAAAGTCCTTAGGCAACGGAATAGACCCTCTTGAGATAATAGACCAGTACGGCGCGGATGCTCTGAGGTTTATGTTGGCGTCCGGAAATTCTCCCGGAAACGATATGAGGTACTCGGACGAAAAGGTAAAAGCGTCGAGAAACTTTGCCAACAAGCTTTGGAATGCGACAAGATTTATTATGATGAATCTCCCCGAGGATATGGAGATAACCGCCCAGCTTCCCGAAAAGCTTGAGCTTGAGGATAAGTGGCTTGTATCCAAGCTTAATACCCTCGCAAAGGAGGTAAACGAAAACCTCGACAAGTTTGAGTTGGGAGTCGCTGTGTCAAAGCTTTATGATTTTATCTGGGATATATACTGCGACTGGTACATCGAGCTCACCAAGCCCCGCATAAACGCCGGGGGAGAAACTGCCAAGAGCGCTCAGAAGGTCCTTGTGTGGGCGATAATAAGGATACTCAAGCTCCTGCACCCCTTCATGCCGTTTATAACAGAGGAAATATGGCAGGCTCTCAAGGGAGGAACTCCGCTCATGCTTGAGAAATTCCCCGTTTACGAAAAGGATCTTTGCTACAGCGCGGAGGAAGCGGACTTTGAAAAGATAATCACCGCTATCAAGGGTATAAGAAACCGCCGCGCCGAGATGAACGTGCCGCCGTCAAAGAAGGCGGAGCTGTTTATAGAGACGGCGCAGAAGCAGGTCTATGAAAAGGGCGTAATGTTCTTTGAGAGGCTTGGCTACGCTTCAAGCGTAGAGATATCCGACAAGGTAGATATACCCGACGCCGTTACGATAGTAACAGACAGCGCAAGGCTGTTTATTCCGCTGAGTGAGATAATAGACAAGGACAAGGAGCTTGCAAGGCTCAACAAGGAAAAGGCTTCGGTCCTGAAGGATATCGAAATAATTTCAAAGAAGCTGGGCAACGAGGGATTCCTCGCCAAGGCTCCCGCACAGCTTGTGGAGTCCGAAAGGGCTAAGCTTGAGCGCGCCAACGAAAAGCTCGCCAAGATAGAACAGTCTATATCTGCGCTGTAAGTATCCGCTCGGTTCGAAGCATACAATAAAAGACAGACGATTTATCTGACCCGAAAGGAGAGGCATATGGAAAACCAAGTCAAGCTAAGAACCTCAAGAAAGCATCCTCTGGTGTACAGCCTGATAGTGGCGGTGGTGTTCACGCTGTCGCTGAATGTTGCCGGAGTCCTGATTGGGCTTTTCGGTCCTGATTTCCTTGTCAATAACGGAGATTTTGTCTTTCAGGGAGCTGCGGAATGCTTCAGCGCGCTCGCGGCGATACTTTGCGTATTTCTGTTCGGATACTCGGGCATATGGAACGAGAGAAGCATGAAGCTTACTCGGGCGCTTGACTGCTCGGCGTACTTTATAGTAGTTTCGCTCCTGTCGCTTGTAAGCATAGTCCCGATCCTGCTCAATCCTGAAGATATGCCCGCTCTGCAGCCGGTCTGGAAGATAATCGCCTTTTTGATAACGATATTCCTTATAGGCTTTACTGAGGAGGTGTTCTTCAGGGGCATCGTAGCCAATTTGTTTTATGACAAGCATGCCTATGACCCCGCGGGCGTATGGACGGCGGTAATAGGCTCCGGCTTCATATTCGGCTCGATGCACCTGATAAATCTCTTCACGTCAAATCCTGTCGGAGTGCTTGTGCAGGTGTTGAGCGCGTCGGTGATGGGAATGGCTCTTACCGCCATCTACTACCGCTGCCGAAATATCTGGGTGCTTGTGTTCGTGCACAGCTTTGTAAACCTGTGCGGCTCGTACAGCGCGGGGATATTCGATTATGGCTCGTCGATGACCTCGATCATCAGCTCATACGGCACGGAGATGGTAATATCCGCGGTGCCTTATCTGATAGTGACTCTGGTGCTGCTCAGACCTAAAAAGATGAGGGAAATCATAGCGTACCGCGCGGGGATCGAAGTTTCCCAGCTTCCCGCGGTGCTTTCCTCCTCAAAGCGCTCTAAGAAGGGCTCGGCGGTGGCGATAGTTGTTGCTTTGCTTTTGTCCGTCGTCATGTACGGCGCTGCCGTCTACTTTGAGATGGACTCGGCGGTGGTTCATTACAGGGGGTATAGGGACTGGAACGGCGAGCCGTCCTTCTCCGAGGAGCTCGCGGAATTTGAGGTAGACGAGCAGGCGGTATATGTGTTTGAGGTGAGCTACTCCGCCTCGGACTACGACACAAGCGTCGTGGTGGTAATCAGCGAATACGGTCCTAACGGGGAGAGAGAGGCGTACAGGGTGACCGCCTCCGGAGCGCAGGATGTTGCGATGACCGTCAAGCTCGAGCAGGGCAAGAGGTACAGGGTAATAGCCTATTACGACTATTCCCGGTCGGAGGGAGCGCAGGGATACCTGACCGAGGTGGAGATATCAAAGGCGTAGAACTGAACGGGCGGGCGATTTTGCCGTTGTGCAAATACACAAAAATACATATTCACATAGGTGCATAAGTTACAATATCACATTTTTCGGCAGTTTTTGAGAAGAAGCAGGTAAAACTATTGACTTTTATGCACAGCATATGTATAATCACTGCATAAACCAAATAATTATTCACGGCTATTTGGCTTTTACATGAATAGGAAAGGTGATAAAAATGAAGAAGATAGTAGCGCTTGTTTTGGCTGTCGCGATGCTGATGTGCGTGTTTACCGGATGCGGAGCGAAGGGAAGAACTCTCGATGAGGTAAAGAGCTCAGGCGAGCTCATAATCGCCACCAGCCCCGACTTCCCTCCCTTTGAGGAGCTGGACGGACAGGATGTAGTAGGTATCGAAATAGATATCATGAACCTTGTCTGCGAGAAGCTCGGCGTCGAGCTGGTTATTGAGACAATGGACTTTGACTCTGTTCTTCTCGGAATCCAGGCGGGTAAGTATGATGTCGGCGTTTCCGGTATAACCGTGACCGAGAGCCGCCGCAAGAATATGCTCTTTACTGATTCCTACTGCCTCGCGGCTCAGTCGATTGTAGTTACCGAGGGCAGCGAGATTGCTGCCAAGGCAGATCTTGAGGGCAAAAAGATATCCGTTCAGAGCGGAACCACCGCCGAGGCCTTTGCCATGGAGAACGGCTACTCGTTTGATGCCTATGTCGCCAACAGCGACGCTCAGGCTGCGCTTGTGTCAGGAAAGGTTGACGCATGGGTAATAGACAATCTTACCGCCATCGAAATGGTGGACGCCTATAACAGCGAGCATGACGACAAGCTTGTCATACTTGACGAGGCGATGACCACAGAGCCTTACTCCTTCGCGTTTGCTTTCGGCTCCGAGGATCTTGTCGACGCTGTCAGCGAGATACTCAACGGTCTTGTCGAGGACGGAACCATCGAGGCTTTGTTCGAGAAGTACGACGCTCCCTACATAAGCCCCGACGCGGAGTAATCCGGGCAAAAACGCCTATTGCCGGCGGGCGGCGGGTCTTCTGTCCCGCGGAAGCCGGAAAAAAGCTTGATATTCATGCAGCTTCCGGAGTGCAGCGACATTGTTTGCTGCACTCTTTAGTCCTTATCGGAAGCGCGAAAACGAGAGAGGAGCTGTTCAACGCAGATGTTTTCAATGCTTTTGACGGGCGTGTCAGGCGGGTTCTCCGGCTGGCTCGACAAGCTGAACGAGACCTTTATTGGCGGGTTCTCCGACTGGCTCGACAAGCTGAACGAGACCTTTATTGAGACGGGCTATTACAAGCTGATGATAGACGGTCTCAAAAACACCATTATCATCACGCTCGGAGCGTTGGTCATCGGGGTGCTGATAGGCTCGGTGATCGCGATACTAAAGAACCTGTCCTCAGACGTGCCGTCGCTCAAAATCGTTTCCATGATATGCGATTTGTATGTCACCGTGATAAGGGGAGTACCGGTAGTAGTGCTCCTGTTCATTTTCTACTATATCATAATGACCTCCGCTAACGGAGTTGTGGTCGCGATACTTACCTTCGGAATAAATTCCGGCGCGTATATGGCGGAGCTTATAAGAAGCGGAATCAACGCTGTGGATCACGGTCAGATGGAGGCGGGAAGAAGCCTTGGCATGTCAAAGTGGCAGACGATGAGGAAAATAGTCTTTCCGCAGGCACTGAGGTACATAATCCCCGCGATAGGCAACGAATTTATCGCTCTGCTCAAGGAAACCTCGGTAGCGGGCTATGTGGCGGTCGAGGATCTTACCAGAGCCGGAAACCTGATAAGAAACAACACCTACGATGCCGTGAACCCGCTTATAACGGTAGCATTGACATATCTCGTAATAGTTATTGGTCTGTCAAAGCTCATGAAGCTTCTTGAAAGGAGGCTGGCAAAGAGTGATAAGCGTTAACGAGCTCAAAAAGAATTTTGGCGGCATTGAGGTCCTCAAGGGGATAAACGTCGAGATAAACAAGGGAGACGTTATCTGCATAATAGGACCATCGGGTTCCGGCAAATCCACATTTCTGCGCTGCCTGAACCTTCTTGAGAAGCCGACCTCCGGTCACATCATATTTGAGGGCGACGACCTGATGGACAAGCATGTGAGCCTGAATAAGCACAGGCAGAAGATGGGAATGGTGTTCCAGCAGTTCAATCTTTTCCCTCACATGAGCATAATGGAAAACCTCACCTGCGCCCCGGTGCTTTTGAAAAAGTCATCAAAAAAGGAAGCAGAAAAGAAGGCTCTTGAGCTTCTTGCGAGGGTGGGTCTTGCCGACCGCGCGTATTCCTATCCGAACCAGCTTTCCGGCGGACAGAAGCAGAGGGTTGCGATAGTCAGGGCGCTGTGCATGGAGCCTGATGTGATGCTCTTTGACGAGCCGACAAGCGCGCTTGACCCGGAAATGGTGGGCGAGGTGCTCGACGTCATGAAGGAGCTTGCAAAGGGCGGCATGACAATGGTCGTGGTTACCCACGAGATGGGCTTCGCGAGAGAGGTTTCAAACAGGGTGCTCTTCCTTGACGACGGTGTGATAGCCGAGGAGGGGACTCCCGAGCAGGTGTTCGGCAATCCTCAGTGCGACAGGCTCAGAAGTTTTCTCGCCAAGGTGCTTTGACATTGCATGGCTGCCGGCTATACTCCTGATAACAATAAATACCGATTGCTCCTTTTTGGGCGGTTGGTATTTTTTATGCGTCAAATAAACTGCTTTCGCCTCGTCAAAGGCTGGGCGGGACAGGAGTCGACTTTAGCTCGCCTTAAAAGCGCTTGACAACCGGGGAGAAAGGATTTATAATAAGTAATCAGTTACCTATTATACAGTGCAAAGAGGTGTTTATTTATGATGCCGTTTGGCTTAAAAATAGCCGTCATCAATCGCGAATTTCGGAAGAAATTAGATGAAAAAGCCAGCGATATGGGGCTGACCTCGGTTCAGCTCCGCGTTCTCGGCTCCATAAGCCGTCTGGAAGCCGCCGGGGAAACGGAAATTCACCAGAATGATTTGGAGCGGCTTGAACACATTACGCATCCGGCGATGACAAAGCATATCCATAAGCTGGAGCAAAAGGGGTTTGTCAGGTGCGTTTCCAGCGATCAGGATCGCAGGTACAAAAAAATCACCTGTACGGAGCAATCAGCCGGGATTTACAAGACGATACTTGCGCATGACAAGGAGGTCTTTGAGGAGCTCTGCGGAAATCTGACACCTGAACAGCAGGACACGCTAATTCAATTGACCGACATCGTGATAAAGGGCATTGATAAGGAATAGATTCTGCTCTTCCGGCAGTGCGCTGATGAATTTCATTTGGCGCGCTGCCTGCATTACGCTTATATAGGTAACAAGTTACTTAATTTTAGGAGGAATTTATCCACATGGAAATTGTCGCACACGAAAAGCAAAGCCCCTTTGCGTTGGAGCCCATCTGGAGGCTCATCGTCAGGTTTGCCGTTCCGAGCGTCATCGCTCTTCTGGTGAACTCGCTTTATAACATTGTCGATCAGATATTTATCGGCAACGGCGTAGGGTATATGGGCAACGGGGCGACCAATATCGTATTTCCGATAACCATCATTGCGTTGGCGCTTGCCATGATGATGGAAACGGAGGCGCAGCTTTTCTGAGTCTGAAACTGGGAGAAGGGAACGTGGACAGCGCGAAGCAGGGCATCGGCAACGCTGTGACGATGTCGGTCGTGGTTAGCATAATACTGACGGCGGTTTTTCTGATTTTCATCAATCCTATCCTGACGCTGTTCGGCGCGACTGATACGCTGCGCCCCTATGCGCTGGAATACGGCTGGATCATCGGAATCGGTCTGCCGTTTATGATGATATCGGGCGCCGTCAATTCTATGATCCGCGCGGACGGACGCCCCAAATACGCCATGTTCTCGATGGTCATCGGCGCAGTGCTCAACGTGATTCTTGACGCGGTATTCATTTTTCCCTTGCAGATGGGCGTACGAGGCGCCGCGATTGCGACTGTCATCGGTCAGTTTGCCTCATTTTTGGTGTCCGTCGTCTATATGAAACGGTTCAAGACAATAAAGCTGAGCAGGTCAGATTTTCGCCTGAACGCCAAGTTTTGCGGAAATATAATTGTTTTTGGGCTGAGCAGCTTCATAACCCAGTTTGCCATTACCATCGTTATGGCTCTTACGAATAACCTGTTGGCTGAATACGGCGCTCAGTCTGTCTACGGCTCAGATATTCCCCTGACAGCCACGGGAATCGTTATGAAGGTCAATCAGATCCTGATTTCCATCCTTTTGGGCATTGCCACAGGAACTCAGCCTATCATCGGCTTCAACTACTGAGCGAAAAACTTTCACCGCGTGAGAAAGGCGCTGGAAATTTCGCTGGTCGCATCGGAAATCATCTCGGTTTTGGCGTTCCTGCTGTTCCAGCTCGCGCCGGTGTCCGTCATATCACTGTTTGGCTCCGAGGACGGTCTGTACAACGAATTTGCGGTCAAAGCCTTCCGAATCTTTTTGCTGCTCTGCCCGCTGACAGGCCTTCAGACGGTCATTGCCGTATATCTCCAGGCGGTCGGCAAGCCGGTCATGTCCGCGCTTCTTTCTCTTGCCCGCCAAATCATATTTTTTGTGCCGGCAGCGCTGCTGCTTCCACTTGCCCTTGGCGTGGAGGGCGTTCTGTGGACCGGTCCGGTGGCAGACGGTCTTGCCTTTGTGATGTCGCTGGTGCTGCTGTATGAAAGGAACCGTCTGAAAAAAAGCCACGCTGCCAGGACGGCGGTTCAGGCTCAATTGCTCTCATAAGGAGAAAATGAAAATGAAAAACAGAGTCATCACCATAAGCCGTGAATTCGGAAGCGGCGGCCGCACGATAGGGAGGCGAACGGCGGAAGAGCTCGGAATTCCATGTTACGATAACGAGCTACTGCTTAAGATTGCAGAGGAAAGCGGCTTTAAGGAAAATTATATACGGGATGCCGGGGAGTACGCGCCCGGGGGCTTTTTGTCCAATATCTTTTCTCATCAGGGCGCTGGTCCCAACAACGCGGATTATCTCTGGAGCGTCCAGTACAGAATTATCACCGAACTGGCAGAAAAGGAGCCGTGCGTCATCGTAGGTCGCTGTGCGGATTACATCCTCAAGGATAAGGCCGACTGCCTTAGGGTATTCATTCATGCGGATATGGCTTTCCGTGCGGAAAGGATTGTCAATGTGTACGGTGAGCGCGAGCAATCGCCCGAGCAGCGAATCCGCGAAAAGGATAAACGGCGCGCGGCCTATCACAGGTTTTACACCGACATGAAATGGGGACGCGCCCAAAATTATGACATTACGCTCAACAGCGGGACTCTCGGAATCGACAGGTGCGTGAATATTATCAAGGAGCTCTATTGAGGGTGAGGGTTCGCGCCCTTGCCGCAAAAAATCATGGCGCTTTTGACGCGGCATGTGCGCATATGTGTGAGTAAAAGGAGAGACCACAGCCCTTCACTCGTGGGAGAACTGCGGTGCGGATGACGAAAATATGCCGCCGACAATGCTTCGCACGTCTGCGCCTTCGTTTGGGAATAATCGCCGCAAAACAGCATCGACCCGCCTGAATCCATTTGGGATTCAGGCGGGTCTTCGCATGCCTCTGAAACGGCGGAAGGCAGGTATTTGCTCCCCCTGGTCTGCTCACCGGCGCTTATTTTGACGAAATTTTGCGAGCGGTCTTGATTTCTTCGCGTCAGTGTGGTATAATCATGCTCGATTTAGCAATTTAAAGCTTTATACCGTTCGATTGAAGCGGGACTATGCGCCCGTCTTGCCGCCGAGCAGCCTACAGGCGTTTTTATGGAGTATCATTTCAAGGGACTTGTCGTCCAGCCCAAAGCTTTGGATAAGCCGGACAAATTCCCCTTGGTCTGCCCACGGAGAGTCGGTGGCGAAGAGGATTTTATTCGCTCCGTGGCGTCGGATTATCTCGATATTCTTTTCGGGATTCATCGCAAGAACCGCGGCGGTATCCATGTACACCGGCTTGCCGACAAGCTTGTCCAAGACTTCGTCCTGCAAGGCGTAGCCTCCGAGGTGAGCGAGCACCAGTTTGTCGTCTATGAGCCCTTTGAGCTCGTCGAGCACTCTTAAGACCATGTCAGGTGTGCAATGGACGTCGTCCGGGTAGGCTACATCCACCCCGACGTGAGTGACGGTGATAAGTCCCCTTTGCGCCGCCTTTTCCATTATTTTAACATACCTGATGTCGTCAAAGCGGGTATTCTGGTAATCGGGATGAAGCTTTATGCCGAACAGTCCGGCTTCTTTTATGCTGTCGAGAGCCTCATCGACATTTTCGCAGTCGGGGTGGATAGCTCCAGCGTATATTATTCCGTCCTTGCCGCTGAGCGAGGCGGCGGTGCGGTTGATCGACGCGACCTGGTGCTCAGCCGTGGCGACCGGAAGTATGACCGAATAGGTTATCCCGTTTTTCGCCATAGACGCCTTGAGACCGGCGAGGGTTCCGTCGCTGTACGGGCGGATTTTTCCCATTTTGGACAGATTGGCTATCGCTCTGGGAGCGACGCTGTCAGGAAATGTGTGAGTGTGAAAGTCTGTTATTATATTCATCTGTTAGAAACCTCCGCAGCATTTGCTTGAAAATATTTTGCCGACGAGGGTAATTATAGCACACGAAAGCGTAAAATTCAAAATAATTTTCAATATAACCAAAGGTGAAAAATATGACCATTATTGATTTACTGGAAAGAAACAGCGTTGATTACGGAAACGAGACGGCGCTGGTAGAAATAAACCCCGAGCTGCCCGACGACCGCAGGCTCACATGGCGGGAGTACGAGCTGGTTCAGCCGACCGTGAGAACGAGCTACCGCAGGGAGATAACCTGGACGGTATTCAACGAAAAGGCGAACCGCTTTGCCAACGCGCTTATCGGCAGAGGAATAGGGAAGGGAGACAAGGTGGCTATACTTCTGATGAACTGCCTTGAGTGGCTTCCTATCTATTTCGGGATACTCAAGACCGGTGCTATGGCGGTGCCGCTCAATTTCCGCTATTCATCGGATGAGATAAAGTATTGTCTGGATCTTGCCGAGGCGGACGCGCTTGTTTTTGGAGCGGAGTTTATAGGACGTGTCGAGGAGATAGCGGACCAGATAAGCAAAAAAAGGCTGCTGATTTATGTAGGCGACGGCTGCCCCTCCTTTGCGGAGAGCTATACGCACCTTGCCGCCGACTGCGCGAGCACCAACCCATGTATAGAGATAGGCGAAGAGGATCACGCCGCGATATACTTCTCCTCAGGCACCACAGGCTTCCCGAAGGCGATTTTGCACAGGCACAGAGCGCTCATCCACGCCGCCAGAGTCGAGCAGAATCACCACTCCCAGACCCATAACGATGTTTTTTTGTGCATACCTCCGCTGTACCACACCGGAGCGAAGATGCACTGGTTCGGCTCGCTCATAAGCGGCTCGAAGGCGGTCTTGCTCAAGGGCACCAAGCCGGAGTTTATCCTTTCCGCCGCGTCAAAGGAGAAGTGCACCATAGTCTGGCTGCTCGTGCCGTGGGCGCAGGACATGCTCAACGCTCTGGACAGCGGCAGACTCAGGCTTTCCGACTACGATCTTTCGGCGTGGAGGCTGATGCACATAGGCGCTCAGCCGGTTCCTCAGAGCCTTATAAAGCACTGGCTGGAGTATTTCCCGAACCATCAGTATGATACCAACTACGGTCTGTCCGAGTCGATAGGTCCCGGCGCTGTGCATTTAGGAGTGGAGAATATACGCAAGGTCGGAGCTATAGGCATTCCGGGCTACGGCTGGCAGGTCAGAATCGTAGACGAGTCCGGCAAGGACGTCGCGGACGGAGAGGTAGGAGAGCTCTGCCTCAAGGGCGCGGGGGTCATGGAATGCTACTATAACGATCCCGACGCCACCGCTGCCGCTTTGAAGGACGGCTGGCTGTACACCGGGGACATGGCTATGCGTGACGACGAGGGCTTTATATTCTTAGTTGACAGAAAGAAGGACGTCATCATAACCGGCGGAGAAAACCTCTACCCGGTTCAGATAGAGGATTACATAAGAGGCTACCGCAAGGTGAGCGACGTGGCGGTGATAGGTCTGCCTGACGAGAGACTCGGCGAGATAGCCGCCGCCATCATAGAGGTGAAAGAGGGCATGAGCTGCACCAAGGAGGAAATAGACGAATTCTGCTCGGGAATGCCAAGATACAAGCGCCCGAGAAAGATAATCTTCGCCTCGGTGCCGAGAAATCCCACCGGCAAGATAGAAAAGCCGCTGCTGCGCAAAATGTACGGCACAGAGCACCTTGTGCTCGATCAGAATATCGGATAAACATTTGGGGGTAACCGTGGCATGACCGCAACCATGATAATCACACTTTGCATGATAGTCTGCTTTTTCTCGCTGATGATCTATATAGGCATACGCTCGAGAAAGCACGCCTCAGACATAAACGGATTTGTTCTCGGCTCGCGTTCGGTAGGACCGTGGCTGAGCGCATTTGCGTTCGGAACCTCATATTTCTCCGCCGTGATATTTGTCGGCTACGCCGGACAGTTCGGCTGGAATTTCGGACTCGCTTCGACATGGATAGGGCTTGGCAACGCCTTTATCGGCTCGCTTTTAGCTTGGAGCGTCCTCGGAAGAAGGACGAGGATAATGACCCAGCACCTTTCCTGCAAGACGATGCCGGAGTTTTTCGGAGCGAGGTTTGAGTCCAAAAAACTCAAAATCGCCGCCTCGGTGATAACCTTCGTCTTTCTGATACCATATACCGCCTCTCTTTTCAACGGTCTTTCGAGGCTGTTCTCGATGGCGTTCGAGGGGGTAGACTATTCTGTCTGCGTGATAGTCATGGCTGTTCTGACAGGTATTTACGTCCTTGTCGGAGGCTATATGGCGACCGCGATAAACGATTTTATCCAGGGACTTATAATGCTTGTCGGCATAGTCGCTGTGATAGCGGCGGTGATAAATCAGAACGGCGGATTGAGCGCCGCCATGGAGGATCTCGCCACAGGGGAAAACGGCGGCTGGGAATACGCCTCGTTTTTGGGAGCAGATCCGGTATTTTTGCTGTTTGTAGTTATCCTTACATCGCTCGGCACATGGGGACTGCCGCAGATGGTAGGAAAATTCTACGCCATCAAAAACGAGGAGTCTATAAAGATGGGTACAGTAATTTCCACCCTCTTCGCGATAGTTGTAGCGGGCGGCTGCTACTTCCTCGGAGGCTTCGGCAGGCTTTATGAGGTGGACGTGGCGTCAGAGGGCTACGACGCAATAGTCCCCAAGATGCTCTCGGGGCTTTCTCCTGTTCTCATAGGAATAGTTATAGTTCTGGTGCTGTCCGCCTCGATGTCCACCCTGTCGTCGCTGGTTCTCACCAGCGGCTCGACGGTCACGCTCGACTTTATAGCTCCGATGTTCAAGCGGGAGCTGGGCGAAAAGACGAAAATGACGATAATGAGGCTGTTCATAGTGGCGTTTATAGTCGTCTCCTCGGTTATAGCCATTGTCCAGGCAAGCAGCAAGAACCTGTTTATCGCGCAGATGATGGGCGTTTCCTGGGGAGCTCTCGCGGGAGCGTTCCTGGCGCCCTTCCTGTACGGGCTGTACTTCAAAAAGACCACCAAGGCCGCCGTGGTCTGCTGCTTTGTTTACGGCGTCGGTCTTGAGATATTCCAGCTTTTTGTATCCCTCGGCTGGGTTGACATATCAGAAGTTCCTGTGATAAACTTCATATTTACAAACTCTCTTTACTCAGGAGTATTTGCTATGGTGGGCGGGCTGATAATTTTGCCTGTTGTCAGCCTTTTGACTCAAAAGACCTGCCCACGCGAAGTTGAGAAGATGTTTAGCTGCTACAGTCTGACAAAGACTGTTGAGATAACCGACAGTCTCGGAAAATAATACTGAAAGGATGACCGATTTGAAAAAACTTATGCTCGGCAATGAGGCCATTGCCCGCGGACTTTATGAAGCGGGGGTAAGGGTGGTTTCCAGCTATCCCGGAACACCATCCACCGAAATCACCGAATTTGCCGCAAAGTACGATGAAATTTACTGCGAATGGGCGCCAAACGAAAAGGTAGCCGCGGAGGTCGCGTTCGGAGCGTCGCTGCGGGGAGTCCGCAGCGCCTGCGCGATGAAGCACGTAGGACTCAACGTCGCCGCAGACCCTCTTTTCACGCTGTCATATACCGGCGTAAACGGAGGAATGGTGATATTTGCAGCCGACGACCCGGCTATGCACTCCTCTCAGAACGAGCAGGATTCAAGGCATTACGCCATAGCCGCGAAGGTTCCCATGCTTGAGCCGTCAGACGCGGCGGAGGCAAAGGAATTTGTGCGCGAGGCATACAGGATATCCGAGGAGTACGATACTCCCGTCATTGTAAGGAGCTGCACCAGAATGGCGCACTCGCAGTGCATGGTCGAGCTCTGCGGCAGAGAGGAGCATGAGCTCGGAGTATACGAAAAGAAGCCTCAGAAGTATATAATGGCTCCCGCCAACGCCCAGAAGCGTCACCCGTTTGTCGAGCAGAGAATGAAGGAGCTCAAGGAGCTCTCAGAGGTCAGCGCTCTCAACAGAATAGAGGGCAGCGGCTCGGATATGGGCATAATCTGTTCGGGCACCTGCTATCAGTATGTAAAAGAGGTGTTCGGCGACAGCGTTTCGGTGCTCAAGCTCGGAATAGTCAACCCTCTCCCCGAGAACCTGATAAGGGAGTTTGCCGGCAGAGTCGGTAAGCTCTATGTCATAGAGGAGCTTGACGGAATCGTAGAGAACCATGTGAGAACGCTTGGCATTGAGTGCGTAGGCAAGGAGCTCTTCCCGCCTGTAGGCGAATTCAATCAGGCTGTGATACGCGCGGCGTTCGGCATTCCCGAGCCGCAGAGCATAACTCCCGACACACCTGTGCCGGTAAGACCTCCCGTTATGTGCGCGGGCTGCCCGCACAGGGGAATGTTCTATGTGTTGGCAAAGAACAAGATAACCGTTTTGGGAGATATAGGCTGCTATACCCTCGGAAGCGCCGCCCCGCTCAACGCCATTGACTCTGTTTTGTGCATGGGAGCCTCCGTTTCCGGTCTTCACGGCTTCAATAAAGCCGGCGGAGCGGAAAACGAGCATAAGAGCGTCTGCGTGATAGGCGACTCGACGTTTATCCACTCGGGCGTCACCGGTCTTATAGATATAGCCTACAACAACTCAAATTCGACCGTAATAATACTCGACAACTCTATAACCGGCATGACCGGACATCAGCAGAACCCCACCACCGGCTATAATATCAAGGGAGATCCGGCTACTGCGGTAAACCTCGAGGCTCTGTGCCACGCGATAGGCATCAGGCGCGTCAGGGTGGTAGACCCGTATAATCTCACGGAGTGCGAGAGCGCCGTAAAGGAGGAGCTCGCGGCTGACGAGGCGTCGGTCATCATTTCCCGCAGACCCTGTGTTCTGCTCAAGAACGTAAAGGCGAAGCCTCCGGTCAAGGTGAACACCGATAAGTGCGTAGGCTGCAAGATGTGCATGAGGCTGGGCTGCCCGGCGATAAGCATTAAGGGCTCTAAGGCTCATATCGACTTTACGCAGTGCGTGGGCTGCGACGTCTGCACGCAGCTTTGCAGGTTTGACGCCATAGAGAAAGGGGAAAGATAAATGGAGACTAAAAATGTCATGATAGTCGGCGTAGGCGGACAGGGAAGCATACTTGCGAGCAAGCTTTTGGGAACTCTCCTTACCGGCGAGGGCTATGACGTAAAGGTGAGCGAGGTTCACGGAATGAGCCAGCGCGGCGGCTCGGTAGTCACATACGTCAGGTTCGGAGACAAGGTCTACTCCCCGGTCGTTTCCGAGGGCGAGGCGGACTTCATAGTGTCCTTTGAGAAGCTTGAGGCTGCGAGGCATTCGGTATGCCTTAGAACGGGCGGAAAGATAATAGTAAATACTCAGGAAATAGACCCAATGCCGGTAATAACGGGAGCAGCCTCCTATCCGAGCGATATTCTAAAGGAGCTCAAGGCTAAGGGCGTGTACATAGACGAAATAGACGCGCTCAGCTTAGCCGAGCAGGCGGGAAGCGCGAAATCGGTGAATATCGTGCTTATGGGCAGGCTTGCAAAGTACTTCCACATAGAAAAGGAAAAGTGGATAGCTGCTATTGAGAAGTGCGTAAAGCCGCAGTTTGTTGAGATGAACAAGAAGGCGTTCGAGCTTGGCTACAACGCCTGAGCCGCAATAAGTCATCAAAAGGGAGAGTCAAAGAAAATGTCAAGATATTATCAGCCTGAAATCGAGACTGCTTCAAGGGAAGAGATCGTGAGAATTCAGAACGAGAAGATAGTCAAGCAGGTAAGACACGTTTACGACAATGTCGCCTACTACAGGAACCTTATGGACAAAAAGGGAGTCAAGCCGGAGGACATCAAAAGCATTGACGATATCAAGAAGCTCCCTTTTCTTTCAAAGGATGACCTGAGGGAGGCGTATCCGTACGGACTTTTAGGAACAGACCTCAAAAACTGCGTCAGAATCCAGTCTACCTCGGGCACGACCGGAAAGCGCGTTGTGGCGTTCTACACCCAGCACGATATAGACCTGTGGGAGGAGTGCTGCGCGAGAGCGATAGTCGCCGCGGGAGGCTCTAACGAGGATGTTTGCCAGGTATGCTACGGCTACGGTCTCTTCACCGGAGGCCCCGGCCTCAACGGCGGCTCTCACAAGGTCGGCTGCCTTACCTTGCCCATGTCCTCGGGAAATACCGAGCGCCAGATACAGTTCATGATGGATCTCGGCTCGACGATCCTTTGCTGCACTCCGTCGTATGCCGCCTATATCGGCGAGTCTCTGGCTGAGCGGGGCTACAAGCCGGAGGACAACAAGCTCAAAGCCGGAATATTCGGCGCGGAGCCTTGGACGGAGGAGATGCGCAGGAGTATAGAAAAGAGCCTCGGCATCAAGGCGTATGATATATACGGTCTGACCGAGACGAGCGGTCCCGGCGTGGCGTTTGAGTGCGAGGAGCAGCACGGTATGCACATCAACGAGGATCATTTTTACGCTGAGATCATAGACCCCGAGACCGGCGAGGTGCTCCCCGAGGGCTCAAAGGGCGAGCTGGTGTTCACCTCTTTGGATAAGGAGGCGTTCCCGCTGCTGAGATACCGCACGAGGGACATCTGCATCCTTTCCCGTGAGAAGTGCTCCTGCGGAAGAACTCATGTCAGAATGAGTAAGCCCTTAGGAAGAAGCGACGACATGCTTATCATCAGGGGTGTAAACGTATTCCCGAGCCAGATAGAGACTGTTCTTCTGAACGAGGGCTATACTCCAAACTATCAGATAATAGTGGACAGAGTCAACAATTCAGACACCTTGGACATAAATGTCGAGCTGTCGCCCGAGCAGTTCTCGGATAAGGTCGGCGACAACCAGCGCAGAGAAATACAGCTTGGCGAGGCTATGAGGACTATGCTTGGAATCAAGCCGGTCATTCACCTTGTGCCGCCGCACACCGTGGTAAGGAGCGAGGGCAAGGCGGTAAGAGTAATAGACAAGCGCAAGCTTCATGATTAAAGGAGGGTAAATTATGGCAATAAAACAGTTGTCCGCATTTGTGGAGAACAAGACCGGTTCGCTTTTGGGACTGGTGAAAAAGCTATCCGAGCAGAATGTAAACCTTCGTGCCATGAGTGTGGCGGACACCAAGGATTTTGGAATACTCCGCATTATCGTGGCAGATGCCGACAAGGCGCGCGAGATTATCGGCTCGGAGTCGCTCGTGTCGGTCAACGAGGTCATAGCGGTCGAGATGAGCGACGAGACAGGCTCTCTTTACAACATTCTCAAGATACTTGGCGACGCGAAAATAAACATCGAGTATATGTACGCCTTCACAGCCTCCACCGATCTCGGAGCGTACGTCGTTATAAGAGTCAACGACAACGCGGCGGCTGAAAGCGTTCTCCACGCAAACGGGATACCAACCCTCAATCAGGAAGATATCCAAGGCATTTGACTTGAATTTTAATATTGTGCGCATTTTGCCCATTTTTTCGCCTGTAAAGCGAAAAAATGGGCGATTTTTATGGATTTATAAAAGTTTTGCTGCGCGTAATTTCACATTGCTATCACATTATTTGCTTGATAAATTCATGGACTATGTTATACTTAAAACTGGGAAATGACAGTTTAATAATAAGAAATTGTACTCAAAGGAGACATTATGCTCAAGCTAACAAATGTCGTAAAGAATTATAACGTCGGTGACGATACCGTCAAGGCGCTCAAGGGAATAAGCATAGAATTCCGAAAAAACGAATTTGTCGCCATATTGGGTCCTTCAGGCTGCGGCAAGACGACGCTTCTGAATATCATAGGCGGACTTGACAAATACACCTCAGGCGACCTGTCCATAAACGGCAGATCTACAAAAATGTTCAAGGATTCCGATTGGGACAGCTACAGAAATCACTCCATAGGTTTTGTCTTTCAATCATACAATCTCATCCCTCACCAGACCGTTCTGTCTAACGTAGAGCTTGCGCTGACGCTCTCCGGTGTGGGAAAGACGGAAAGAAAGAAAAGAGCTATCGAGGCTCTGAAGAGGGTAGGGCTCGGAGACCAGCTCCACAAGAAGCCGAATCAGATGTCAGGCGGACAGATGCAGCGCGTGGCAATAGCGAGAGCGCTTGTCAACGACCCTGAGATACTGATGGCAGACGAGCCCACGGGAGCGCTTGACTCGACTACAAGCGTCCAGATAATGGATATCCTCAAAGAGATAGCCAGAGACAAACTGGTAATAATGGTAACTCACAATCCTGAGCTCGCGGAAAAATACGCGACGAGGATAGTAAGAGTTCTGGACGGCGAGATCCAAAGCGATTCCATGCCATATTCCTCCGAGGGTGAGGAATCCCGCGCGGAGCAGATGAGGGTAGTAGGTAAAAAGCATCAAAAGAGCAAGAAAACCTCGATGTCCTTCGGCACCGCACTTTCCCTCTCGCTCAACAACCTGATGACCAAGAAGGGCAGGACTGTGCTCACCAGCTTTGCCGGAAGCATAGGCATAATAGGAATCGCCCTGATACTGTCCGTGTCGACAGGGTTTCAAACCTATATAAACCGTGTCCAGGAGGATGCGCTGACGTCATATCCGATAACCATAAATGCTGAGGAGATCGACATGTCGAGCATGCTCACCACGTTTATGGACGCCAATGGCAGCTCAGGAGAGCTTTCGCATGAGCTTGACAAGGTGTATGAGAACAGGGTAATGTCCGACATCATGGATACGATGTCCAAGATGGAGACTCGTGAAAACAACCTTGTCAGCTTCAAGGAGTATCTTGACGGCTCCGAGGATATCAAGGAGCATGTCAGCTCGCTCCAGTATGTGTACGACACCGGTATGAATATCTATGTCACCGATAAGGACGGTCAAATAGTAAATTCCAACGTGGTGGAGCTTATTTCAAGGCTGTATTCCGAGATGGGAGTAAGCGCTCCGACCTCCACTTTATCGAATATGATACAGATAGAGGCATGGCAGGAGCTTCTTTCCGGAATGGACGGAGAGCTGATAAGCCCGCTGATGCAGGAGCAGTACGACGTCGTATACGGCCGCTGGCCGGAGAGCTATGACGAGGTCGTCGTAGTAGTAGACGAAAACAACGAGATAAGCGATATGATGCTCTATACGCTCGGTCTTAAAACCATTGATGAGATTATCGACGATATGGAAATGGCTGCCGAGGGCGAGGGCGAGCAGATATCCGAGTCCTCATGGAGCTATGAGGATGTGCTCGGAATTGATTTTAGGATAATCCTTGACTGTGACAAGTACCAGAAGAGCGGAAGCGGCTATACCGACGCCACCCAGACCGAAGCCGGTCTTAAGTATCTGTACGACTCTGATAAGTCGGTAAAGCTCAAGGTGGTAGGTATAATCAGGCAGAGCGATACTGCGGTGTCTGCGTTCATGAACAGCGCGGTCGGCTATACATCCGCCCTTACCGATTACCTTGTAGACAGGGTAGAAAATAACGAGCTTATCACCGCTCAGAAGGAAAATCCCGAGGTGGACGTACTTTCCGGACTCAAGTTCCCTGTGGAGGGCGAAGAGCCTACCGAAGAGGACATCATCGCCGCTGTAGACGAGTGGAGGAGCGGGCTTGACGCTGCGGAAAAGGCGTCCGTTTATACCGAGCTTCTCTCTATCCCCGACGACGCTTACCTCGCTGCCGGGGTAGAGCAGTTCAGAGGGACACTGACGCCCGAGTCTGAGACCGAGTTGCTCGTGCAGGCTATAATGAGCCAGACCCAGATGGACGAGGACACCATACGCGGTTATGTGGAGGGAATGGACGAGGCTGAGAAGGAGGGCTACCTCAACGAGGTGATCTCCGCGTCCGTTGTCCAGCAGTACGCGGCTCAGGTCGCCGAGCAGCTTTCCGGCTACAGCCAGGAGGAGCTCGCTGCGGCGTTTGACGCAATGGAGCTCACATCCGAGCAGTACCGCTATCTGTTTGAGAACAGTGTTCCGTCAAATGTCTCCGAGTCTACCTATGAAGAGGTTCTCGGGCTTCTTGGAAACGTCAACAGGGAGGCTCCTAAGGCGATATATATCTATACCCCGACCTTCGAGGACAAGGACGCAATAGCCGATATCATAACCGACTATAACGGAACCGTTTCCGAGGAGGATAAGATATCCTATACCGACTATGTAAAGATACTCATGTCCTCGATAACCACTATTATAAACGCGATCTCCTATGTACTGATAGCGTTTGTCGCGATATCGCTGGTTGTGTCCTCGATAATGATAGGCATAATCACCTATATCTCGGTTCTCGAGAGGACGAAGGAGATAGGAATACTGCGCGCGGTCGGAGCGTCAAAGAAGGATATTTCGAGGGTGTTCAATGCGGAGACGCTTATCGTGGGCTTCGCGGCCGGAGCCATAGGCATAGGCGTTTCGCTGCTGCTTCTGATACCTATCAACCTTATTTTGCATACGCTCACCGGAATAGAGTCGCTTTCTGCGATACTGCCGGTAGAAGGAGCGGTAATACTGGTAATAATCAGTATGGCGCTGACTCTGATAGCAGGTCTTATACCCTCCGGAATCGCAGCGAAGAAGGATCCCGTAGAGGCGCTGAGGACAGAGTAAAATTAAAGGCAGGCTGTTTACTACAGCTTGGTTGTGCAATATTCCCTCTGCCGGCTTGACCGGCGGGGGGATTTTTTGCAGGATTTAAGCCATCAGCGCGGCAGCGGGAGGTTGATTTATGTAAAAAAATCTGATACAATTATTGTACAGTGCTTTTTGGTACGTCGCAGGCATTTCTGCATTAGAATTTGAAAAGAGGTAATACATATGCTGTTTTCAACAGGAAAAATTGAGACTCTTTGCGTAGAGGGAATGAAATGCGCTCATTGCAAGAAAAGCGTAGAGAATGCCGCTATGGGGGTAAAGGGCGTAAAGAAAGCTGAGGCGGAGCTGTCAAGCGGCGTGCTCACGCTGACTATTGACAAGAATGCCCCGGAAGCGGTTTTGGACGAGGTCGTCGCTGCGGTAAAAGCCTGCGGCTTCAAGGCTCACAGGTAAGCGAAGACAGAAGGTAAGACAATAAAATCAGAAAAGGTCATGTGTCAAAACAGGGGGTGAGCGTGTGACAAAAACGAAAATATCTCTTGAAGGGATAATTGGCGGGGAGCTGCTCGACAAATGTGAGGAAACCCTCAACGGTATGCCCGGCGTGGAGGCGGAGATAGACCGCGATACCAAGCTCGCGAGTATCTCCTTCGACGAGACAAAGCTGTCTATTTCGGATATATGCAGCGAGATTTCGAGGCTGTCCGGAGTAAGGGTGCGCCCCGGAGATCATATATACCGGGAAGAGAAGAAAAAGCAAAAGGGGCTGGGAGTAGTCGGCAGAACGGCTGCGGTACTGGTACTCAGCGCGGTGATCTTGCTTCTGCGGATTTTGAACCTTTTCGATACGGGAATACCGCTTGTTGACGGCAGCCCGATACTTCGCGCGATGGCGGAGATATTCCTTTTTGCATTCGTTGTATGGTTTGCCGGAAAGATGTTTATTGACGGAATTATCGCGATTTTGAAGCTTCGTCCTGACACCGGCAGCATCGCGGCGATAGGCTCTTTGGCGGCTGTAATTTTTGCGCTGTATTCGATGGCAAGGATAATCTCCGGAGAGTCTGAGTACATGTCAAGGATACACCTCGACGCCTGCGCGATAATAGTCTCGGTAGTCATGCTCTGCGGGCTGCTCAGGGAGAAGTCAAGGGGCAGGACTGACGAGCCTGTCAAAAAGCTCAGCGAGCTGTTTCCTAAGACCGCTACTGTCATTATCGACGACAGCGAGGTCTCGGTAAAGCTTGACGAGATAACAGTTGGAGACAGCGTTTTAGTAAAGCCTATGGAGAGCTTTCCGTGCGACGGCGTGATAGAAGCCGGCAGGACAAGCGTCAACGAGGTGCTTTTCACCGGCGAGATAACCCCCGCCGTCAAAACGGCAGGCGAGAGGGTGTTCGCGGGAACGGTGAATACCAGCGGATTTATCACCATAAGAGCGGAAAGAGTGGGCAAGGACACCGCTTTATCAAGAATGATACGCTCGGTAAAGAGCTTATCCGGAACCAAGCAGCACACCTCGGAGATAGTCGGCAGGGCAGAAAAAATCTATTCCGCTCTTCTGCTTCTGGCTGCTTTTATAGCATTAGGCGTGACCGCTGCGGTAGGAAGAGGATTTGAGGCGGCGGCAGCGCTCTTTATTTCAATACTTGTGATATACTGCCCCTGCGCTCTCGGGCTTGTAGCGCCGGTTGTGTCGGTGTTTGCGTCAGCCAAGGCAACCCAGGCGGGAGTAGTCTATAAGGATATACGCTCGCTTGAGAGGGCAAGGCTGGTCAACACGGTGGTAATGGACATGACAGGTACGATTACCGTAGGAAAGCTCTTTGTCACCGATGTTTTGCCGTTTGGGACCGATGAGAAAGAGGTGATAAGGCTGGCTGCATCTCTTGAAAACAACTCCACCCATCCTGCTGCCGAGGCGATACTCGACTATGCAGCCAAGAATGATATAGAGCTTACGGATACTACAGACATAAAGGCGTTTGCCGGCTACGGAATCACCGGAAGGATAGACGGCACGGATGTTTCGGTGTGCGGCATAGATATCGCCTTCCGTGAGGAAAACGAGGGCTATTACTCGGTATGCGAGCCGCTTGTAAAGGACGGCAAGACGGTTATGGCAGTTATGAAGAATGAACTTCCGATAGGCGTCATAGCCATGAGCGACAAGCTCAAGCCGACGAGCAAGTCAGCTGTAGCCAAGCTCAACAGCATGGGCTTGAAAACGATGATACTCACGGGAGACAACGAAATCGCAGCGCGCAGGACGGCGCAGGAACTGGAATTTTCGGGCTATTCCGCCAATGTTCTTCCCGGAAAGAAGGCGGAGGCTATACTTGAGCTAAAGAAAAAGGGAAACACAGTTGCCATGATAGGCGACAGCGTCAACGATTCCGTAGCGCTCGCTGCGTCTGACATAAGCGTTGCCATAGGAACAGGCTCGCCAATAGCGGTAAGCCTCGGACAGATAGTGCTGGTGCGAAACGACCTGCGGGACATGGCTGCGGCTATAGCGCTTTCGGGAGTATCCTCGAGGATTATCTCGGAGAACATTTTCTGGACTATCAGCTTCCAGGCGGTGCTTCTGACAGCCGCGACCGGTATACTTCACGCTCTCCATGTCGGGGTGGCTTATCAGGCTCTTGTTGCCGCCTGCATACTTCTGTCCGCTGTTGTCATCGCCCTCAATACCTCGAGAATCAGCAGGCTTGATCTCAGCCGCGACGACCTGTATAACCGCTGCCGTGAGATAGCGCTGCGAAGAGAGGAACGCAAAAAGAATAGGACAAAGAGAAAATGACCACGCCGTTGCCGGCGCAGCGCCGGCTTGAATAAAAAATAACCGTTTTTCGGGAGTTTCAGGAAATCCCGAAAAGCGGTTATTTTATACTTTGATCTTACGAGCCTAATCCTCTGAGCCATCAAGCCCGATTTCGAGCAGAGCTCTTGATTCGGCGTCGCTCAGCTCGCTGACGGCCTTCATCTTTCTCTGGATTATATCCGAGCGGTGCCTGAGCTCGTCCGCCGACTGACTTGCGGCGATGAGTCTCTTCTGGACTATGTCTATCTGGTCGCTGAACTTGGCGTACTGCGACTTTATCGCGCTCAGGAGCTTCATGACCTCTGCGCTCTTTTCGTTCAGAGTGAAGTTGTCAAAGCCTACCCGCAGGCTGGTAAGCAGCGCGGTGATCGTCGTGGGTCCTGCTATCATCACCCTTGTGCTGCTCTGGCACCACTCGCTTAAGCCTCTTATCCTGAGCACCTCCGCGTAGAGCCCCTCGGTAGGGAGGAACATCACGGCGAAATCGGTGGTCTGAGGGACGTCTATGTACTTGGTGCTTATCGACTTTGCTTCAGCCTTGATCCTTTGCTCAAGCTCCTTTGAGGCTGCCGCTACTCCGTCAGGGTCGCACCTGTCGGCTGCGTCGCAAAGTCTTGAGTATATGTCGGCAGGGAGCTTTGAGTCTATCGGAAGATAGGTATACCCCCTGTCACCGGTTTTTGACGGAAGCTTTACGGCAAATTCCACTCTGTCGGACGAGCCGCGCTTGGTTATGGCGTTTGTGTCATACTGGGACGGGGTGAGGATGTCCTCAAGAATGGCGCCAAGCTGCTGCTCTCCCCATATTCCTCTTGTTTTTACATTTGAGAGCGTGCGGTTAAGGTCCTGAACTCCGCCGCTGAGCTTGCTCAGCTCCCCGAGCGAGCTGTAAAGCTTGCCAAGGCTGTCAGCGACCTGCTTGAAGTTGGTGTCAAGCCTCTCGTCAAGCGCCTTGGTCATTTTTTCGTCCACTACTCCGCGTATTGCGTCGAGCTTTTCGTTCAGGACAATCCTGACGTCACTGAGCTCTCTGCCTACGGCGTCGGTGGTAGCCCTGCGGTTTGATTCAATGGCGGCGTTCAGCTCCTCTCGCTGAAGCTTCGAGCCGCTTTGAAAGTCACGGCGCAGGTCGTCAAGCCTTGAGCCGAGCCTTTCAATTTCAAGAGAATTCTGCGCGCTGTTTTCGTTTTTTTCGCTTTTAATCTGCCGCAGCAGTATGATTATCATTAAAATTATCGCCGCTATAAGCAGCGCAAGCATAAGATACTCCATTTTAACCTCCATAGCTTGGGACACTTTATATCCCGACAGCTATATAATACAACAAATTCGGGAAAATGTCCAGAAGCTGATGAAATAACTCAGCCCGCGCACTTAAAGTGCTTGCAATGTTCGTCCTCTTTTGGTATAATATCAGAGGGTATATTTGCACTTGCACATATGCCTGAGCATATGTCTTGGGATATGCCGGATGATTTGGAGAACTTTTGGGCTGCGTCCCGTCTGCGCTGGATGATAAGAAGTCCCGACCTCAGACGGTAGAGCCCGATAAGACCCAGAGAAAGTATTGAGATGTAGGTTAACAGATTTAACATGTTGATCCCGCCTTTTTACTTGTTTTCTGATTCCATTATATATGGCGAGGGGTACGTTTATACGGACTCAAAGGCGCAAAGCCGGGATATATGGTACAATTATTCGGACTAAAAATGTCGTTATTGGGGTGAAAGTCGGCATATGTCGAAAATAAGGCTTATTCACGGCGTATCGGTGGACGATACGCAGGCTCTTCGCAAGGAATACCGGCTTGACGGCGAGACTATCGAGCTGACTCTTTCAGCCGAGGACTATAAGGAGTTTTTCAAGCAGGCAGTCAGGCTTTTGCCGGAGCCGGTCTTTTTCTTCCTCGAAATCCCGAGGGAGGATGACGACGAGGGCTACGACACCTACTATCTCGACAACTGCACGATACCCGTGGCTGAGGCTATACTCGACAGATACGGCGGGATACTCTTCTCGGACGGAGTTATCCGCTTCGGCTTCGGCTCGCATTCGGACGGCAGCGAGATTTATATGCGGGAATATCAGCTTCTGAGCGTATATTCGAGATACATAGACGGCTTCTGCGAGATAGCGCAGGAGCTGGGATACCTTAGAAACGATGATTGCGCGAGCATCTGGGATATCCTGAGCGAAAATAACCGAGGCATGAGAGAGTCGGTCGAAAGCGACGACGAGGGCTATATGAACATAGTTGAAAATCTCGCCGAAGTGGGAATGTACAAGGCTGACAGGGAATAAACTGTAGATCATAACCGGACAACCGGTATAAATATAAGATTTGGAGGAACGCATATGGCATACATTATAGGCATAGACATCGGAACGAGTGGAACCAAGACGGTTCTTTTTGACGAGACCGGCAAGGTCATAGCATCGAATACCATAGAGTACCCGATGTATCAGCCTCAGAACGGCTACGCTGAGCAGGATCCCGCCGACTGGGCAAACGCCGCCATAAACACTATCAAGGCGGTAATGCAGATAAGCGGAGTCAACAAGGAGGACGTAAAGGGCATCGGTCTTTCCGGACAGATGCACGGACTTGTCATGCTCGACAAGCAGAACGAGGTAATTCGCCGCTCAATAATCTGGTGCGACCAGAGAACAGCTCATGAGGTAGACCAGATGAACGAGATTCTGGGCAGGGAGAAGCTCATCGAGATCACTGCAAACCCAGCTCTTACCGGCTGGACGGCTGCCAAGATACTTTGGGTAAAGAACAATGAGCCCCAGAATTACGAGAGATGCCGTCATATTCTTCTGCCAAAGGACTATATCAGGTTTGTCCTGACACACGAATATGCCACTGAGGTTTCGGACGCTTCCGGCATGCAGCTTCTTAATATTGCCGAAAGAAACTGGTCTGACGAGGTAATAGAGCGTCTGGGACTCGACAAGTCTATGCTGGGCAAGGTGTATGAGTCCTGCGAGATAACCGGAAGACTCACCAAGCAGATGGCTGAGCTCACCGGTCTGCGCGAGGGAACTCCCGTCGTAGGCGGAGCGGGCGACAATGCCGCCGCCGCTGTCGGAACAGGCGTAGTCGAGGATGGCAAGGCGTTCACGACAATAGGCACATCGGGCGTAGTATTCGCTCACACCTCCTCGATGATGTACGATAAGCTCGGAAGAGTGCACACCTGCTGCGCCGCCGTTCCGGGATGCTGGCATGTAATGGGCGTCACCCAGGGCGCGGGACTTTCTCTTAAGTGGTTCAGAGACAACTTCTGCAACGCCGAGAAGGAGACCGCCAAGCTTATGGATGTAGACACCTATTACCTGATGGACAAGGAAACGGACACCGTCCCGATAGGAGCTAACAGGCTTTTGTATCTGCCATATCTGATGGGCGAGAGAACTCCTCACCTCGACCCTGACGCAAGAGGCGTATTCTTCGGTCTTTCAGCTATGCACACCAAGAAGGATATGCTCAGGGCTGTGATGGAGGGAGTATCCTACTCTCTGCGCGACTGCGTTGAGGTGTTCAAGCAGATGAATGTTTCTGTATCAGACATGATGGCGTGCGGCGGCGGAGGATCGAGCCCGATCTGGAGACAGATGCTCGCAGACCTCTACGGCTGTCCCGTTAAGACCGCTTCCTCCAAGGAAGGTCCCGCTCTTGGCGTAGCGATACTTGCCGGCGTGGGCGCAGGACTCTACTCAAGCGTTCCCGAGGCCTGCCGCGAGGTCATCAAGACTGACAAGATCCAGCAGCCGATAGCTGAGCATATCCCCGAGTATGAGAAGTGCTATCAGCTTTACACCGAGATCTATCCCGCGCTCAAGGCGTCCTTCAAGAAGCTCGCAAGCATCTGATTTTCTTGATTATAAACAAAGTCCTCCGAAGCCCTGTGCTTTGGAGGACTTTTTATGTACGCGCAATGCGCATATGGCTAAGTCACCGCGGGACAAATCCGCATACACTATATCAAGGCTCTTCTCCCCTCAGAGCTGAATAACGTACGAACTATTGTCAAGAATACAGATGAAAGATTTTTACCCGATAATTTCATATAAGGAGAGTTAGCCATGTCAATATACAGGGGAGAAATATATTACGCGGATCTGAGCCCGGTGGTGGGTTCTGAGCAGGGAGGCGTAAGGCCGGTACTGATAGTCCAGAACGACGTCGGAAACAGGCATTCGCCAACCGTGATTGCCGCCGCGATAACCAGCCAGCGGGATAAAAGCCACCTGCCCACACACATCGAGATAGGCTCGGGCTCATGCGGTCTTGCCAAGGACAGTATAGTGCTTTTGGAGCAGATACGCACCATAGATAAGCAGCGGCTCAAGGAGAGAATGGGCGTGCTGGACCAGACCTCGATGAATAAAATCAACGCGGCGCTTCAGGTAAGCTTTGGACTCACCGGGAACTAAGGCGGAGAGGTTCGCTTACATACAAAAAGCGAACAAAAAACCGACCGCCTTGCCAAGGCAATCGGTTCAGTAATTATTCAAGACCCTTCAAAGCCTTGATTTCATCCTTGTTGACCTTTATTACAGAGTCCTTGATGAGCTTTACCTGCGAGCGGTCAAACACCGTGCTGCCGTCGCTGCCGGCAAGCCTGACGTGAAGCTTGCCTGAGATGAGGTTCGCGTCTGTGACAACGCCTTTTCCTGACGGAGTCTCTACCACCGCGCCTACCTTCGGCGTAAGCCTCAGGAGCTCCTCATATCCGTCCTGCTCGTACTTGAGGCAGCACATAAGTCTGCCGCAGGTGCCGGATATCTTTGTAGGATTTAGGGACAGGCTCTGCTCCTTTGCCATTTTAATGGACACTGGCTGGAACTCGCCTAAGAAGCTCGAGCAGCAGAACTCCCTGCCGCAGACTCCGAGTCCGCCGAGCATTTTGGCTTCATCCCTGACGCCTATCTGTCTCAGCTCTATTCTGGTGTGGAATACCGACGCCAAGTCCTTTACAAGCTCTCTGAAATCCACTCGGTTTTCTGATGTAAAGTAAAACAGGAGCTTGGAGTTGTCAAAGGTGCACTCCACGTCGACAAGGCTCATGTTAAGCTTGTATTGAGCGATTTTTTTCTCACAGATACCGAAGGCTTCCTTTTCCTTGAGCTTGTTCTTTTCTATCTGATTCAGATCCTCTTCGGTAGCGGTTCTTATAACCGGCTTTAGGGGAGCTACTATCTGGTCGTCCTCAACGACCTTGTTGCCAAGCACTACTTCGCCGCACTCAACGCCCCGTGCGGTCTCTACTATCACCTTGTCTCCGATTTTCAGCTCTCTGCCGTCGGGGGAGAAGTAGTACATTTTGCCGACGCTTTTGAATCTGACTCCGATTATTTCGGTCATACCTTGCTTTTACCATACCGGACTGAGCCTCGTGGGGCTGTAAAGCCGGTGTTTTTCCTTTCTACATAAAAACTATATTGAATCCGTCCTCAGCGAAGCGCCAAGGTCGCACATTGTGAGCAGGACATTTGAGTTGCCGGAAAGCTTGTCCGCCGCC
>CASDRM010000057.1 GCA_949283135.1 uncultured Ruminococcus sp.
AAGCCGTCATCACCGCAACCGGGATGGCCACCGAAATGGGCAAGATCGCCGGCGTGATCTCCGCCGCAAAAGAGGAGCAAACCCCCCCTTGCAGAAAAAGCCGGATGATCTCGGCGGGCTTCTCTCCAAAATGGTGCTCGGAATCTGTGTCTTCCTCTTCGCCTTCAATCTTTTTATCTGCTTTTCTTTCTCTGTTATGACTCCGTCACGACCGTTGTAAAGGAACGGAGTAGTGGATGTGCCGGTATGTGATGCAGTGCTGACACGATATTCATAAGTATATCATAAGTATACCATATTTCCTTAATATTTGCGAGCAAAATTACTTATTTTGCATAAAAAACCGACAGACTGTTATATAATGCTTTCAATACCTGATACTATTTTTTCAATGTCTTCATTATAATTTAAAGATATACCCTCTTTTTTTATCGACAGCTTTTTTACCGTTATTTTCTTGAAAAATTTGAACAATTAAAGTCATCTCCTTTTCAGCAAGCGCAATGCTCAGCCGTATAAACCTACCCATATTCCCTCTTCCGCCGCAGCGGATGCGATATGTCTGAATCAGCTTTCTTTGCCTACGATTATGAAATACGGCCAATAAATAAACGATCGCTCCGATACCCGCACCGGTGGTTAGCGCGAGCAGCAGGTTATCCGTGCCGATCCACCTGCATATCAAAATCAGGACGGCGATTGAAACTATATTTACAATTATGTACTTTCTCGTTTCGGCTTTCATATTTTATATCCCTTTCATTAGGAGTCGACAAATCGCTTCATAAGCGGTCAGCAGCAATCCTTTTCATATACGTTATTTACCGCAAGGCAATTTATTTTGACCAAGACTGACTATTTATTGCATTTCGGACATTTTATCCCGGACAATTTTTGCATATTTTTCAGCATGCTCCTTTAAGTCTTTGATATCGCTGTCTGCATAACTAAGAATCATGTCAAGATTTTTCTGTGAAGGATAGTTGGATAAACAACTTATGCCAATATATCTCGATTGATCATAAATATGCTCCGGTGTCGGATGATAATCCCCTTCTTCCAGCAAGCCGACATCCGCTCTCGTGATAGTCCTCTTTGCCAAATGGTTATATACAATATCCTCTACTTCTTCCGGGTGCCATCTTTTTGCAACTCTTGGCAGAGAGTAAGCAAGAGAATGAAATTCTCTTATAGACCTTGAAAATTCGATCATGTCATACATCAGGCTCTTGGTTTTCATACTTCCGAAAGCTGTGTCGTACATTGCAAAAATGTGTGCAGAAATATTTGGTCCCGGCGGAGCAATAAAAAAATTGGACTCTCTGAAGTGACGATAAAGGCGCACCAGCTCAACATCCCACCCATTGCATTGCTTTCTATCCGCATATATGCTGAAAGCCAATACTCCACGGGCACTTTCCGATTCAAATCTATCAATGTATTTCAGTATTACCCTTGACGCGCCATCAGGCTTTTTGATATATGCTAACTCTGCCATATAGTGAAATTTATATGGGAAATCGAACGATGAATTCAGTTCATTATTTTTATATCATGGTAAAGTATTTTTTATAATTTTTTTAAAATAAATCAACAAAATCCGCCCTGCCGTGAATGGCAAGGCGGAAACGCTCAGCATTTTTTACTTCCTGTCAAGCACCTTTTTAAGGTACATGCCGGTAAACGAGTTCGGGTTGGCGGCAACCTCCTCAGGAGTTCCGGTAGCGACCACAGTTCCTCCCCTGACGCCACCCTCGGGTCCTAAGTCGATGATATAGTCTGCGCACTTAATCACGTCAAGATTATGCTCTATTACCAAGACCGTATTTCCGTTCTCGCAGAGCATCTCGAGCATCTGTATGAGCCTGTTTACATCGTCGGCGTGAAGTCCGGTCGTCGGCTCGTCGAGGACATATATAGTCCTGCCGGTAGCGCGCTTTGAAAGCTCTGTCGCAAGCTTTACTCTCTGCGCCTCGCCTCCGGAAAGCGTCGTAGACGGCTGTCCGAGCTTGAGGTATCCAAGCCCTACATCCTTAAGAGTCTTGATTTTGCGGTATATCTTAGGCATATTCGAGAAGAAATCGCACGCCTCCTCGATGGTCATGTCCAGCACATCAGCGATGTTTTTATCCTTATACCTTACCTCGAGAGTCTCACGGTTATACCTTGCGCCGTGGCAAACCTCACAGGGAACATACACATCAGGCAAAAAATGCATCTCGATCTTGATTATACCGTCACCCTCGCAAGCCTCGCAGCGTCCTCCCCTCATATTGAAGGAAAACCTGCCCTGATTATATCCGCGCTTCTTCGCGTCAGGCGTCATGGCGAAAAGCTCCCTGATATCGTTAAAGACTCCCGTATAGGTGGCGGGGTTTGAGCGCGGCGTTCTTCCTATCGGGGACTGGTCGATATTTATTACCTTGTCGAGATTTTCATAGCCGGTCATTTTTTTGAACTGCCCCGGAACTATTCTCGCGCGGTTCAGCCTTGAGGCAAGCTCCTTGTAGATTATCTCATTTACCAGTGAGCTCTTGCCGCTTCCCGAAACTCCCGTGACACAGGTAAATGTTCCGAGAGGAATTTTGACGTCTATTCCCTTGAGATTGTTTTCTCTTGCCCCTATAACAGTCAAAAAGCTGCCGTTGCCGGGTCTGCGCGTCTTTGGGATCTCTATCTTCTTTCTTCCGCTGAGGTAAGCGCCGGTAATAGACCTTGGACACGCCATGATGTCCTCCACGCTTCCGGCGCAGACTATCTCTCCGCCGTGAACGCCCGCTCCCGGTCCCACATCTACAATATAATCGGCTGCAAACATTGTGTCCTCGTCGTGCTCCACCACTATCAGGGTGTTTCCGAGGTCTCGAAGTCCCTTGAGTGAGGCTATGAGCTTGTCGTTGTCACGCTGGTGCAGACCGATGCTCGGCTCGTCGAGGATATACAGCACGCCCATGAGCGAAGAGCCTATCTGTGTTGCAAGCCTTATGCGCTGGCTCTCTCCGCCGGAAAGCGTAGAGCTCGAGCGTGAAAGCGTGAGATAGTCAAGACCTACATTTATCAAAAAGCCGAGTCTTGACTTTATCTCCTTGAGTATCTGGGCGGCTATAAGCTGCTCCCTCTCGGTGAGCTGAAGCTTGTTTACAAATTCATACGCTTCGCTTATCGACATATCGGTAAATCTCGAGATATTGAGACCGCCGACCGTTACTCCGAGCACCTCCTTTTTAAGCCTGTCTCCGTGGCAGGTATGGCACTTGACCTCGCTCATATATTCCTCTATCTTTGATTTTACCGCATCGCTGTCGGAGGAACGGTACCTGCGCTCAAGATTGTTTATCACTCCCTCAAAAGGAGTTATCCAATATCCGCCTCCAAACTCAGCTGGACGCTTAAACTCGAGCTTCTGACCCTGCGTGCCATGCAGGAAAATATCTATCGCGTCGCGTGGGAGATCCTTTATCGGAGTGTCAAGCGAGATGCCGTACTTTTTGGAAAGCGCGTTGTAGTAAATCATTGTGAAAGAGCCATCGTCAAGAGTATTCCAGCCGTCCGCCCTTATTCCACCCTGCCTGATTGACAGCTCGGGGTTAGGTATCACCTTTTTCTCATCCACCTGCAAAAATACTCCCAAGCCCGTGCAGTCAGGACATGCTCCGTATGGGTTATTGAAAGAGAACATTCTCGGTGACAGCTCTTCTATTGATATCCCATGCTCGGGGCAGGCGTAATTCTGGGAAAAAAGAAGCTCCTCGCCGCCTATTACATCTACTCCCACAAGCCCTCCGGACAGAGACAGCACAGTCTCTATACTGTCGGTAAGCCTCGACCTTATCTCCGGCTTTATCACAAGCCTGTCCACTATGATCTCTATAGTATGCTTCTTGTTCTTATCAAGCGTGATCTTCTCGGACAGGTCGTACACTATTCCGTCCACCCTGACTCTTACATAGCCGGACTTTCTCGCCTGCTCGAATTCCTTGGCGTACTCTCCCTTTCTGCCTCTGACAATAGGCGCAAGAAGCTGGATTTTTGTGCCCTCGGAAAGCTCCATTATCCTGTCTACTATCTGGTCTACTGACTGACGCTTTATCTCTCTGCCGCAAACAGGGCAATGGGGTATTCCTATCCTCGCGTACAGCAGTCTGAGGTAGTCGAATATCTCGGTTACAGTTCCGACTGTCGAGCGCGGATTGTTAGATGTCGTCTTCTGGTCTATGGAAATAGCGGGAGATAATCCGTCTATGCTGTCGACGTCCGGCTTGTCCATCTGCCCCAAGAACATCCTTGCGTATGAGGAAAGGCTCTCTATATACCTTCTCTGACCGTCGGCAAAAATAGTATCGAATGCCAAAGAGGATTTTCCGGAACCGGAAAGCCCCGTAAAAACTATAAGCTTATCGCGAGGGAGCGTAAGACTGACATTCTTCAGATTATGCTCCCTTGCGCCCTTGATAACTATTTCATTGTTCATTCCTAACTCAACTGTCCTTTCTGAGGCTTGCAATCTTATCCCTGAAGTACGCCGCCTGCTCGAAGTTTAGCTGCCTTGCAGCTTCCTTCATCTGCTTGGTCATCTTCTCTATAAGTTCAAGCTTCTCACGCTTGGTATACTGCCTGGCGGGCTTTTTGGTATCCTTATCCTTGTCTGAGGATATCTCTATTACGTCCCTCACGCCCTTTATTATCGTCTTTGGAGTTATGCCGTGGTCTGCGTTATACCTCATCTGTATCTCTCGCCTGCGCTCTGTTTCTGTGATGGCGCGCTCCATCGAGCCGGTCACGCTGTCCGCATACATTATGACCTTTCCGTTTGCGTTCCTGGCGGCTCTTCCGATAGTCTGGATAAGAGAGCTCTCGCTTCTGAGGAAGCCCTCCTTATCTGCGTCGAGAATTGCGACCAGAGATACCTCCGGTATGTCAAGACCCTCTCTCAAAAGGTTTATTCCCACCAAAACGTCAAATTCACCGAGCCGCAGGTCTCTGATTATCTCCATTCTCTCCATGGTATCTATCGAGTGGTGCATATACCGCACCCTTATTCCGAGACCCTGAAGATATGACGTGAGGTCCTCTGCCATCTTGACTGTCAAAGTAGTGACAAGCACTCTTTCTTTTTTCTCGGTTCGAGAGTTAATCTCCATGACAAGGTCGTCTATCTGACCCTGAGTGGGCTTGACCTCTATCAGCGGGTCAAGAAGTCCGGTCGGTCTTATTATCTGCTCGACTATCGCCTCCGACTCCTTTTTCTCGAAATCACCGGGCGTCGCGGAGACAAATACCGCCTGATTCACCCTCGAGTAAAACTCATCGAAGGTAAGAGGCCGGTTATCAAGGGCTGACGGAAGCCTGAAGCCGTAATCAACAAGTATCTGCTTTCTCGCCCTGTCCCCAGCGTACATTCCCCTCACCTGCGGCAGGGCAACGTGCGACTCGTCCACTATCAGCAAAAAGTCGTCCGGGAAGAAGTCAAGCAAAGTAAACGGCACGGCGCCCGGCTCGCGCCTTGCCAGCACCCTGGAGTAGTTCTCAACTCCGCTGCAAAAGCCTACCTCCTGGAGCATTTCCATGTCGTAATTGACGCGCTGCTCGATTCTCTGAGCTTCTATAAGCTTATCATTTGCCTTAAAATACTCCACTCTTTCCCGCATTTCCTGCTCTATATCCTCTATGGCGGCATGAAGCCTGTCCTTTCCGGTGATATAGTGGGAGGCGGGGAAAATTGCCGCGTGAACGAGCGAGCGGATGGCCTCACCCGTAACTACATTTATCTCGGTTATTCTGTCTATTTCATCGCCGAAAAATTCAATTCTTATCGCTGTCTCATTGTGGCTCGCCGGGAATACCTCCACGACATCTCCCCTGACCCTGAACCTGTCTCTTTGAAAATCTATGTCGTTTCTCTCATACTGTATGGACACAAGCTCGCTTATGAGTTCGTCCCTAGACTTTTCCATGCCCTTGCGCACCGACACTATCATGCTGCGGTACTCCTCCGGGTCTCCGAGAGAATATATACACGAAACGCTCGCTACAATGACCACATCCCGCCTCTCGCTGAGAGCGGCGGTCGCAGAGTGCCTTAAACGGTCTATTTCCTCGTTTACGGAGGAATCCTTTTCTATATAGACGTCGGTTGAGGGAATGTATGCCTCCGGCTGGTAGTAGTCGTAATAGGAAACGAAAAACTCAACCGCGCTGTCAGGGAAAAACTCGCGCAGCTCAGAGCATATCTGAGCCGCAAGCGTTTTATTCGGCTCGAGAACAAGCGTGGGGCGGTTCACCTTCTCTATCACGTTTGCCATGGTAAAGGTCTTGCCTGAACCGGTCACGCCCATAAGCGTCTGCTTCTTAAGCCCGCTTTTTATGCCTTGAACAAGCTTTTCGATAGCCTGAGGCTGGTCGCCCGTCGGCTTGAATTTACTTTTCAGCTCAAATTGATTCATAGGACCTCCGCAAATTCATGGTATTTCGGTCAGCGAACAAATGTTTTTATCCAATGATAGCACCCCGCACGCCAGTCGTCAACATATTCTAAGCAAAAATAAAAAAGCGCAGAAGCAATTAACGCCCGTCAAATGCTTCTGCACAGTCTTTGCAGTATTATCAGCGTATAGACTTGAGCGCCTGGGCAAGCTGATCGGGACAGGATGTGCTCTTGGCGCCGCATCTTATGCCCTCCAGCTTGGATATGGCCTCGTCGACCTTCATGCCCTTTACAAGGCGGGATATTCCCTGAAGATTGCCGTTGCAGCCTCCTACAAATGAAACATCCTCTATTACTCCGTTGTCTACGCTGATGTTTATAAGCCTTGAGCATGTGCCCTTAGTTGTGTAAGTGTAGTTCATTTTTCCTTCTCCTTTTTATTGTACTTTATTATGCGTTTTATTTTTCAAAATACTTTTTGACAAACCATATATCGCTTGGATCAAGCCTGAACTGCCTGCCGCCAAGGTAGGATAAAGACCCAAGCCCGTCTTTTCCCGAAAACCTGAGGCTATACGCGCACAGCGCCTGAGTTTTTACTCCGTAGCGCCGGTTATCCTCGTTTCTGCCGTATTTGCCGTCCCCCAAAAGCGGACACCCGATATGAGCCATATGCGCCCTTATCTGATGAGTGCGCCCGGTTATGAGTTCAATTTCGCAAAGGCAGAGCCCTTTAGACTCTGCAATCACCCTGTAGCCTGTGACGATGTTCTTTGAGCCGGCAACCTCCCTGTCATACACATAGACCCTGTTCTCAGCCTCGTTTTTGACTAAATACGCCTTTACCACGGCTTCCTTTGGCTTAGGCTCGGAAAGCGTCACGCAAAGATATCTTTTCTCTATAAGCCGCTGCTTGACCGCGTAGTTAAGTATTCTTAGGCTCTCGGCGTTCTTGGCGCAGATTACTATTCCCTGCGTGTTCCTGTCAAGCCGGTTGCACAGCGACGGAGCAAAGCTCGCCTCGCCCACGGGGTCATACTCCCCTTTTTGATACAGGTATTTCTTTATCCTGTTTATCAGGGTATCAACGGTGTTTTCATCGTCCTCGTGGACGACCAGTCCGCAGGGCTTATTTACAAGAAGCAGGTTCTCGTCCTCGTATACTATATTGACGCTCGGGCTGACCGACATAAAGTCATTGTCTGAGCGTTCGGAGAAGAACTCGTCGTTGACATACAGCTCGACAATATCTCCCTCGCTCAGCCTGTCTGATATCTCACATCGCTTTCCGTTCAGCTTTATCCTTTTGAGCCGTATATACTTATACATCAGGCTTTGGGGAAGCTTCGGAATCGCCTTTGTTATGAACTTATCCAGCCGCTGGCCGGCATCGTTTTTTCCAATTACAAAGCTTCTCATGCCACGGCTCCGTTCAAGCTTTTGAGATTTTCATCACCAGGCTGTGAGGCACGAGCTTGGCGATAACTCTGTAAAGCTTATAGAAAAACTTATTTGTATATACGCATCTGCCCTTTCTGGCGGCAATCAATGTCTTTTTCGCTACTATCGCCGGATCGCAGTACGGCAGGGTGTCAAATGTGTTCGACGAACCGGGCGTGATAAGAGCGACCTCGAGGAACTCCGTTTTCATCGGACCCGGGCAAACGCAGGTGCAGCCTATGCCCAAAGGCTTAAGCTCCTCTCCGAGAGATTTGGTGAAGCTAAGGACGTATGCCTTGGTGGCGGAATACACCGTCAGCCTCGGGTTCGGTGCAAACGACGCTATCGAGCAGGTGTTGACTATATACGCACCCTTAGACATATGCTTGAGGCAAACGCATGCCATCGCTGTCAATCCGCGACAGTTTAAGTCAACCATAGACGTCTGGGTATGAAGCTCAGAGTCAACGAGATTTCCCAGCTTCCCAAAGCCGGCGTTATTTATAAGTAGCCTGACTTCGGCTCTTTTCTCGCTGAGCAGCCTCTCAAGCTCATTGTAGGAATCCTCTGCGGATAAGTCCATCGACAAAGGCACGCATTTTGGGTGGTTATACAGGGAGGAAAGCTTTTCAAGCCTATCCGCCCTTCTTGCAATGAGCCAGATCTCGTCCAGCTCGGGAAACTGCTTGACGGTCTCCCTCAAGAACTCCACTCCGAGTCCGCTCGACGCTCCGGTAATAATTGCAATCCTCATCTTAACTCATCCCCGATTCTAAAATGACCACTACCATTATAATGCTTTGCCCCGATTTGTCAATCAACCTGCAGTCTGAAATTGTAATATAATATTAACAATTATTTGCTTGAAAAGGATACTCTGTCATGATATAATGACAGAAACCATATGTTTCGTGTTATCTTGATCTTAAAAGGAGTGCTTTTCTAAAAATGCAGACAAGAAACGCCCGTACCAGAATTATCTGCGCGCTCATTGCAGCCGCGCTTTCCATATCATGTCTGAGCTCATGCTCACAAATAAATATTTCTGACGATTCACAGGTAACTACACCACCGTCAAGCTCCGGCACGCAGCCGTCCACTACCGTGCTCACCGATGCCACTGACAATGTCCCCGCCTTTACAGTGACGCACGCGGATGAAACGAAGCCGTCGACCGCTTCGCCGGATACCGAGCCCGAGCCGGGATCAACCGCCGTTCCGGGCACGGACGGCGGAGTAAACACAAATCCTCCTGTAAGCTCGCATCCCATTTCCGAATCGACATATGAGACAAACGAAAACGGCGAGATCATAGACGACTATACCTCCGATCTCGTATTTGATACAGAGGACCCGGACGAGCTATACAGCATGTTCGGACTGTCCCGTTCCGAAAGACAGCAGTTCTACGACGAGATATCCTCCAAATACGAGCTTCCGATAATCCATATTTCCACTGAGAACGAGCAGGAAGTGCTGTCCAAGGAAAACTACGTCAACTGTTTAGTCGAGATATTCAACTGTGAAGACGAATATGTCATGGACGCGACATCAGCCGGCATAAGGGTAAGAGGAAACGCCAGCGCGTTCTATGGCGATGAGGATCAGATAAGGGAAAACGGCGCTCCGTACCGTATAAAGTTTACCAAAAAGCAGTCTGTGCTCGGTCTGAACGACAGCGCTAAGTGCAAGTCTTGGGTACTCCTTAGAACCTACGAAGCCGGTGTGCGCGACCACCTCGCCTTTAAGCTTGCAAAAGCGATAAATAACGGGGATTACTTTTCCTCTGATTCCCGCTTCGTGGAGCTGTATCTGAACGAAAAATTCATGGGACTGTATCTTCTTTGCGAGCAGAGCCAGGAAAACCCGAACAGGGTCGCCATCAACGAATGCGACGAAGGCTACACAGGCACCGACATAGGCTATCTTGTGGAACTGGATAACTACTCCTACGATGAGGAGTGGAGGTTCATGCTCAACTACAACAAGGAAAGCATAACCGACGTGTACGGCACCACTCGAACCCCAATAAGCTATTATTACACCGTCAAAAACGATATATATTCAGACGAGCAGCTCAAATTTATAGAAAGATATTTCGAGGTGGCATACGAAATACCTATGCGTGCTATAAAGTACGGGGAGTTTTACCGTCTGAACGATGATATGACGCTGACGCTTGCTCAGGACGAATTTGAAAGCGCCTACGACTGCGTAAGCCAGGTGCTCAACATAGATTCCTTCGTGGATATGTATTTGACGCATGAAATCACGAATAACCAGGATGTCGGAGGCGGAAGCTTCTACTTCGCGGTCGATTTCGGCAGCATTTCACTATACAAGACCCTGACGTGCGTATGCCCATGGGACTTCAGCTGGTCGTATGCTGACTATAGATCAGACTCAGACGGAGGCCTGTACGCCGCGAAGTTCAAGGACAGCTATTTTGTCGAAAACTACGGCGACCGTTCTAACCCATGGCTGATACTTCTCTACTCCGCAGATTGGTTCCAGCAGCTTGTAAAGGAAAAATGGACGGAGCGTTACCCCTATATAATTGAGGCTCTTGAAGACGTCAGAAACACCGTAGACACCTATTCGGCCGACTTCAACCTCAGCGAGAGCGGGCGCACGGGTCGCGCCAAGGCTATCATCAACTGGGTTTCTGACAGGTGTGAATACTTAAACGAGCTCTGGGGATAGGAAATAATTGAATATAATTTGACTTGTACAAGAGCGCCGCTCGGAGAAAAATCCGGACTGCGCTTTTTGTATTGCCATGGCGCACAATTTATGCTAAAATGATCGGGTGAAAATAATACGCGAGGAGTTTTATGTCTATGCTTTGCGCTTTGGACAATATTTATAAATACTACAACGGCAGTCCTATTCTTGAGGACATATGCCTTGTTATAAACGAGGGCGAAAGGGTCGGGCTGGTCGGCGCCAACGGATGCGGAAAGACCACCCTTCTCTCGATAATAACACAAAAGACAGGATATGACACCTCGCCTGACGGCAAAGGCAGCCTCAGCTTCGGAAGCGGAGTGAGAATCGGTTATCTCGAGCAGGGCGTAGGTTTATCCGCAGAATGCTCGATAGCGGAAGAAATGAGAAAGCCTTTCGCGGCGCTTGACAGCGAGTTTGAAAGAATTACCCAGCTTCAGTCACAGCTTTCTTCCCTTTCAGGCAAGGAACTCGAGGAGGCGGAATCGGAATACTCTAAGCTTTTGTCACACTATGAAAACAACGATGGATATATCATAGATGTAAAAATCAAGACAGTCTTAAACGGAATGGGATTTCGCGGATTCGACCTTGACCGATCTGTCAACTCCCTCTCCGGAGGCGAAAGGACGAGGCTCGCTTTAGCTAAGCTCCTTCTTGAGGAACCTTCCTTACTCATCCTCGACGAGCCCACGAATCATCTCGACCTTGAGACTATGCAATGGCTTGAGGATTATCTTCTGGAATACAAGGGAGCAATACTCACCGTTTCCCACAACCGGTACTTCCTTGACAAGGTGTGCAAAAGGATATGCGAGATAGAAAACAGACAGCTTAAATCCTACACCGGCAACTATTCAGCTTTTCTCAAGCTGAAAAAAGCCGAGGTCGAAAGACAGGAAAAGCTATATGAGGCTGAACAAGCCAAGATAAAAGAGCTTCAATTCTTTATAGACAAAAACCGCGCGAGCGCCACGAGCGCAAAGGCAGCCAAGTCAAAGCAGCACATGCTTGACAGGATCGAAGAAAACGCGCAGCAAAAGCCTGTCACATACCATAAGGCCGCGAAAATACGCCTTGAATATGACATCGAGCCTCCCAAGGAGGTATTTGAGGCAGACGGAATAGATATATCCGTAGACAACGGTGAACGCGTGCTCCTTGATAGCTTCTCACTGAACGTGCGCAGAGGCGACAGAGTAGGAATCATAGGATCAAACGGAGCGGGGAAATCTACCATTCTTAAAACCATTCAGGGCATCAACCCTCACTCAAAGGGCAAAATCAACTGGGCTCAGAATGTGAGAATAGCCTATTTCGACCAGAAAAACGAGCAGCTTGATGTTAACAGCACCGTAATTGAAGAGGTTCACAGAAGATACCCGCGCATGACCGATTTGCAGGTCAGAAGCCTACTGGGAAGCGTATTGCTTTCCGGCGAAAGCGTGTTCAAGCGTGTCGGAGTGATAAGCGGAGGAGAAAAAACAAAGCTGAGCTTCGCTCTTATGATGCTCAGACGTGGCAACGTCCTGATACTCGACGAGCCGACAAACCACCTTGATATCACCACCAAGGAGGTTCTGGAGGATGCCCTCGCCGAGTACACGGGGACTATTATCTTCGTGTCCCACGACAGATACTTGCTTAACAAGATAGCTACGAGAATAGTTGAGATATCCGGCGGAAATGCAAAGGAGTACAAAGGAAACTACGACGACTACCTCATTCAGAAGCAGCTTGAAGCTGAGGAAGCCATGAAGTCGGCTGTTGCTGAGCCTCAGCCCAAGGAAAAAAAGCTGTACCGCACAAAAAGTCAGAGGGCTCAGGATGTAAAAAGAAAGCAGGAGATAAAAGCGCTCGAGGATAAAATAGCATCGCTGGAAGATGAGATCAGCGAGCTTGAAAAACTTATTTGCGATCCTGAAACCGCCTCCGATTATGTAAAAATGTCGCAGGCGTGCACCACTCTGGAAAGCAAAAAAACTGAGCTCAACGATAACATGGAGCTTTGGCTGGAAATGCAGGAATAATACTGCATTAACCATTTTAATGTTTTTCATATACTCCCATTATAAAAAATAATTTATAAAATTTTCGCCTTGTGCAAAAAGTCATTGACATACAGTATTGTACATGATATTATAGTTATAAGATATATTTATATGTAAATTGATTAATTTAATTTGATATAATTTATATCTATAAAAAAATTCATTATACGGAGGCGACTGATATATGCAGGAATTTTATTTTGCACTTTTAGGAGACGAAGTTAAGCTCCCGGTATATTTGACAGGAGTCGGTTCTACCGACCCCGAATGGCACTGTATCCGACCCTCCGGTCATGTTTACCATCAGGTTATCTATACTGCAAGCGGAGAAGGTACGCTGACCGTAGACGGCGAGGTGTACAGGATCGCTAAAGGATCAGGCTTCTTCCTCCCGGCCTTCTATCCGCACGAGTACCACGCCAAGGAGGGAAGCAACTGGGAGACTCACTGGGTAACCTTCTCGGGCTCATGCATCAGTGAGATAATGGAGAAGCTTGACTTCTCCAAACCGGTGGTATTCAGGGTGGGCGAAATAAGCACACTCGAAAAGCTTTGGGAGAAGATGCTTAAGACGATACATTCTCAGAGCATATATTCAGGCTACGCAAACTCGGCGTATCTGTATTCCTTCCTCGTTGAGCTCAACAAGCTTATATCCTGTCCGGCTTCCCCGCGGGAGAATCATCGCACAGAGCAGCTTAAGACCATTATAGATTACATCGATAAGAACTATTCCGATGAAATATCCTTGACCCAGCTTGCAAAGATAGTAGGTCTTTCGCCGCAGTATATCTGCCGCATATTCAAAGAATGCATGAATATGCGTCCATTTGAGTACCTGACAAAAAAGAGGATCTTTGAGGCGAAGAAGCTCCTATTGGACACCGACTGCTCGATCAACGAGATATCAAAGCGGGTCGGCTACAACGATTGCAGCTACTTCTGCGCGGTATTCAAAAAGCAGGAGAATGTATCCCCTGCCGAGTACAGACTGATATACGCTGAAAGAAGCGCTAAGAGAATGGAAAAGGAATCAAAGCGTCTTACGTCAGAGATGAGAAAGCTCAATAGAGAAAGAAAAGTAAAAGAGCCAGAGAACGAAGTGATTAGTCCGGAAGAAGAACAGGAGTAATTCCCATTCTAAGCTGCGCTGCGGTCTCGCTCAAATAAGCTAAAAGCAAAGCCGGTCTTTCCGCAAACTGGAAAGACCGGCTTTTTTGCGCGACAATATTGAGCTGAACCAAAGCGGTATGAGTGGATACCGCCGTCAGTTGTTGAAATGTCCGTCCCAGACGGTCATATCCGAGATGTACTCCTGCCTTACCGCCGGAACATAATACGCCCCGTAAAGCTTCTTGCCGTCCTTCGCGCCCTCTGGTATCTCGACATAGAACCTGTAATACGGAATGTAGTATTCCTCAAGGTCGGTTACACGATAGATAAGCTCTACCCTGCCGACATACTCCGTTCCGGGAAAATCATACATTGCAACCGTTGTGATATATTTTCCCTCGCCCAGAAGCTCGAGCGCCTCGTCGGACGAGATTATCGGGTAGTCACCCAATTTTCCGCGGTAATCAAAGTTTCTAAGCCTTATGATGTAAAGATCGCTTTCGGGGGTGCTTGATTTATCATATAAGACAATATAATTGAAGTTGTAATTTAGCACCGACTCTATCTCGGTCTCGCCCGCGTCAAAGCAGGCAATCCCGTTTCGGCCATTGGTATCTACAAGCGGATCTTCAATTCCCATAAGCTCAAAAAGTCCGGAATACTTTTCGGCGAGGTACAGTGCCGCTTCGGTATTCTCTTCATCGGTAGCGCTTCTGCCGAAATTATATCCGTCAGGCAGAACAAAGGGCTTTGTAAAATCGATGTCGATATTCAGGCGCTGGTCGACCGAAATTCTGTATTCCTCTGTTTCTATATAAAGCCCCATCGGGTAAAAATACTCGTCCGGAGGAATTTCCCCCGAGACTTTTTCAATCGTCTCCTTAATCTTACTGATCTGCTCCTCGCTGTAACCGTTGTCGGAAACGGTGACGTTATCGGTGTCTATTCCGAGAGCCCGTGCCGCCCGAAGAAGCATATTTTCCATCTCTTCGTAATCCACTCCGACAGGCAGGTGCCACTCTCCCTCATACACTATCGGATTATTGTACACCGGCAGGGTGTCAAGCTCAAATTCCGGCGTCCACGGGTTGCCGTCATACAGCTCCGAAATGTCATCGACGTCATGCCCTTCAAATCCCATTCCAACTTCAAGCTCCGGTGTGATAAGCGGCAGGACTGGAAGCTCATCCGGCTCGTCCTCTTCGTCTGTGACGGTAGTCACCTTCGGCTCGTCCTCCTCATCGGAAGAGGTTGTCACCTCGGGCTCATCATTTTCATCGGTAGCTGTAGTTATCTCCGGCTCTTCCTCATCGGATGTGACCGTTACCGAGGTCACATAAGGAAGCTCATCGTTATCCGATTCAAACATCGACGGCAATACCTTCAAGCCCACAGCCAGCGCTAAAACCGCGCACGCGGCGGCAACCGAAGCCCACGCCAATGGTCTGTGCCTTTTGCTTCCGGCTTTGTCTCTGACCTGAGCGGTCTCCTCGATAATCTCATCGTCAAGCTGACCGATAGCGTCGCTAAGTCTTTCCTTTTTCATATAAACCCTTCCTTCTCCAAATGTAACTTAAGACCCGTCCTTACCCTATACAGTATGCTTTTGATCTTTGATTCGCTGAATCCGTAGTACCTCGCAATATCCCTGAGCGAGTCACAGAAATAATACCTGCCGACAAAAATTACCCTTTGCTCCTCGGACAGCGACCTTAGGTATTTTTCCAGCGCTCCGGTAAGTTCGCTCAGTTCAACCTGAGCCTCCACCGATTCCTCTCCCGAGACGCACTCGCTTAGCTCGTCAAGCGAGGCGGTGTACTGAGCCCCACCCCTTTTGTCCCGGTTTTTTGTGCGGTAGATGTCAATGGAAAATTGCCTTGTCAGCCTGCCAAGGTATACAGAGAGCACGCTCGGCTTGCTTGGCGGCATGGAGTTCCAAGCTTTGAGATACGTCTCGTTTACGCTTTCCTCTGCGTCCCTAAAGTCATATAGGATGTTGTTGGCTATTTTGCGAAGATACTTTCCATACTTTATCTCGCTTTGCGTGACTGCGTTTTCATCCCTTCGCCAGTACATATTGACTATCAATTCATCCTGCATATTTTTCTTTGCCCCCTTTCATATTGAATATTATTTAATACAGCACAGCTCATATTGTGCTTTCACTCTATATTCCGACAAATATTGAAAAAGGTTTCACCGTAAAATATATTTATTTTGAATTCTGCGACTGACGCTTAAGCATTTTTGACCAGTATACAAAACCATAGCTGTCGTTGGCAAGGAACATTACAAAGCATATTATCATCGGCAGGTAGCTTATATTCTCGATTGTCGCAAGCGTCCACAAAACTATAAGCACAATGTCGTTTGCGGCGTACCACATGGCGTAAAATCTGCTTCTGCGGAACGTGAGATAGGAGGCGAGAAAGCTCGTAGCTACCGAAACAGTGCTTGGAATCAGGTTCGCGGTGTTAAAATACTTAAGTATAAAGTAAAACGCCGCTGTTACAGCCACAGTCAGGCAAACGGCAAATATCCTTTCGGAGTGCGAAAGCGTGTTTACCTCCACCTCGCTCACGCCCTCGCGGTAAGGGTGCCTCAGCCACGATATGACCGCGAATAAAGCTATCGGAGCGGTCATGCAAAGGTATGTAAGCATTTCGCCGTAGTAGGCAAAGGTATATGATATTATGCCGTAAAGCACCGAAAACACAACGGTAAGAAGCTGTCCGAAAACATCTCCCTTTGACACGAATATCAGAGCTGTGACGCCGATTAAAGACGCAATAGTCTGCATCAAACCGCTTTGTCCGGCAATCCCGGTAATCGCCACAGTAATAACCGACGTTATCCAAAGTCCTCTTTCAAACGCCGAAAGCTCCTTAATTGAACGAATAGGGTTCATAATCTCTGCTCCTCAAAAAATAAGCACCCGAAAACACATCTTCTAAGACCTAACGATGTGTTTCGGATGCCGTATATTAGCATCTTTTCTACCCGGTGGCAGAATGTCATGCACAATTATATTATCCACCGCCGCTTTTGTCAAGACGGCAGATTTTTTTATACGCCGAAATCGGACATAACGGCGTTTATAAGCTTTCTTGTAAGGGAGGAGGTTCCGCTGTCCGTCCTCCGCATTCCTGTGATCACCTGATCACCTGAGCACTGTAA
>CASDRM010000058.1 GCA_949283135.1 uncultured Ruminococcus sp.
GCGAGCCCTGCGGACTTTCCCAGATGGTTGCTCTTAGGTACGGAACCATTCCGATAGTAAGAGAAACAGGCGGTCTCAAGGACAGTATAATCGACTGCGGAGGTCAGGGCGGCAACGGCTTCACATTCAAGACCTATAACGCTCACGACATGCTCGACGCCACGGTAAGAGCGAGGGCATACTACGACAAGAGAATGCAATGGGGCAAGCTTGTAAGCCATGCGCTTAGAGAGGACTTCAGCTGGAAGCGCTCAGCCGAGTTGTATCTTGGTCTGTACAAGGAACTTGTCGGATAGGAGTCCCGCTTTCTCGATTTTAAGCAAATTATTACCCCGCATAAGGCTCAAGAGCCCTATGCGGGGTAAGCATTTATATTTGATATTGTGTACGGGAACAGGCTTTTATCAGGTCTTTCCCGCAAAGCATACGCATAAGAAAAGGAAGCCCCACCTTGGAGGCTCCCCAATATCTTATCTCTGTCACGCACATGGCGAGAAGTCCTGAGCGTGAGACTATCAAGGTTCACTACTTTTTTATTACCACTGAGTCAGCTCAAGATACAGATCCTTATACTGTCTTGCCGAGTTCTCCCATGAGACATCCTTTGCCATGTCTCTTTGGACGACCTCGTCCCAGTGATATCTGTTGTTGAAGAACTCCGTCTTAGCGCGGTTGATGGCGTCAAGGAGAAGTCCTGCGTCGTAACGGTCAAAGGTGAAGCCGTTTCCTCCGCCGGTAATGTTATTGTAGGGCTCTACGGTGTCCTTGAGTCCGCCGGTCTCCCTGACTATCGGCAGAGTGCCGTAGTGCATGGCGTTGAGCTGGGTAAGTCCGCAGGGCTCAAAGCGGGACGGAACGAGCAGGGCGTCAGAGCCGGCATAGATGCGGTGGGCTCTCGACTCGTCGTACTGTATGCACGCGCTGAACATGCCGCGGTGGGTATTTTCGTAGTAACGGAACGTGTCCTCATACTGCCTGTCGCCTGTGCCGAGGACTATCATCTGGGTGTAATCGTCAAGGATCTGAGGAAGTATCGCGTTGATGAGGTCGAGACCCTTCTGGTTTGTAAGACGGGAAATGAGGGAAACGATGAACTTGCCGTCGTCCTGGACAAGTCCGAGCTCCTGCTGGAGAGCACGCTTGTTCTCCTTCTTCTTTTCGAGGACGTTACCAAGACCGTAGTTTACTGCGAGAGCGGGGTCAGTCTCGGGATTCCACATATCATAGTCAATTCCGTTCACAATTCCGCGAAGCTTATAGCTGTGATATCTGAGGTGACCGTCAAGCTCCTCGCCGTACTCCGGAGTCTGGATTTCGCCTGCATATGTGCCGCTGACGGTGGTTATGCGATCCGCATATGCAAGACCGCCCTTGAGCATATTGGCGTCGTTATAGCCCTGCTTGAGAGCCCCCATGTTGAATACATCGCTCGGCAGACCCGTCCAGTACTGCAAGGTAGGTATATTGTATATTCCCTGGAAGCGAAGGTTGTGTATTGTCAGGACAGTCTTTGCCCTGCCAACCGGTGAGGTTTTAAAGAGGGTGCGAAGGAATACCGGAACAAGAGCAGCCTGCCAGTCGTGGCAATGGATTATATCCGGTATCCAGTTCATATAGTTGAGAGCAGCAAGAGCTGCCTTGCTGAAGAAGCAGTACTTCGGAATATCGTCAACGAGATTTACATACGGATTGCCCGCTGTGAAGAACTCCTGATTGTCGATAAAGTCATATACTACTCCATCGCATATGTACTCCATTATGCCCACATAGTAGTCTCTCTTGGTCTTGCCGAGATCCATATAAAACTCTCCGCGGTAGATCATCTTGTCCTGATACTGCTTTGGTATGCAGGCATAACGGGGAAGAATCACGCGGACATCACAGTTTTGCTTAACCAAAGCCCTCGGCAGAGCGTACATTACATCGCCCAAGCCGCCCGTCTTGACGAACGGAAAGCACTCTGAGCCGATAAAGGCTACGCTTCTTCTCGGAAGATTGTATACGGGATTGACCTCTGTGACCATTGGTGCGACCTCCTCATTTACAGGCTCGGATACCGGCTCAGAAGCTGCTTCCTCGACGGAGAAAGCAGGAACTTCGGCAGTCTCCTGCATCACTGTATTTTCTGCGGCAGTCTCTTCTACCGGAGCCTTTGTCTCTACAGGCTCAGCCTCGACCGGAGCGGTCTCTACGGCGGAAGCTTCCGCGGAAGCGGTCCCTGCGGAGTTTGTCTCCTCAGAAGCGGATTCGCCGGAAACGACTGCATTCTGGACGGGTTTATCATCCGCCTTTTCTGACTTCGTCTCAGTAGACTTCTTTGTCGTCTTCTTATTCGATGCGGTGGATCTCTTTTTAGGCGATGAAGCACTCTTGGCTGGCTTTTCAGCCTCAAAAGCTTCATCGGCGGTCGGCTCGGTCGGATTCTTTGCGGCAGATTCCTTAGCAGGAGCAGCCTCCGCAGCAGAAACATTTACATAAGAATTCTTGTCGACAGTAGTATTATCCACCGCTGCTTCCTTTGCAGAGGTTCCCTTTGCGGAAGCCGAGGACTTCTTAACGGCGGATGAAGCCTTTTTTTCAGCGGTTTCTGTTTTTTTATTCGAAGCGGTACTCTTTACCGCTTCGGCTGTATTAGCACCTGACTTATCTGAAGCAGGTTGGCTAATTGCAGATTCAGTTTTTTTGCGTGGCACTATGACCCTTCCTTTCGATATTGTTTTTACAACGATCCCCTCAGGCTGGAATATGGGTTTTGCTCTCACAAGCCTTTGGTTGCTTGATTAATCCTAAATATCCTTGATAAATTATATTTCTCAGGAAAATAGTAGCATATTCATAAACAAATTGCAATAGGCTGTTTATAGCTATTTTTGACAAAATGCCAATGGTTTTTTCATCTCTCAGAGTATATCTGCCTGTTTTTTTGTCATGCAAAGCAAATATTGCAGATTTTTAGTCAAAAATAATATGAGGGCTCTGAGCCTGTTCGTACACTTGAACGCAGTTGTACTCCGAGCAAAA
>CASDRM010000059.1 GCA_949283135.1 uncultured Ruminococcus sp.
CGACCTGTCCTTTTTATCAAGAACGGTAACATCTATGCCCTTCCGCAAAAACAGCCTAATGAGCTCGATATGACTTACTCCCGTTCCTATAAACGCCACCTTAGAGTCACGCATACTTTCAAGAAATCTCTGCGTCTTATTCATAGCCTCATGCCCTTCCTAAAACATAATAGAAAATTGAAAAGCGGCTCTGTCGATGAAACCGCATAATATTCTATGATTATTATAGCGCACATCAGCTTAAAATTCAATCATAATTTGCGTTTATTTCAAAATGCGTAATGTCTGAAAAAATCGTTATTTTGACATATAAAAAAAATTATGCAGCTTCTTGTCAAAATACAAAACTTGATATATAATTAACATGGAAATAAGGTGACTGTAATCTCCGGTAAAGGAACGGCAAATTTTTTCGGACGTTACATGCCGCTTTTTGTTTTTGCACATCTCTTCTTATGCAAAAATATAACTATATGGAGGACTGATCAAATGTCAAAGCTGATAAAGACCGCGCAGGTTTTTAACCCGGCAGTCAGCGTTGCTCCCTTGGGCATCATCGCTATGGACGGAGCCAAAGAGCTTGGTGAAAAAATTAACGACTATCTTGTTACCTGGGCAAAACAGTCGGGGCAGGATATAGATACCTTCCTTATCCCGTGCAGCTGCCCGAGATTCCAGTCGGGAGACGCCAAGGCGCTTATTTCAAAGACAGTCCGCGGTTACGACCTGTTCATAGTCTGCGACACCGGAAATTACTCCTGCACCTATTCATACTTTGGACACGAGAACCGTATGTCTCCCGACGACCACTATCAGGATCTAAAGAGAATAATCCAGGCGGCAGCCGGAAAGGCACACAGAATAAACGTCATTATGCCGCTCCTGTACGGAGGACGCCAGCACAGAAGAAACTACCGTGAGTCGCTTGACTGCGCATGGATGCTTCATGAGCTCCAGGCAATAGGTGTATCCAACCTCATGACCTTCGACGCGCACGACCCGAGAGTCATGAACGCGGTACCACTCATGGGCTTTGACAACATTATTCCCTCCTATCAGGTTCTAAAGGCACTTTTTAAAACCTTCCCTGACATTCAGCTTGACAAAGATCACTTCATGGTGGTCTCACCGGACGAGGGCGCAATGAGCAGAAATATGTATTATGCCTCCGCCATGGAGGTAAACCTCGGAATGTTCTATAAGCGCAGGGACTACTCCACTATCATAAACGGCAGAAATCCGATTGTCGCACATGAATACCTCGGAAACGATGTAAAGGATATGAATATTTTTATAGCTGACGACATCATATCCTCCGGAGAATCCATGCTGGATATAGCTTATGAGCTAAAGAAGAGAGACGCTAAAAAAATACTTGCCTACGCCACCTACTCTATTTTCACCGCAGGTCCCGAAAAGTATGACAAAGCATACAAAGAAGGGATGATCGACGCGGTATTCGGAACCAACCTCACATATATCCCCGACTGGCTCAAGGAACGCGAGTGGTTCCACATTGTCGACTGCTCCAAATATGTTTCCTACTTCGTAGCGTCACTTAATCACGACATGTCGGTAAGCGAGATCCTTGATCCTCCCGAAAAGATCAAAACGCTTCTTGAGGCTCACCGCAAAGCATAAACTGTATTGATTTTACTACAGAAGGAGTGTATGTATATGCTTAAAGAAATAAACGTCTCCGAGCTGACTCTCAACCCGTTCAAGAGAATAGGCGCTGATTGGTGCCTTATCTCCGCCGGAAATGAAAAGAGCTTTAACACAATGACCGCCTCATGGGGAGGCATCGGTGTTTTGTGGAACAAAAATGTCGCTACCTGCTACATCCGTCCTCAGCGCTACACAAAGGAGTTTGTGGATAACAGCGAGTACTTCACCCTTACCTTCTTCCCTGACGGCTACCGCGACGCCCTTACGCTCTGCGGACGGGTTTCCGGAAGAGAGCACAACAAACCGGCTGAAGCCGGCATCACTCCAAAGTTCATCGACTCGACAGTTACATTCGAGGAGGCCAACCTCGTTCTGGTTTGCAGAAAGCTGTTTGCCCAGAAGATGAATGAAGAGTCCTTTATTGACAAGGATGTTCTTGCCAAGAACTACCCCAATATGGATCTTCATACTATATACGTCGGCGAAATCGTCAAGGCGTATATAGGATAATCCGTTTAAAATCAGAATAAATGCCATCTCCCTTTCATACATTCTCTTAGGACAAAGGACAGGACGAGTATGAAAGGGAGATTTATTATGCCTCAAATGTATAAATATGGGCTGACAAGCTCTGAAGCGGAAGCAAAGCTCTCCGAGTTCGGGAAAAATCAGCTCAGGCAGAAGAAAAAGCAGAGCGTGATAGGACTGTTTTTGGAGCAGTTCAAGGATGTTATGGTCATTATACTCCTTGCTGCCACTGCGATTTCAGCGTTTATGGGCGAGATATACGACGCCGTTACGATAATCTCAATAGTCCTTTTGGACGCAATACTTGGATTTATTCAGGAATACCGCACTGAGAAAACCATGGAAGCTCTTGAAAAGCTCACCTCTCCGACCGCTAAAGTCATCCGAAACGGCGAAAGGGCTGAAATAGACGCATCGCTTGTAGTTCCAGGCGACATTCTGCTTCTTGACGCAGGAGACAGAATCCCATGCGATGGAAGGCTGGTGGAGCTGAACGGACTATGGTGCGACGAAGCGATACTTACCGGAGAGTCGGAGACCGTGAAGAAAAATCCCGACGGCATGGTGTATATGGGCACGTCGGTCACAAGGGGAAACGCGGTCATTAAATGTACGGAAACCGGCATGAGCACAAAAATGGGACAGATGTCGGCTCTTATAGACGAGGCGGGAAAGGATCAGACTCCTCTTCAAAAAAAGCTCTCAGACCTCGGAAAGGCTTTGTGCTTTATATGCCTTGCGGTATGCTTCTTGGTGGCGTTAGCCGGAATAATCAGGGGCGAGCCGATATTTGACATGCTTCTTACCGGCATAACTATCGCGATAGCTGCGATACCCGAGGGGCTTCCCGCGACTGTAACTATAGCTCTCGCGCTGGCTGTAAGGCGAATGCTCAAGCTGAACGCCTTGGTACATAAGCTTCATTCGGTAGAGACGCTCGGGTGCACTACCGTGATATGCACGGACAAAACAGGCACGCTTACCGAAAACCGCATGAGCGTAACGAAAATTTGGGCGGATGAACAAGAATACGATTTAAGCGGCTCATTAAAAAGCGTTAATACACGTTCCTCCCTTAAAAAGCAAGGCGGCGATCTGACTAAGCCGCTAAACGAACTTTTTAACTGCGGAGTTCTTTGCAATAACTCTGAAATCAGTATTTCTGACGGAGAAATAAGCACGGCGGGAGATCCCACAGAATCTGCGATACTGATCGCGGCGCACAAGGCTGGTATAGACCCCGGCGATCTGAGGCGTGAATGCAGACGACTGAGCGAAATTCCCTTTGAAAGCGAAACCAAGCAGATGAGTGTGACAGTAGTCCGCAAAGCAGAGGAAATCAGCTTCACCAAGGGTGCTCCGGACATAATCATCAAAAAATGCGGAAGCATTCTCACATCGTCCGGTATAGTCCCGCTTACAGCCTCAGGCAAGCGCGAGCTGTACGAGCTTACCGAAAAATACGCCTCAAAGGCCTTAAGAGTGATGGCGTTCTGCGCAAACTACCCAGGCAGCGGCTCCACGGTATTTTTAGGACTTATGGGAATGATGGACGCTCCGAGAAAGGAAGCAAGAGCGTCTGTTGCGGCTCTCAAGAGAGCCGGCATAAAAACCGTGATGATAACAGGAGATCACAAGCTTACCGCAGAGGCTGTAGCAAAAGAAGTCGGCATACTCTCCTTAGGCGGAATGGTAATAGGCAAGGATGAGCTCGACGGTATGAGCGACAAGGAGCTTGCAAGAATAATAGACCGGGTATGCGTATTCGCGAGGGTAGACCCCAAGGATAAGCTGAGAATTGTCGCCGCTCTCAAGCAAAAAGGACATATAGTCGCAATGACAGGCGACGGCGTCAACGACGCACCTGCACTC
>CASDRM010000060.1 GCA_949283135.1 uncultured Ruminococcus sp.
CGAAATGCTTCCGTAATATGCTCCCTCGCTGTCATAAAGGGATATAACGAGGGTATACAGGTACGGGTCTTCATCAGACCATAGCCTTGGTGACTTGACCTTTCTTTCAAGGCTTACAATCGCCTGCTCTCCGGAAGCAACGGCAGGAACGCTCTTGCGAAGAGGCCTGTCATAGAATATCTGGTTCTTATCCGCGTCGAACAGCTTTACGTCTATGGAAAGCTCGCGGTTTGCAACCTCGTTTAGGGTGGTGTTGTCGATCTCTACGTCGATCTTAAGTGTAGCGTCCTCATAGTCGTCGTCAAGGTCTGTAACAACCGTATAGTCGGACATTCTGACTCCGGTGGTTGAGTAAAGGTATACGTCTCTGAATATGCCGGCAAGCCTCAAAAAGTCCTGATCCTCATAGTAGCTTCCGTCGCACCAGCGGTACACCTTAACGGCAAGGACATTATCCTGTCCGTCCTCATTGAGGTATGGGGTGATGTCAAAGTCGGCAGCGTCGAAGGTATCCTCGCTGTAGCCAACCTCATAGCCGTTGACATATACATAGTATGCCGACTCCACTCCTCCGAAGGATATATAGACTCTTCTGCCCTCGCTTATCCATGATGAATCGACATCGAAGGTATAGCGGTAGAAGCCGACGGGGTTGAACTGCGTCGGAGCTGCCGGAGCGAAGAGAGTCTCAATGCCGTATGCGTTGTTCGCCCACGGATACACGGTGTTGGTGTATATCGGGAAGTCAAAGCCCTGAGTCTGCCACGATGCGGGAAGAGTCACATCCTTAAAGCCTCCGTAATAGGCGTCGCTCGAGGAATAAATCCTGTCCTCTCCCTCATACTTGGGGGCTGAGCTCATGTCGTAGGAGGGCTTCTGGAACTCTCCGAGGACTCCCGCCGCCTCGGCGTCAGCCTCGTTTCTGTACACCGCGAGCTGCCATACATCGTCCTCGCCTGTCAGGAGCTGATAATAAGCCGAATGCGTCCTGTCATAACTCACGGCGCCCTCAAGGGCGTTCTCGACGCTGTCGTAGACCACCGTGTTTACCGAGTGGTAGTCAAGGGTATTCACTCTGACTATTTCGCTCTGGCTTGTGAAGTTTCCGTCAATGTCCCTTGAGAAGGATTCACCAGTCCACTCAATACCCGTGAACCTGACCTCCTCCTTGTCGGTGGGAATGAGGATGTCGCTTGAGAAGGCTGCGCTGTGATCCCACGGATCCTCCTTGGAGCCGGAGGTGCAGGATGACAGAAGCGCCGCCGAGATAAGCACGGAGAGCGAAACAGCCACGACCGAACTCGGTCTCGGTTTTCTTTTTTTCATAAATTTCTCGCCTCTTGCGAACAGCCGTCAGCATATGACCGATATGCTTGAACCGGCAATCCGCAAATCCTTTCTTGTCTTAGATTGATCCGCCGTTGCGGCGGACCCATGCCGTCGGGGAATGGCTAAACCCCGCAATATTGTGATATACAGAGTAACATATAATCGGCTTAATGTCAACTTTGTATACTCATACGTGCAAAAATTAGTGCATGTTGACATGAAAATGCCGCCTCCTTTTGTAGGAAGCGGCAGAAAAATCTTTCAACCGTCAAGCAAGCCTTTTGGCGGTCTCCAACGCAAGCCCTATCATCTGGGTAAACGAGGTCTCCCTCTCGGCGGAGGTGGTGGCTTCTCCTGTAATAATGTGGTCTGATATGGTGCATATCGCCAAGGCGTTCTTTTTCGCGGCGGCGGCTGTCATATACAGTCCGGCAGCTTCCATCTCAATCGCCATTATCCCCATTTTGCGCCATCCGTCGTTTGCTTTCATGCCGTCGGGAACTCCCGACTCGTCCGAGTAAAAGGTGTCCGACGAGAGAATGTTGCCGACATGGCATGGTATTTTCCTCTCTGAAGCCACATCTGTGCACACCCTGAGCATCTCGTAGCTGCAAATCGGCGCGAAGCTTCCCGCAAGTCCGTACTGGTGCGAAAAACGGGAGTTAGTTGAAGCGCCCATTGCTATAACTATGTCGCGCAGGTGTATGTCCTCCCTGAGAGCTCCTGCCGAGCCTATTCTTAGGATGTTCTCGACTCCGAAAATATTATAAAGCTCATAGGAATATATCCCTATCGAGGGAATGCCCATTCCGCTTGCCATGACTGACACCCTCGCGCCGTCATAGTATCCGGTGTAGCCCTGGACTCCTCTGACATTGTTGATAAGCTTCGGACTCTGCAAAAAGTTTTCCGCGATAAATTTGGCTCTCATCGGATCGCCCGGCATTAAGACCGTCTTGGCGAAGTCGTCAGGCGAGGCGTTGATATGTGGCGTGGGGTATAAAGGCATGCTGATTCTCCTTTCCGTGATATCACAATAGGTTTTTGCTTTTTACTTCTTTTACTATCCTGCTTGTCCCGAGGCGGTCAGCTCCAAGCTCGATAAATCTCTTAGCGTCCTCGATTGAGGCTATACCGCCTGCGGCTTTGATTTTCAGTCCATGTGAGCGGTGCTCCGCCATCAGTCTTATATCCTCAAAGGTAGCTCCCCCGCTCGCAAAGCCGGTCGAAGTCTTTATAAAGTCTGCCTCTGATTCGGCGACTATACCGCACATTTTGATTTTTTCCTCATCGGTAAGAAGGCAGGTCTCGATTATTACCTTTAGCGTCCTTCCCGAGCACGAGGCTTTCACGGCGTTTATCTCGTCGAGAATACTGCCGTATAGCTTATCCTTGAGCCAGCCAAGATTTATTACCATGTCGATCTCGTCCGCGCCGTTTGTGACAGCGTCCTCCGCCTCAAAGCACTTTACCGCCGTGGTGGAGTAGCCGTTCGGAAAGCCTATGACTGTGCAGATTTTAAGCCTGCCGCCGACATATTCCTTTGCTTGCCTGACGTATGACGGCGGAACGCAGACCGAGGCTGTATGATATTTCATGCCGTCGTCGCAGACCTGACGTATCTGTTCCCATGTTGCGGTCTGAGATAAAAGGGTGTGATCCGCCCTTGAAAGTATACTTATAATTTCATCCCTGTCGATAGCGTCCATATAATCCTCCCCGGATAGGCAAGGCTTGAATTAACAGCCCGCCCGCATACAAAGTATTGTTTATTTAATGATATAATTATTTGCACAAAAAATCAAGCTCCGGCAGCTAAAAAAGAGATTATAATATTTTAGACTAAATTGTCACAATTTTTCTTGACAAATATTCTAAAAAGCTATACTCTTAGAATATAAAACAAAAAAGCTGCGTTTATGCGGGAAAAAACAGGGAGGAAAAAATGAAACGGATATTTGCGATCATATTGTCTGCGCTTATTTTTGTATTGTCGCTTTGCTCCTGCGAGGAGACAGAGCCTGAGGTCAAAAAGGAGATACTTATATCGCCCGACGAGTTTATGGCTCAGATGGAGGAAAAGGTAGTCGAGTTTACCCCCAGCCTTGCCACCGAAATGGATATGTCGGTTGATTACGGAACTATCGAAAAGGTGAGCTACTATTCCGAGACGCTTGAGAAGGACAGGAATGTAAATGTTCTCCTCCCTGCCGGTTATACCAAAAAGAAGAAGTACCCTGTTTTATATGTCCTGCACGGCTACTGGGGCAACGAGGACTCAATGGTTTACGGCAACGACCGCACTATCGAGAATGTCGGCAACGGCATACTTGCCGGAGAGGTCAAGGAAATGATCGTCGTGTTCCCCTACATCTACGCCTCAAAAGAACAGGACGAAGCGAACGCTATGGACGACTACAACAATCAGGCGTACGACAACTTCATCAACGACCTGGTAAACGACCTTATGCCTTTCATCGAAAAGGAATACTCGGTCGCCACAGGCAGGGAGAACACGGCTATCACCGGCTTCTCGATGGGCGGACGCGAGAGCCTTTACATAGGGTTTACCCGTCCCGATCTCTTCGGATATGTCGGCGCGGTATGTCCCGCTCCCGGAGCCAGCCCCGGGCTTATTGCCGAGGATGACTTTACATTCGAGGACAGCGAGTATCAGCCGTGGCTTCTGATGATCACCGCCGGCGGCAACGACGGAGTAGTCGGTACTGTGCCCTATGGCTATAACGACATCCTCAACAACAACGGCGTCACTCACATCTGGCAGGTCATCGAGCACGGCGGTCACGACCAGTCTACCGTTACCCCGCATATGTACAACTTCCTCAGGATGATATTCTGGGCGGAGTAGCTTATACCTGCGCAAAGACATATACTATATAAACAGCAGGAGCCCGCAGTATCATCTGCGGGCTCCGCGGATATGAACGGAGCAGATTTGATGTCTGCTCCGTTTTGCTGTAAAAAGCAAGACGCTATTATCTGCTTCATGTCAAAAGTAAAAACCGCCGCTTTTTACTGCGCATATGCTATCCGCGATGAATATGCGGGCTTGTAGTGTCTGAAAATTCGTTGCCTATTCTGCTTTTAAGCTCAAGAATTTTTTTCTCTATGCTGTGGATAACATCCAAAAAGCAATCATCGCTCTTGCCGGTAGGATCATCAAGTCCCCAATCTTCTCGGTATCGGCAGGGCAGCGACGGGCAGGATACATTGCATCCCATGGTGATAACAATATCGACAGGGGGAATTTCAGACAACAGTTTACAGCTCTGAGTTTGCTCCATATCCACTCCGTAGAGTTTCTTGACCAATCTAACTGCGTCCTGGTTGATTTGAGGCTTGGTCTCCGTCCCTGCGGAATAGCTGTCAAACACATCGGCTGCCAGCAGCTTGCCCAGGGCTTCTGCAATCTGACTGCGGCAGGAATTGTGGACGCATACAAAGGCTACTTTTGTTTTTTGAGACATGGATTACCCACGAACCTTCTGGATCAGTGCCTTGGCTTCGTCCTTTTTCAAAACCTTGCCGTAGGACACGACTTTTCCGTCTACCACCAGCGCCGGAGTCGTCATCACACCATAAGCGGCAATCTGTGTGAAATCGGTCACATGGTCAATCGTAGTTTCCATGCCCAGCTCTGCCAGTGCTTCACGGGCTGCCTGCTCCAGAGCGATGCATTTTGCGCAGCCGGAGCCGAGTACTTTGATACCGCCGGACGCTTTGCTTGCCTCGGACGTGCAGCCGCTGCCACAGCAGCAGGAAGAGCTTTTCTCTTTTTTGATTTTGTTAAATAGTCCCATAATTCATACCTCCTAAGTTAGATAAAAACAAATTGGAATACGTTGAACAAGTATCCTACCAAGATAATGCCAACGGTGCAGACACCGATAAACAAAGCCAGCAGCTTCGGCTTGACTGCCTTGCGCAGCATAATTATGGATGGCAGGCTCAGCGTTGTGACCGCCATCATAAAGGACAGGATCGTGCCAAGCTGCGCACCTTTTGCAAGCAGGGCTTCCGCCACCGGGATAGTGCCGAAAATATCCGCATACATGGGAACGCCCACCAACGTTGCCATGATCACTCCGAATGGATTGTTACTTCCCAAAACCGTCTCAACCCAGCTTTCCGGTATCCAGTTGTGTATTACCGCACCGATTCCTACACCCACCAAAATATAGGGAAACACCTTTTTGAACGTGGCAAAAACCTGATCTTTTGCGTATTTTGCACGCTCCGCTTTAGTCAAGGCAGGGGACTCAATATCCACGCTTCCTGCGGAAAGAATAAAGCTCTCGACGTATTTTTCCATGTGCAGCTTTTCGATGATTGTGCCGCCTGCAACGGCAATCACTAATCCTACAAGCACATAAATCACAGCGACCTTCGCACCGAAAATACTCATAAGCAGTACCAGACTGCCTAAGTCCACCATGGGAGAGGAAATAAGAAAAGAGAAGATCACCCCCAAAGGGAGTCCCGCACTGGTAAAGCCGATAAACAGCGGGATGGAGGAACATGAACAGAAGGGCGTCACCGTTCCGAGCAGAGCAGATATGATATTTGCGGCTATTCCATGAAAGCGGCCTAAAATCTTTTTGCTGCGCTCTGGCGGGAAGTAGCTTTGAATATAGGAGATAGCAAAAATCAGCAAGCAAAGCAGCACGGTGATTTTAATCACGTCGTAGAGAAAAAACTGAACGCTGCTTCCGAGCCTACTGTCTATGTCCAGTCCTAACAGAGACAGCCCGCTGCCAATCAGCCTGTTTAACCACTTCATTCCTAAAATCTCATCCTGAAAGAATTGCCATACGCCCATGACGGACACCTCACTTCACATAAAGCAGACAACATATCAAATTTTTTTGATGTTTTAATTCAAGTTAAACGCCATCCTATATTGATGGCGTTTAATTGTCGCAGCAGGGGCATGGCTTATCTTGTTCTGTATTTGGGGTCAGAATGACCCGCAGCAGTTCCATTGCCCGGGCACTGCCGGATGCGCTCAAACGGTAATGAGTCCATTTGCCTTCCTGTCGACTGGTTACGATGCCGGAATCACACAGGATTTTCATGTGGTAGGACAGTCCGGACTGCGTCAGATCCATTGGTTCCTGCAAGACACAGGCGCATTTCTCGCCGCTGCGCAATTGCTCCAAAATAGCAAGTCGTTTCGGGTCACACAGCGCCTTGAACACCTTGGCGTCCTCTTGGTGGTTTCCCATTTGCTTACCTCACATCAAAATTTCTTGATGTAATTAGTATATGCGGCAGAGACCTATTTGTCAATAGCCGTACGAAACTTTTATCAGCTCACGGATCTCCTGAGGAGTGTGAAATTATATATTGATTGCGGACTTTCACTATCTCAGCTGTTATCCATGCTTGTCAGAAATTTGAGCAAAGAATAGCCGCAAGCCATTGTAATGACTTGCGGCCGCCTTTTTACACCATATTGATGCTGCCCCTTAGGGGTATGTTCGGTTCGTTTTCCTATGAGATGAAGAACTCAGCCGCACGATCTTGCTTTTTCCCGTAAAAAGCTTTGATATTATGCTTTGCCGAAAGTATGCCAAAAGGTCGTGCCTTAAAGACGTATGGAGCTACTCGTTGCCGTCTTGCTTGTCCTTGAACACCGCGTTCAAGAGGTACATAACACCCATTATGACGCCTACGACGACGAATATCCCAAGCATTCCGAGCCCCATAACCGAAAGTGAATCCACAAAAGCGCTTATATTAAATTCCATAATTACACCGCCTTAATCGTTAAGCAATCATTGAGCCGACAATGGTCATGATAAGTCCGCCCGCTATTACAGAGGCTATCTGTCCCGAAACATTTACGCCGACCGCGTGCATAAGAAGGAAGTTCTGGGGGTCCTCCTGAAGTCCGAGCTTGTTGACTACTCTGGCGGACATCGGGAAGGCGGATATACCAGCCGCTCCTATCATCGGGTTTATCTTGTTCTTCGGGAAGATGAGGTTAAGAAGCTTAGCGAAGAGGACGCCGCCTACAGTGTCAAATATAAATGCTACAAGTCCCAAGCCCATGATGAGTAACGTATCCCACTGCAGGAAAGCCTCCGCCTGCATTCTTGTCGAGATGGTGATGCCCAGCAGTATGGTAATAAGGTTCGCAAGCACATTCTGAGCGGTCTCGGAGAGGGAATTGAGCACCCCGCACTCCCTGATGAGGTTGCCGAACATCAGAAATCCGACGAGGGCGACCGATGTGGGGGCGACTATGCCGGCGACAACTGTTATGAGAATCGGGAAGAGTATCTTGGCGGTCTTGCTGACCTCCCTGCCCTTGTAGGGCATCCTGATAAGACGCTCCTTCTTGGTGGTTATCAGCTTGATTATCGGCGGCTGAACTATCGGCACGAGAGCCATGTAGGAATACGCCGCGACCATTATCGCGCCCATGTAGTTTGAATTAAAGAACTGCGAAACGAAAATCGAGGTAGGTCCGTCCGCCGCGCCTATCACCGCGATGGAAGCCGCGTCCTTGAGCTCAAATCCGAACAAGCTCGCCAAGCTGAAGGTGAAGAATATACCGAACTGAGCCGCTCCACCGAAGAGGATAAGCTTCGGGTTGGAAAGAAGAGGCGTAAAGTCTATCATGGCTCCTATTCCTATGAAGAGAAGCAGCGGAAATAGCTCGTTTGATATTCCCGCGTTGAACAGGGTGTCTATCGGTCCCTCGACATCTCCCTGAGTGACCGCGCCTGAGTTAGGAAGGTTGACAAGTATCGCTCCGAAGCCCATCGGGACAAGCAGCGAGGGCTCCATCTTTTTGCATATGCCGAGGTAGACAAGGATTCCTCCTATGATCCACATCACGACCTGCTGCCAGGTGACCTGGACGACATTGCCGAACAGATCCAAAATTTCCTGCATGTTTTTCATTCCTTTCGGTTTTGTATAGAGTGATATGGCAGCGGCTCAAAATCCACAGGCTCTCGTCCGACATTGGACACAAAAAAAGACCCTTATCATGGCTTTCGGACAGTACATGTCCACCTCTGCCACAATAAAAGTCTTGCCGTCGGATGCTCCTTAAATCAAATGCGGATAAAAATATCGGGATGACGCATATGATCGCAGCCTTTGCTGCCGGCTACTCCCCTTTGTTGCACACATATAATATGATATTCGCGGGAAAATGTCAAGCCGAATTTGGATTTTACGGAAAATTTTGCGGCTGTTAAGGGAGAAAAAGAGGAATTCACACAACGGCATATGTTTTGTTCCCGAAAAAGGCTCGCGCCCGGGGAGATATTCCCTCGGGCGTGCCTGCTGAAATTTACTCGTCATCCTCGTCACATACGGCGCCGCCGTCTGAGTAGTGCGAGATCATTCGGACGCGGAACATTCTTGTCGGGCAATCGGAGCTTTCACGTGTGCTGTCATAAGCGTCATCGGGAATCACGAACATTACTCCCTTTATCTTCACGTCACGGCAGCTCGGAGAATAGTGGGCGGGAATAGAGAACATCTTTACTCCTCTTGAAGTTTCATTTCCATCCGTATCCACCTCGCTCAGAAGCATAGCCATGGCAGTTTTTCTTCCCGGACACACATTTTTAAGCGTGGCGTCAAGCTTTAGGATCATTCCCGTGTTCTCAAGATATACGTCTCCGACATCGACGGGAAGTATATCCTGACAGCCCTCTACCGATATTTCGGAAGCGGGAATGGGGCATTCGTCTGGGGTAACTACAATGTCGCAGTCCACATTTACATACGGGTCGGGGAATAGCGCTACATTTCCCTCGTTATCCGAGTAGGTCACGGAGCTGTTGACCTGCTTCAGCCCTGAGCTCAGAGCCACATGCTGAATATAGAACTCAAGCGAAGCGCCCTCGTTTGCATCGACGCCGAGCTCGTCTATTCTCCATTGGATGGTATTGAGGTTTATCATACCCGCGCTGCCCTTTGTGGGCATGTCGAGCTGGGTGATGACAAAGTCAGAGTTTACAATCTCGTTTATAACGATGTTTGTTGCGCCTGTGTTTGTAATATTTTTGGCGAGTTCTTCGAACAGCTCCTCAAGCTCTGAGTCGTCAGGGGTTACTGCGACATGCGAGGCGTCCGGGTCGGTCGCCCAGTTGTTAAGCTCGTTTACATCTATACCGTCAGAGCCGATAAGACCTATGCAGTAGATGATTATTCCGGATGCTCTTGCCATTGCCGCAACCGGAGCCGGCGGAAGTCCCGAGGTCGTCTTTCCGTCTGTGAACATAACTATTACCTTTGCATTTGAGGACGAGGGGTCAAAGAGCGCCATGGACTTTGCAAAGGCGTCGGCATGATTGGTAGAGCCTCCGGCGACAATAGAGTCTACTGCGTCCTTGAGGTCGGACACGTCGGTAATGAGCTGAGAGTTGACCGTGGCAGAATCGGCAAAGCTGACTATGCCTATCCTGCTGCCGTAGCCTATCTCGCCGTCCTGGGAGCCTCCTGTGGACTCGGAAATGATGTCAATAAACGCCTTCGCTCCTTCTTTCATATTAAAAAGCGGGCTTCCCGACATGCTGCCCGAGCGGTCGAGCGCAAGAACGATGTCCGTGGGGCTTGATATGATATCCGGAGCAGCTGAAAGCGCTAAGGTGACCTTGAGGGTTCCTCCGCAGCTTATCTGCTCGGTGCTTATAATTTTATTTGAACTTGTAACACCCATTAGTGTTTCCTCCTAAGTTTATCGTATGGGGATGCTTCCCCATTTCAAACTATGCCGTGAAGCGACGGCATGTCACTCCATAAAATATCTGTTGACAAATAGCAGAAACGGGAGTATACTTAGCGTAAGTAATTAGTAACACTAAGTATATGTAAGCCTACAGAGCGAAGCCGGAGGGGTGAAAATGGAGCAAAGGTATGTACAGCAGTTCAAGCGGGGAGCTCTCGAGATGATACTTCTTTGCCTGATAGCAGAAAAGGAAACGTACGGCTATGAAATAATAACCGAGCTGAACAGGCGCGGCGGAGGAGTTTTGGGCTACGCCAGGGAAGGAACGGTTTATCCGATACTATACCGCTTGGAGGAGTCCGGGCTTCTTGGCTCGAGGCTTGAGGGACAGCAGTCGGGCGGCTCGGGAACGAGAAAATTCTACTTCATTACGAAAAAGGGACGCGAAGCCATGGATGAGCTCATATTGTTTTGGAAAAGCTACGCCGAGTGCGTAGACAGCTTTATAGCTGTGGCTTCTGCAAAGGAGGAAGAAAAGTGAAAGAAAAATATATATCAGACGTGAATAGTCTGCTTGATCTGCCCAAAAGGAGAAAGGCTGAGATAATCCGGGATCTTGACGAGATTTTTCGCTCGGCTGCGGAGCACGGAGAGTCGGAAAGCGAGGTTATCTCCCGCTTGGGCGCGGCTGACGAGTACGCGCAGAGCGTAGCCGCCGAGCATGAGGATGAGAGGCAGGCAAAAAGGCGCTTCAGGGTATTCGCGGCGGTGATTTGCGGGCTGCTCTCCGCAGTCCTTATTGCGGTCGCGGCGGCTGCGCGCTTTTATACGCCTGAGGGAATTATAGGTCAGTCGGACAGCATGACTGGAATAGCCGTGTTGTCAGAGCTGCCGTTTGATCCTGTCATGCTGATTTTCTGGCTGGGAGTTATGCTTGCCGCCGCTGCCGCGGTGATAGCCAGCTTTTCCGTCAAATATCAAAAAAGAAAATAAAGGAGAGGAAAAATAGTCTATGAAAAGAGCGCTGTATTACATTTTGTGCGTTACCGTTTTGCTCCTGCTTGCGGGCTGTCAGGGAAACACCGCTCCCGCTGACGGCTCAGACGGCAGCTGGCTTTTAGAAGCAGAACCGGAATATGTAAGCGAATGGCCGGAAAACGAGTTCACCGAATGTATCCCGGAGCCTGAGCACGGAGAGCTTGACTATATCTGCGACTATTCGGAGAGCGGAAGATATCAGGTAGTCATAAAGGAAATACAAATGTCCGAGTCGGAGGAATATGTAGACACACTTTTGAGCATGGGCTACGCCGAGCTTGTGTCGGACGGAAGCAACGTGTCCGTCGGCAGGATGCTTCAGCGGGATAATGTCACGCTCAGCGTAAGCTACTCTGACGACGTATTGGGAATACTCATCACCATATCCGAGAAGTGAGAATAAGCCGTATCCAGGGGCGGAGCAGAATCACGCAACCGCCGATCCGTAGTATAAAGATAAAAAAGCGGAACGATTTTGCACAAGCCACATAAGGCAGTAATTTCAAAATACCAACTTATGGGCGCTACAAAAGGGTAATCCAAACAAAAATACCGAGAAGAATGCTTATGGTTCCTAAGGACAGTTATGTTTTATAGGAACGCTGGGCGTTGCGAAGGGCAAGAGAAAAGAGAGAAGTTTTACGCTTCTCTCTTTTCTCTTGCCCTTTTCTATTTATTGCGGTACATTCGACTCTTTTACTGCCATTGAGTACAATTACGATAGAAACTCAAAGGAGGTAACAAAATGGGTAAATTCATAGAAGAATTTTATTACGGAAACATTGATCCTCAGGCACGAAGTACCAAGCAGAACAAAGCCGTACAGAAGCAAATGGAAGTACTGATGCTCAATGAGGAATTCCTGACCAAAGCACTCTCCGGTCAAAACAAAAAGAAATTCCTCGACTTTGTAAATGCGTGGGGCGTAGTAAACGGCGAATCCAACCTCGATAGTTTTATAATGGGGTTTCGTTTAGGAGCCAATTTTACATACGATGTCTTCGTTGCCACAGACACGCCATTTCGAGACTTGCTGAAGGAGTGAGCAATATGCGAAATAAAAAGTATTACATAGCGTTGGATGATATTGAACGCAGAGTAATTGTAGACTGTCTGAACCAAATGCGGAACAAACTTATTGCTGGCGGCAAGTACACCGATGCGGTGGATGAGGTTCTGCTGAAAATCATTAGCGCAAAACAAAAGAAATTCAAAGTAAACAAGGAGGCGTGAGTTCATGAAAAAACATATTTACGATGAAAAAAACGGTATTAGCTATACTCTGCAAGGCGATTATTATTTGCCCGACATTGCCCTTCCCAATGAAGAACAACAGCCTGTCGGCTTATGGGGACAGCGACATTTGCGGTATATCAAGCAACACAGAAAGGTGCTTTATACCAACCTACTCACCAGTGGCAAACTAAAAAGTTACCTTACTGACATTGATAAACAGGCTGAAGAGATGTTTTTTCGGTTGGTAAAACAAATGGCAGAACGAGAAGGTGTGACCGAACAACTCAAAGCAGATAACCAAATGGAATGGGTTGCTCGGATGAACAATATCCGTAGCAGATCCACAGAAATCGTAAACACAGATTTAATTTATAATTTATAAGTAATGCAAGCAGTGGCTAAGAGTAATATCTTCGTCACTGCTTATATTTTGCCGATACAAATACAATAATACCAATATATTATTCAAATCAACAAATAAAATATCTATAATATTGAATATACTGTGTTGAAAATGCTGTCGATTTATGTTATACTATAAAATGAATTAGACTTATTTAACACGAGGTGCGATATGATAAGTTATAACAAACTTTGGAAGCTTTTGATTGACCGTGGTATGAATAAAAGTGATCTTCGCAAATTAGTAGGTATGAGTTCCGGTTCTCTCGCAAAGCTTGGAAAAAACGAACCCGTTTCGATGGATATTATCTTAAGAATTTGTCAGAAATTAAACTGTGATATCGGGGATATTATGGAAGTCACTGAAAGTACAGAAAAGACTATGCAATAAGCGGAGAAAATGTTATGGCATCAAATTTGTTGGATAAAAAGCTTGAATACTGGGAGCATCAATTGCTCGACCTCGGCAAGCGAAACAAAATGATCAATTACCGTGAGACGAAAAGGACTACTATTAAGTTGGTAGAGCCTTCTTTTGACGAGCTTTTTAACAGACTTGCATTGAACGAGGAAACCTTAGCATTTCAACGTGCAGTTGACAGAGAAACAGATATTCGTGTTTTTTCTATTTTATCCTTGTTAGAAAACTTATCTGCTCCATTACCGGTTACAATAGGTGATATCAAAACAGAAGGAAGTGTATTAGAACGTCAACGCACTTTGAAAAACATGCGTTCAAAATCCCGCCTTGCTCTTGAAGAACAGGGTACCAATATACTTTACCTGTCTTTCGGATTCATCGAATGGAAAGACGGCAAAGGGGCCTCTGCTCAATGGATTAAATCGCCCTTAATACTGGTGCCTGCTGTATTGGCTTTAGAAGCACTGAATTCGCCATATACACTTTCAAAGCACGAAGATGATATTGTAGTGAATCCCACATTGGAATATTATCTTAAAACTGAATATGGAATTGAACTGCCTCATTTCGATGTAGATAAAGACACACTGAGCGATTACCTACAAAGTCTTGAAGAAATTGCCGATCAAAGAGGATGGAAAATTATCAGAGAAGTAAGTTTGGGATTGCTTTCTTTCCTCAAGATTACAATGTATAACGATCTGCTTAGGAATGAGGAGCGAATCAAGAAAAATCCTGTTATTCGTGCAATGTCCGGAGATTCCGCTGAAGCCAACGACATTCCTGAAGAGCTTCGTTCTTTTGATCTTGATTCGATTAGAACACAGGATTGTTATCAGGTTATGAGTGCTGATTCAAGTCAGCAAGATGCTATACTTTTTTCAAAGAATAACATCAGTTTTGTTATGCAAGGCCCTCCCGGGACAGGAAAGAGTCAAACTATTACGAATATCATTTCGGAAGCCTTGGCTGATGGCAAAAAGGTCTTGTTTGTATCAGAAAAAATGGCTGCTTTACAAGTGGTATACCGCAGATTGCAGGATGCGCATCTTGCCGATTTTTGTTTGCCGCTTCACAGCTATAAGGCTAATAAAAAAGAAATCCTTGAACAAATCGGCGCCAACCTCAAATTAAAGCAAACACGGGTAAAAGATACGGCTATAACTAACTTGGAAGACCTTTTGACAATTCGTCAAGAGTTAAACCAATATGCCTCTGAGCTTCATAAACTTAACCCGGAATTAAATATAAGCTGTTACGAAGTTTATAGCAAACTGGAAGAAGTTAATGATGCTCCAACCGTTACTTTTTCTATTGAGAATCCTTTAGGTGTATCTCAAGCAAAGCTGCAATCATATTCGAACACATTAAATGAATATTCATTGTCCTTAAATCGTTTGGATAACTTTATTAAAAACAATCCTTGGGATGGGCTTTCTTCTCGCATGACGGGATATGAATATTCTAAAAAAATGCGTGCAGAGTTGGAGGCGCTTCGTACAAACTTGGTATCGCTTATAGAAATGGCTAATACTGTTTCTGAAAGTGCTGATCTTCTAAGTGCGCTCAACTACTCAACTTTTCCTATATTGGCAGATATGTTGCTGAAAATCAGCGAAATAACCGATGTACCAAATGAATGGCTTGCTGATTTTGATATACCTCAAGCTATTTTCACAGCGGAAGAAGCTAAACAACTTTATAGCAAGCTTTTTGCTTTGCAAAAAGAGATAGCGCAAGTTTTCGATAATGGGATATATGAATATGACTATAACGGATGGAAAGAAAAGCTGTTGGTAATTGCAAACGGCTTTGTCGGCATGCCTCTGATTGCAGAGGATTCTCCTGACTATTATGTTAAAGGAGCCGCCGAAATTTTAGGAACTCTTACATCGTTGAAAGACAAATTATTGTCGGCAAACAGAGCGTTTTCAGCAATCAACAACCTGCTGGGTACAACATTTATATCAAATACAAATAATCAACAAATCATAGCTGATTTGCTTGCGTTGATTCAAAACAATATAATTCTTCAACAGAATTGGTTTGCAACCGACATAGGTGAAATAAAAGCATTAGTTAATGAAGCTAAATCAACAGCAGACCAGCTGAAAATAAATAAAGAAAAAATATTAGGCGAATGGGAATCTGATGTTTTATCTTTAGATTATTCTCCGATATTGTTGCGCTATAAAACAGATTACACAAGCATATTTAAAGTGTTCAATTCGCAATATCGGCAAGACAAAAAACAAATTCAAGCCTTATCCAAGAAGATTTTAAAAAAGCCACCCGACGAGGTTGCGGTAGATCTATTGAATTCTTTAAAGACATACCACGAGAAAACGGCTTGGTTTGATGACAAGAGTGAAGAATTATCCCGTGCTCTCTCTACATATTACACCGGCATTGATTCCGATTGGGATTTCGTGCTGGCAACAGTCGGTATCGTCGAAAAGCTTTTACAGCTACCGGTTAAGGGCATTCCTGCCTGTCTAATTGAATTATTGTCCGTTGATCACAAGGCACAAACTGAATCCTTGGAGTCACTATTGTCGACAGTCATGACATCTTTTGCTCAAGCAAGAGATATTGTGTCAAACTCTCAGCTTTCCATTAATCTTGACTCTGCTGATTTTGATTCCGATAGTGCCGTTACTGAAATAAATGCTTACATAGCAAAAATCAGCGAGCTATCTGAGCATAAAAACTTACTTATATCGTATTTGCATAATGGTGATGAGCCAGTAGATAGCATATATGATGCTATTGAAAAGTTGAATTCATATGTGGATACAAAAAATTTGATTTCTTCTTTCTCTGCAACCTATATAAAACAGTTTGATTTCTTGTATACAGATTTAACTACCGATTGGGATAGTATTGTTGATTCGCTGAAAACGCTTGCGGATATAAAGCAGTCCGTGTTATACGAAGTGTTATGCCCTACAATCAATGTGCCGGCTAACAGAAAGCAAAACTTTAAGGAACTCTCGACAAAGATATTAGATATCTATAATGCCGGATTAGGTTCGTTTGAATGGGTACAAGCCCAGTTCTCTACTGATACCCGGCTTGATATGATGGCGATAAAATTGCTCGCCGAAAAAATCAGTGGCTGTCTTGAAAATATTGATATCCTTGAAAGCTGGATTGATTATATGGAGGCAAAGGAGGATTGCGAAAATAACGGACTTTCCGATTTTATCAGAGAAATAGAAGACGCAGAACTATATACAGATATTGAGAGAATTTTCTTGAAGGGTTTTTACCATATGTGGCTTGGAGCTGTATGCGACAAGTCTGCCTCATTGCGCCGTTTTAGAAGAAATACGCATGATGAACGCATCAGAAAGTTCATCGAACTGGATGCTCTGCAATTGCTGATTGCCCAAATGCGAATTAGAGAAAAACTAATAGAGAATTTACCATCTACACACCGTATGCTCAAAGCTACCGATGAAGTTGCAATCCTCAATAAAGAACTTAGTAAAAAGAGAAATATAATGCCACTTAGAAAACTCTTTAGGCTAATACCCAATCTTCTAATGAAACTCAAACCTTGTCTTATGATGTCGCCGCTGTCGGTATCCTATTTCTTGGAAACAGAAGCGTATCATTTTGATTTGGTGATTTTTGATGAAGCTTCGCAGATTTTTCCCGAAGATGCTATAGGAGCAATTTTCAGAGGTTCACAAGTTATCATTGCCGGCGATAGTAAGCAGTTGCCTCCTACAAATTTCTTTTCTGCAACTACAAATAATTTCGACGGTGATTATGATATAAGTGATGAAGAAGATTACAGTGAAGTAGTATCTGATTCTATTTTAGAAGAGGCGGCATCGGTATTGCCTAACAGAACATTGTTGTGGCATTACCGCAGCAAGCACGAAAGCCTAATCGCTTTTTCCAACAGAGAAATATACAAGAACGAGCTTATTACCTTCCCCAACAGTGTTACGAAAGTTCCTGATATGGGTGTTGAGTACATCTATGTGGAAAACGGATGCTATGAAGGCGGCGGTAAAAACTGCAATATCAGAGAAGCGCAAAAATGTGTAATATTAGTCCTTGAACATATTCAAAAGCACCCTGATCGTTCTCTTGGAATTATTGCTTTTAGCGAAAAACAGCAAACCGCAATTGAAAACGCTATTATTGATTTCAGAGAAAGAATGCCGCAATATGAATGGTTCTTTGACGAATCTAAAGATGAGCCTTTCTTTGTTAAGAATCTTGAAAATGTTCAGGGAGATGAGCGGGACACTATTATTTTCAGTATTTGCTACGCAAAAGATAAAAACGGAAAAATGTATATGCGCTTTGGACCACTTGGGCATGCGGGCGGTGAACGACGCTTAAATGTTGCCATTACCAGAGCCAAATGCAATGTGAAGTTGGTCGGTTCTATTCTCCCCTCTGATATTGACCTTAACAGAACAAACTCCGATGGTGTTCGCATGCTTCGCTCTTACATTGAATTTGCAAGAAAAGGCTCGGTCGCATTAAAACCGGCAGAAAAAGAAGAAGTATTTGAAACTGTTGATGAGTTCTGTAACATTGTTGCCGAATTTTTAGAGAACAATGGATATAAAGTTCAAAAACAAGTTGGATGTTCAGATTATAAAATTGATATAGCGATCGAAAATCCGGATGTTGACGGCGAATTCATTGCAGGTATTGAATGTGACGGTATATCTTATATTCAAGCTAAAACTGCTCGTGACAGAGACCATTTACGAAGAACAGTACTTGAAAATATGGGTTGGAATCTGTATCGTGTATGGTCCACTGAATGGTGCCGCAATCCCAAAGCAGAGGGTGAAGCTTTAATTAGTTTTATCCAATCTATTTTCGATAAAAACGGAAATGCTACCCACACAGTTAAGCAAAGCAATGAAAATGATACGGGTGTATCCATTGATGCAATAGCAACTGAAGCTGTTAAGTCTATTGAAAAAACGTCCACACGAAATCCGTATGGCTTTGCTTATTACAAAGAAGCCAATTGGTGGGATACCGAGCATTCCGGTTCACATGATAATTTGACTCGAATCAGCGAGAACATTCTTTATATCGTCAGCGTAGAACAGCCTATGCATATGGAACTGCTATATAAGCGTTTGGGACCTTCTTTTACGACCGGCAAGGCTACGGAGGGCGTTAGAAAGACTATTGATGAGGCTATTTCTAAAAAATTGAGTGGTCGGGTTGTTATCGATAGTGACAAGTTCATTAGGGAGCTACCCCTGTCTCCAATTACTGTACGCATTCCGGGGGAATATGATACACCACGCCCAATGGAGTTTATAAGCAAAGAGGAAGTGGCGTTAGCAATGATTAAGATTATCAGCAACTCCTTCGGCATTACAGAAGAAGACTTGGCATCCGAATGCGCACGTGTTTTTGGATTTGAGCGAAAAGGACCTAAAATTAAAGCGAAAACCGATGTAGCTATTAAATATTTAGTTGATAACGGAAATGTAAAAATAATAGATGGCAAAGCTCAGCTAACAGGAGAATGATTTATGATTAATAAAACAGAAATTAATCCAAGCATTAATGCAACGGTAATCAACTCGGAAGTTGGACAAACAACGGCAATCAATCCCAATATCGTGACGGCTTCGGCAAATTTGTCCGCAGGAACTGTCCTTGCAGGAAAATATGAAATTATAGAACCATTGAGTGCATCAACAGGCGAAGCGGACCTTTATGTTTGTAAATACAATGGTGCAGAGTATGTTGCTAAAGTTTATAGGAGGCAACGTGCTGTTAAGCCGGAGGTCATAACGGTATTAAAGTCCATTGATTCACTGTATGTAGCAAAATTATTTGATACCGGTATATATAACGATCGCCCTTTTGAAGTGCTTCCGTATTATAAAAACGGAAGTTTGCAGGGTAAAAAGTTCACTTTTGACGAATTGAAGAAA
>CASDRM010000061.1 GCA_949283135.1 uncultured Ruminococcus sp.
CCGGAAAGCTTGTCCGCCGCCTGCTTAAGGTCTTCATACATGCCAATAAGACCGCTCAGCCTTATGCTTTCCATAAGTCCTCGGGTCATTGAGTGAAGATATTTTGTTTCCGGTCCTCCCTGCTTCATGGACGCAGCCGCGCAGACCGCCCTTGACAGCTCGGCTACCACCTGAAGACCGAGCTCACGGTCGGATATAAAAAGCGCCTTGCAAAGCGAATATTCGTCGCCGCCTATTATGGCGTTCACCGCAGCTTCCGCAGCCCTTACAGCTTCAATGCCCTCGCCGCTGAGGTAAGCCAGGCACGCTCCGATATTTCCCCCGTAGATGTCGTACGCTCTCGCCGCGTCGTCAGGGGCTATGCCGTTGTCTTTAAGAGCTGCGAGACAGTCCTGCTCGGATGCCTCAGTAATATTTATCACCACAGCCCTTGAAAGGATGGTTTCAAGGATCTTTTCCTTTCTTTCGGCAGTCATTATAAACAGAACATGCTCGGGCGGCTCCTCAAAAATCTTAAGGAGAATATTTTGAGCAGCGGGAAGTGCCTTGTCTATTTCGGGGAGAATATATATCTTATATCCTCCCTCGTTTGACGCTATATATGCGTCCGAGATGATCGGTCTGAGGTCATCCACCCTGTAATTAGCGGATTTGCCGGACGTCTTCACGGTTATAACATCGGGGTGGATATTCTGCTCTATGAGCCTGCATGAGCGGCACTTTCCGCAGGGAAAGCCGGTTGCCCTTTCGCATAGAGCCTGCATAGACATATATCCGGCAAAGGTTTTTTTGCCTATTCCCTTGTCTCCGATGAGGATAAAGGAACGGCACAGACGGTCGCGGGCTATCATCGACGAGATGAGCCCCGCCGGATGCTCTTTTGAGTAGAGCTTCATACTCAGAACTTTTCAAACCTCTCGACGTCAGTTACAAAGACGGTAGCGCCTCCGACTATAACCTCTACCGGATAGGAGGCAAAGGAGCCGTGCATGGCAGGGGCTGCAACAAGCTGCTTGCGCTTTTTGCAGTGGCTCTGGATGATTCCTATGCAGGCGTCAAGCCTGTCGTTCTCGACGCAGATAAGCAGGGTAGAATTTCCCGCTCTCAGAAAGCTTCCGGTAGAGGAAAGCCTTGTAGACTGAAATTCAGCTTTGATAAGAGCTTCGGATACGCCCCTGAAGTCATCGTCGTTGATGATAGCAATAATAAGTTTCATAAAAATTCACCCCGCCCTTCGCGATTGCCAAGGTCCTTTCCGCAAGAATAGTTATAGTAAATATCCTGACGTGAGCCGCACATATGCAGGCGTGAAGCACGCGAGCATTATGCAAACAGCTATTTACAATATTATATTACCACATTCTCGCGAGAAATGCAAATATTTTATTTCAACCTGCACAAATAATTTTAGCTGAGGTACTCCTGCATGCTGCGAATGTCGGTAAGAAGCTCAAATTTTTCAATATCTATGAGCTTTTTGCGCGCCGTAAGTCCGTTCACAATATCGATGTCCCTCTCGTTTTTGATCATTTGAGCCAGCTTTTTTGAGTGCTGCTCCAGCCTCTCTACCTCCGCCTTGTAACTTTCAATAAGCTCTCTCATTCTTTCTCCTTCCAATACTTTTACATCCGGCAAACACTGAGCCTTTTATCTGGTACACGTAGTCCTGCCAAGAGCGCAGTACCATTCGCAAACCTGGGTAAGCGTATAATGCTGTCCGCCTGAGTCTCGCCGCAAAGACAAGTGTCCTGCGTTCCGACCGGCGAGGCGACTTGTGCAGTGCCGTAAGCATATGAGTAAAAAAGAACATATGTTCTTTTTTACTCAATAATACCATTTCATTCCAAAAAGTCAACCGATAAAAGGGCTATTTTTTGGACAGAAGAGCTTGCATTATGCACCCGACTGTAGTATAATGGGACTACTTTATGCGGTGTTTGCAAATAAAGCAAGTTTTTAATGACCGGAGTGAAAAATGGAAAAGGCTAAGATAGACAGAATAAACTTTTTGGCTAAAAAATCCCGCGCCGAGGGACTGACAGACGCCGAGAAGGCGGAGCAGCAGCTTCTCAGGAACGAGTACCGCGAGGCGGTGGTCGGCAACCTCAGGGCGCAGCTTGACAAGATCGAGTTTGTCGAGCCGGACGGCAAGGTGACAAAGCCGAGGGAGAGCAGCTGATGGCTATGCAGGCGAGGCAGAAGCACAAGCTGCTTGTTTTACAGAATATACTTCTTAGCGAGACGGACGAGAACCACAAGCTGTCCGGAAACGAGATAATTCAGCGGCTTGCGGGCTTTGGCATAAGCTCAGAGAGAAAGACAGTCTATGACGACATCGCGATGCTCTCGGAAGCCGGTCTTGATATAGTTACCGAAAAGGTCGGGCATTCAAACTACTACTATGTCAGCACGCGGACTTTTCAGGATGAGGAGCTGTTAGTCCTTGCTGACGCTGTTGCATCATCAAAGTTTTTGACAAAGAAAAAGTCAAACGAGCTGATAAAAAAGCTTCAAACTCTGACAAGCAGGTATAAAGCTCAGCAGCTAAGGCGTACCATATATGTAGGAAACCGCGTCAAGAACTATAACGAGGCGATATACTACTCGATAAACGTCATCCACGACGCCATTTACCGCGACAGGCAGATAACCTTCAGGTATACGGAGTACGGACTGGACAAGAAGAAGAGATTTCGCCATCAGGGAGAGCTTTATCAGGTCTCGCCCTATTATCTCATATGGGAAAGCGACTGCTATTATCTTGTCTGCTACTGCAAAAAGCACGGCGAGCTTTGCCGCTATCGTGTAGACAGAATGGTCGGGGTCGCCCTCACGGATGAAAAGCGCCGCGAGCTGAGTATAGGCGAGGAGGAGCTTGCCAAGGAGCTGATGGGGACATACAGCATGTACGGCGGGACAAAGGAAACTGTTACCCTCGAGATGTCCACATCGCTGATAAATGTCCTTATAGACAGGTTTGGAGACGGTGTTCACATAAACAGGATATCCGAGGACAAATTCAGCGTGAGACTTGATATCCAGGTCAGCCCGACGTTCTGGGGCTGGCTGTTCCAGTTTGGCAGCGATGCCGAGGTCATTTCGCCCGAGTGGGTGAGAAATGAGGCGAGAAAGAAGCTTGGTGAGATATCCTCACTTTATGCGGAACAACAGACAAAGGAGAAAAACTGATGATCTCTTGGCTGACATCTACCTATATAGGCAAGCTGGTTGCGACATTTATTATTTCGATGATGCCGGTAGTCGAGCTCAGAGGCGGACTGCCCTACGGCGTAGGCTTCGGTCTCAGCCCGCTGGTGGCGTTTGTAGCCGCGGTGCTCGGCAATATGCTGCCGATACCATTTGTTCTGCTTCTTTTGAACGGTATACTCAAGTGGATGAAGACGCAGGACAATTTTCTGGGAAAAATCGCTCTATGGCTTGAGAACAAGGCATATAAGAACAAGGACGCGATAGAAAAGTACGGCTCGCTCGGACTTGTAATACTGGTGGCGATCCCTCTGCCCGGAACGGGTGCGTGGACTGGCGCGCTGGTTGCTACGGTGCTTGGGATAAGACCGAAGATAGCTTTTCCTTTGATATTTATCGGCGTGCTGATAGCTGGAATAATCATGCTCACCGTTTCCTACGGCTTGTTCGAGGTTATATTCTGATATCCCGACAAAAGGATAATTAGCATAAAAAATACCTTCCCGGCATTGCTGCGCGGGAAGGCTGAAACCTGAATGAAGAACGGTCAGAGGTATGACAGAAGTCCTTCAACCCTAATACAATTTATCAGGATAATATATTGCAAAAAAGCATGGAATACTTTTGATTCCATGCTTTTGTTGTTATTCAGAGCAATATGCCGCTCCGCGTTATGAGCCACCCTTGATTTGACCGATTCGCGGAGCGAAAGCTCATCAGCTGACAAGCAGCTCCATGAAACGCTTGTTCTTCTCGAAAAGCTTGAACAGGATCACTCCAAGAACGCTCACGCATACAAACTCGCCGAATGCTACCTGGAAGCAGGAGAGCCAGAACGGCAGATCGAGGAAGTAGTAAAGCTCGAAGCCGACGATAAACGCGTTTGTCACCACCGGGGCGAGAGAGGCTATGTATATGTTGGGGGATATGTAGATAAGCAGCACCGCCAGAACGGTAGCGGCTGTTCCGAAGACCATATCCAGAGCCATAGGGCTGAACAGGTTTGCGATAAAGCAGCCCAGAATGAGGGAAATGCCGTAGTCTTTCTTGTAGAAGCAGAGAAGCATGAGAGCCTCGGCTATTCTGTACTGGATGTTCGCGTATGACATGAAGCCCAGCGCGAGCGTGAGGACAACATATATAGCTGCCACCGCGGCAAGCTTCACAATGCGGGTTGCGGATAGATTTTTCACTTAGAATCACCTTGTTTTTTAAAATTTTGGGTGGTTATCAAGGGGAACACCCAATAGTATATCCGCGCAAGAACGCGCAGGTCTGATTATATAACAAAAAACACTATTCTGTCAAGACCGATCAGATAATATCCTTGTCCACAGCGGTGATAGACCAGTTGTAGGAGTCGGTCTGGGATATGAAGTATTCGTATGGGTAATATGGCGAGTCGTAGCTTATTCCGACATAGGAATACGGATAGTTCGGGTCCATTATGAAGTACATCTTCGAGTCAGAGCTTTTCGGGTTATAGGAATAGCCGGCGAGAATGACCGCGTGGTGCAGTCCCTCGGGCAGGTTGGGTGAAAGCTGTACGACTGCCGGCGCGGAATTATCTATGAGGGTCTCAATTTCCTTGTAGCTGAGCTTGTCGGTGGTTTTGTGGTAGTTTCCCATGAGCAATAGGTTTATATACAGGCAGACCGTGTCTATCGTACCGCCGCTTGAGCCTGTGACTGAGGTTCGGTTCGAGACTATCTTGTCTCTCATCACCCATGTCTCGTTGATGCCGTAATCTTCTCCTTTCATGCGGTAGACGACGGTGGAGGCAACACAGGAAGCCCAGCAGGTGCCGTTTTCGTTGTCGCACAGCGGCACCTTGAGAAGCATGGAGCGGTTACCGCTTTCTTTGTTTTCCGAGGCGTCAAATTCGGCTATGGAGGAAAGCATGTCCACGCTTACGCTGTCGTCACTCGGAGGAGGGATAACTCCGTCCGAAAGGTTTTTTATTATTTCGACAACCGTGCCCTGCATATCTCCCATCGCCGCGCTGATGGCGCAGACGGAGGAATCGAGCTTGCCGAAGTATCCTGCCTCAGAGCGGTAGATAAGGTGGCTTGAGACAGAGCGTTCCAGCCTGTTAAAGCCTTCTGCCAGCCTCGACCTTTGAATCTGGAAGGAATAGTCGCCGCCGGTGTCGGATATGAGAAGTATGCCGATAAAGCTGCCTCCTGACTTTATGAAGAAGTAGTAGCTATTGTCATTATACTCTCCGGTATAGGCGTTTATCATTCTGATTCCGGGGCAGAGGGATATGTCTTCAATTTCCTCCTGAGTGAATCCGAGCTGTGAGAAGGTGGTCCTATCAAAGCCTGAAAAGACGCTCAGAGCGTACTTTGTGACCTTTTTAGGAAGCTCAGATGTCTCGATATACAGTCCCGGAACGGTAGGAGCAGTCTCAGCCGGATCAGAGGAGCACCCGGTCAGAATGCAAAAAGATAATATCATCGCTGCAATGAAAATATTAACAAGCCTTTTCATAATGTCCTGTTCGCCCCGTTGTCTGTGATTTAATGCTGTGTCGCCTGTATCAAGTATACCAGTAAGACGATGACCGGTCAATACCGCCGAAAATATTTATTTTTTTACAAAATATCACAATTAGACAGCGCTTTTGTAATGCGGAATGTACTTTACTGATCGAAATAAAAGAAAAGAAAGCGCCCTGCTCCGCTGCATTTTTCATGGGGCTAAGCGCTGCTTTACAGACAAAACCGCCGGGCGCTATTCACAGCATCCGGCGGCAAATATATAGAGGTAATAAGAGGATCAGTGCTCGCTTGTCTTGAAGCCGAGAACGGATATAGCGTCGGAAATCGTTTTTTCAAACGCCTCCTTGCCGTACTTGTCGACCTCAGCCTTGTTCTTTTCTCCGTGGGTAAGGCATCCGGCTCCGCCTATGCAGCCTCCTACGCACGCCATGCCCTCTATGAAGTTGGCGTCAAGGACATTTTTTGACTTCTTGAGAAGCGCCATTCTGCACTCCTCAATGCCGTCGCAGGAACACGCCTTGAGCTGGAAGTCCTCCAAGCCCTGCTCCTTAAGACCCTCGGCAACGGCGTCAGCAAGTCCGCCGCAGCGTGCGAATATTCTTCCGAAGTAGCTCGCGTTGTCCAAAACTCCCTCTTCAAGGGTGGTGATGTCGATATCGCGGCTGTCGAAGAGCGCCTGAAGCTCCTCGAAGGTAAGGACTGCGTCAACATACGGTTTTACGCTTTCCTTTTGGATCTCCATCTTCTTGGCGGTGCATGGACCTATGAAGATTATCTTGGCGTCCTTGGTGGTATCCTTGATATACTTGGCGATGGTAGCCATAGGCGAGAGGTTATGAGATATGAACGGAGCGAGAGTCGGGAAGGACTTTTCGATGTAGCTTACAAACGCCGGGCAGCAGGAGCTGGTGAGGAAGCCCTTTTCGGCAAGCTCCTTTGACTCTCCCCACGCGACCATGTCCGCTCCGAGAGCAGCCTCGACCACTGTGTGGAAGCCGAGCTGCTTAAGACCGGTTATGACCTGTCCGAGCTTGGCGTAGGTGAACTGGCTGGATATCGAGGGGGCAACCAGAGCGTAAAGCTTATAATCTTTGCCCTGCTCGCTCTTTCTGATGAGGTCGATGACGTTGAGGATATAGGACTTGTCCATTATCGCTCCGAAGGGGCACTGGTATACGCAGGCTCCGCAGGAGATGCACTTTGAGTTGTCTATCGACGCGGCCTTGTTCTCGTTCATTGAAATCGCCTTTATCTTGCAGGCGTTCTGGCAGGGACGCATGCGGTGAACAATCGCGGTATAGGGGCAGACCTTGGCGCAGGCTCCGCACTCCACGCACTTGGACTTGTCTATGTGCGCGACATGGTTCTCGTCAAAGCTTATGGCGTCCCTTCTGCAAACGTCCTCGCAGCGGTGAGCGAGGCAGCCACGGCAGGCGTTGGTGACCTCATATCCGCCGACAGGGCACTCGTCGCAGGCGATCTCTATTACCTCGATGACATTTGGGTTATCCTTGTTGCCGCCCATGGCGAGCTTTACACGCTCGGCAAGTATAGCTCGCTCCTTGTATACGCAGCAGCGCATAGTGGGGGTGTTTCCGGGAACGATGATTTTCGGGATGTCGAGGATGTGGTCGTAAAGGGTGTCCTTCCATGCCTGTCTTGCGACCTCGCGAAGTACCTTGTACTTCAAGTGCTGTACTTTGGTATCAAACTTTCTCATTGTTTACCTCTATTACTATAATAATTTCTTTATTTGTCAGAAATAGCTGACCTTGACTCGCTTGCCCATCTGCCGCAGGCATTTTGACAACTCCTCGACGAGGTTCATCTTGATGCTGAAGTTTATCGGCAGGTCGGGGTTCTGGTGAGCGGGATTGATGGCTCGACCGACAAAGAAGTTTATGTCGGTTGCTTCCTCGAATAAAAGCCTTGCGATAAGGGACGCTCCGTCGCGCTTATAGCTCCACTGCTCGTAGCTCTCGTTGTTCTTGAGGTAGTCCTTGGCGTACTCGACAACCTTGTTGACCGTGATAACACCCTCGGTCACAAGGTCAACTCCCTCTATCTCCGCTATCGGCGGAACGTCGGAGCGCTCAAAGTTCAAAGACGCCTTGAGCGGCTTTCCGAGAAACTTGGCGGCTATCGACGAGGTGGTCCCTCCGCAGACGATATGCTTTCCCTCCTTTGAGAAGAAAAGCGACATCATTCTGTTGCAGTCGTCTCGATTTGACGGCGGACCGAAGAGCATGTTCATCGGGACTCTCTTTCGTATCCTGACCACGCAGGCGGTGGCGTCGTCGCCCGGCTGACCGCCGTACAGCTTGTTGCACTCGTCAACCAGAATGGTAGACAGGGTCTTGGCTGTGTAGCCGACTATTGAGAGCGGCTCGAGGAAGGAGGCGATGTCCTCCCGCTTCCAGCCGAAGTTGAACGCAGAGCCTATTCCGGCGTGAGGGCAGCCGTCGCTCATCGCGACGAATATGTCGTCCTCCTTGAGCTTTATAGAGGAGCGAAGTATCTTCTTGCCGTCGATATTTATCTCGGTGGTGGGATAGTCGTAGTACTTTCCGTCCCTGAAGAGTATTATCTTCGGGTTGTCATACTGAATAAGCTCAGCGGTCTGATTGTCTATTATGTTTATGATGGTGAATGTCGAATAGGCTACTCCTCTTACCGAGCAGATCGGCAGGGTAGCGGCAATGGTGGAAACGCAGTCCTCTATCGAAAGACCCTCGGACATCATTGTCGAGATTATTTTAGAGGTCAGGGTAGAGAGTATACTCGCCTTGACTCCGCTTCCCAGCCCGTCGGCAAGGACAATTACTATCGAGTTATCTCCCTGCTCGACTATATCGACATGGTCTCCGCAGAGCTGCTCACCGTAATGGTTTACGCTTTTGTAGCCTATGTCTGCGCATAAATCATTCATCTGAAATGCTCTCCTTTAGCTTGGTGAGGGCAATCTTAGTTTCGGCGGCGGTCTCGCCGAGCAGCGAGGCTATTTCCTGAACGATCCTCATCTGCTTGTCTACCACCTTGTCAGCGATCTCGACCGTCTGGCGGCTGATGCTTTCCTTCTTCTCGCGTTCAGTCTCCTCGTCGGTTACATCGCGCATCAGGCAGATAAGGACGTGGTACTCGCTGTCGTGGATGACGGTCTGCTCGACATACTTGTCGTACTCGGCAAGGTAGACGCGCTCGTCCCTGACGCTCCTTCCGGTGCGAAGAACCTCGATAAAGATCTTGGGGTCAAGTATTCTTATTACCTGATCTCCGAGGATATCCGATGCTGAGCGAATGTTCATTATCTTTCTCGCGGCGGTATTTATCTGCTGAACCTCGAGATTCTCGTTCAGGACTATTATTCCGTTCGGAGTGTTGTTTACGATATTGTCAGAGAAGCTCTCCGCCCTGTCCTTGAGATAAGGCAGACACATGGATATCTCCGCCTTGCCCTGGTAGATAGCTATCGCCTTGGCGCGGCAGGAGTCGTAGCCGCAGGAGCCGCAGTTGAGCTCGTCGGAGGGCTTGAACTTTCCCATCTGCCTAAGGATCGCGGTGATCTCCGCCTCGGTAGGCACCTCGGCGTTCGGCTCGATGATCGAAAAGCGCTTTCTCACCGATATCGGGTCGGTAGGCTCAAGCTTAAAGTCCTTCTTGCCAGCAAAGTCCGCGACCGCCATATAGTCCCTGACAGGCGAGCGGTGGTACTTCTCCATTACCGGTCCGCCTATGCAGCTTCCCACGCAGGCAGACATCTCGATAAAGCACTTGTGAACATTCCCGCTTTCAATGTCTTTAAGGGCGCTGATGCAGTTCTCGACTCCGTCTATGGCAAGGTATGTATACTCCGGGTTAGAGGTATCCATTGTCTTGAGTATTCCTCCGGTGGTGGGGAAGAACCTCGCGCGGCTGTATTCGTCGTGATCCATTTCGGATGAAATGGTAATTTTTGCCTCTTCAAGCCAGTTTGTCAGCTCCTCGAAGGTCAAAACGGCGTCTACGATGCCGGCGTAGTGATCCGCCTCGTCCTTTTTTGCGACGCAGGGACCTATAAATACCGTCTTGGCGTTGGGATATCTCTTTTTGATGTCAACGCAGTGAGCCTGCATGGGGGAGAGGACGTCGGCGAGGTATTGGAGCTCGTTCGGAAAATACTTCTGTATGAGAAGATTGACCGAGTGGCAGCAGGAGGAGATCACTATGTCGGGGTGATCCTCTCTTAGCATTCTTTCATACTCGGTCTTGACAATAGAAGCTCCTATGGCAGTTTCCTCAACGTCGAAGAAGCCGAGCTTCTTGAGCGCTTCTCTCATTGCGCCTATGCCGACATTGTAGTTGGCTACAAAGGAGGGAGCAAGGCTGACGATTACCGGCTCGCCGCTCTCTAAAAGCACCTTTGCCTTTTCAGTCTCGTTGACTATCTGCTTTGCGTTCTGAGGGCAGACGACAAAGCACTGTCCGCAGAGTATGCACTCGTCGTCTATTATGTGCGCCTGGTTTCCCGAAAATCTTATCGACTTGACCGGGCAATGGCGAATGCATTTATAGCAGTTTTTGCAGTTGGATTTTTTGAGCGTTAAGCATTTTGCCATACTATCATACTCCTGTTGCTTGAATGGGTTTAAGTATTTTTTCCTGGAAGAATTCGGTGAAATTCTCACGGGTGATACCGGTGTAAATCTCGTCGTCTACCGTTATCGTCACGCCGTAGCGGTTGCACTTGCCTGTGCAGAAGCTTCCCGCAAGCGTGACGTCGTTGTCAAGGTGGTTGTCGGATATCGCCTGCTGGAGCATTTCAACTATAGCCCGAGAGCCCTTGAGGTGGCATGAGCTTCCGACACAAATCTGAACTATCAACGCTTAACCCACCTTTGCGAGGATTTCTTTTTCAAAGAACTCGGTCACCGTGTCGGGGCTTACCGAGAAGAGCTGACCGTCAACCGTGACGCAGACTCCCTTGCTGCACTCTCCCATGCAGAAGGTTCCGCCGAGATCCACCTTTTCCTTGAGGCCGTGCTTGGCTATAAGGCTCTGGAGCTGCTCCACTACCGGTCTTGAGCCCTTGAGGTGGCAGGAACTGCCTATACATACTGTAACTTTCATAGTAATCAACCTTTCTTATCTGAGAGTTTATTCCGTCTTGCGTTTTGTTTGCTTAAGCGTTATTACTCGTAATCAACTACGTTTACCCAGGAAAGAAGGAACTCTCTCTCATGGGCATTGCCCTTGACAGACTGAGAAGCTGCGACTATCGGCATCCATTTCTGTACATACTGCTTGGCGGTGTTGCTCTTCTTGCAGAACAGGTCAAGGTATTTTTTCGCCGTCTCCGTGTCGCCGTTGAGGCAGAACAGAAGATATGTCCTCGCGGCGTCCGCGGAAGCGTTGCCCTGAGTCGCGTGTGACCAGTCGATGATATAGGGCACCCCGTTGTCGGTTATTATGATATTTGAGGGGTTGAAGTCTCCGTGGCAGAGCTTATTGTGCTTTGGCATTCCCTCAAGCCTTGTTCTAAGGTCGTACCTTGTGGTGGCGTCGAGCTCCGCCTCGCCTATTTTGCGGCTCATCTTGTCCTTGAGCTTGCTCAGAAGCGGGCAGGTCATCGACTGCACCTTTATCTGGAGGTCTACGAACAGATCGAGGTACTTGTCCTTGTTGTCCGGGTCCTCCTCCATGATTCTGGCGAGCGTCTTTCCCTTGATGTACTCAGAGACAATAGCCCACTTGCCGTTGATAGTCGCGACCTCGATAACCTTTGGGATATTTAGACCGGTCTCCTCGACTCTTGCCTGGTTGAGAGCCTCGTTGAGGATGTCCGCCTTGGAGTAGTCCGAGTCAAATACCTTGATACATAAATCTCCGTCGCGATAAATTGTTTTTGAGTTTCTTACAGCTATAACTCTGTCCAAATTCATAGCTATTGCCTCCTTTTATATTACAATATTTTACACATATATAACTGCCGCATGATAAGCCGCGCCGTACATCACAAACCGATTGCACACGAGTGTCTGCGCATACCGGCGCGCTTTTCCCGCACAGCGTCAGATCTGCTTGCACAGATGAGCCAGCGACAGGGCAAGATCCTCCTGCTGCAAGGTGACTCCTTCCGGCACGCTCAGCTGCGCCGGCGCAAAGCTCCATATCGCCGGTATGTTGTTTTTGACCATCAGGTTGCACACCTCCTGAGCGGCGTCCTTCGGGACGGCTATTATGCCTATTTTGATATCCTGAAGGCGGCAGAAGTTTGAGAAATTTTCCATGGGGTAAATCGGCTTCCCGCTCTGAGAGAACTCCCATTTTCCCGCTCTTGAGTCAAACGCGGCGGCGATCTCTATTCCGTATACCGAGAAGCCCTCGTAGTCCAAAAGCGCGCTGCCGAGCTTTCCCGCGCCGACTATCACCGCCTTGCACATGGCGTTCTGCCCGAGGCAGGTTTCAATGCTGTCAACGAGCTCGCTTGTTATGTACCCGACTCTTGGTCTGCCTTCTCCGCTCGTCGAGCCAAGGTCTTTTCTAACCTGCACCTCTCCTAAGCCAAGAGCCTTTGCTATTGCCGTTGCTGATATTGTTTTGCACTCCGGAGGCAGGGACTTCAGATAGCGCAAATACGCAGGCAGTCTGCCGAGCGTAGGCTTCGGGATGTTATTATGTGAATTCAAAGTCCGCCCCTCCTTTTTCGTATGATCTTCCAAGCGTATTCTATCATATTTTAAGATATTTGTAAATTACATTGTAGGAATATCAGTATTATACATATCGATATATCCGAGATCTATTTAATCCTATTTATTTTGCCTATTTATCCACTTATCCAAGCGCGCTTTGACTTTGTCAGCTCGGTGATGAACATCTTGTCAAGCGAGGACAGCCGGTAGTCGTTCCGATAAATGAGCAAATCCTTATATCTTCTGACTATTCCACGGCAGTTTTTCTGAGCCAGCCCGTGATGCTCAAGCCACTGCTTTGGCGCGGGACCGGTCCAGGCGAAAACATCCGGATTTTTATGGAGCAGCTCAAGCATCCCCGCGCGGTCGTAGACCAAAATTTTATGCTTTGGTCCGGGGTATTCAAGAGGTGAAACCGGGTGCGTGACGGTCACTCCCGCGACCGATAACGCTCCCTGAGAGGAGGCAAAGCTCTCATTGGCGAATATAGCCTCGGTGTGTTCGCACAGAAGCTCAGGGGTGATCTCATCAAGTCCTGAGAATGGGTGATCGGTGGAAAAAGAGAGCACGCAGTTGAAGTCCGCCACAGTCTCGCCAAGAAGATTCTTTTCAGCGATGAGCTCGCGGTAGTATTTGTCCGATTCGATGGAAAAGCGAAGTATACCCAGCTTACATTCAGAGTTCAGGACTCCCTTGATGACGTCAGGGACAGTGGATTCTTTAAACTCAAGCTCCGAGGGTCTTGAGCGATCCACCATAGTAGAAAACGCAGAAAAAGCGGCAGAAATATACCCTGCTCCGGGAGCGTATATGGAGAAGCGCTGCCTGATTTTTGCTTCGCCAGCGCCGTCTCGGTATATCTGCTCGACCTCGTCTATCTGACGAAGGATTTTTTCGGCGTAATCAAGGAACACCTCGCCCTCAGGGGTGAGAATCATTCCCTTTGACGAACGGTCAAAAATTGTAATGCCGAGTGACGCCTCGAGATCCTTGATAGCACGGCTGAGGTTAGGCTGACCGACAAACAGGTTTGCTGCCGCCTTATTCAAGGAGCCTGTCCTTGCGATTTCAAGCGCATATTTCATATGGAGAACATTCAAACAACTCACCTCCCCAGCTAAAGATTATATTTCAAACTAATTATACCAATTTTTTTGTATATAATCAATACAATATATTTTATTTTTAACCGAATTTAAGATAAAATTCTTGTTAACCATGTATAAGCTCTGTTCCATGCTTTTATTTTCGCAAAAAAACCGGCGGTAAGAAATGACCGCCGGCATAGTGTAATAAGTTGAGGTCTTAGGGGGTATCACTCGTATACGAACCGGCTGAACGACGCTTTTCCTCCCGTTACGAGGGTGGAGTAGGCGAAGAGCCCTATTCTGCATCCGACAAAGTGCTTGAGGTCAAAGGTGGGGTGAAGGGTAACGCCAAGCTTTTTCCACTCGCCGCCGTCGAGGTAGTAAAACTCTGCCTCGCTTGAGTTAAGGCTGAACTTGCCGGTGACCCTGACGGTCGCGGTGGGTTCTGACAGAGGAACGCTCGCGTACTCGACGTCCTCCTCGGCGCGGTCTCCCTCGCCGGTTCTCGCTCTCATGACAAGCTTGAAGCCGCCGTTTTCCTTAGCGATTCCGACTGTTCCGTACCTGTGCTGCAAGAGCACCATTCCTGCAAAGTCGCCGTCGTTGAGCTCAGCGCCGTCAATGGTCACATGGCAGGCGGTTTCGGGATATTTTGTGCGCTGGGTAAGCGTGTTTCTCGCAAATTCGACATTCTTAGCTATTTTCTCGGTGGTGAGAGTGAATTTGCCGTTGCCTGCCGTCCAGTAATCCGGCTTGGGGTTGTGGTTGAACTCCCAGACCTCGTCGAGCTTTATTTTTCCCGAGGCGTCGGGGGTATAATTGAAGTCGTCAGATTTGAAGAGGCTGTCGTAAATATAACCGGGTCTTGTGGATTCGGTCTGGATTTCCTTTGTGGGGGTGTCAAATACCGGGAAGCCGGTTTCGTCAAAGTGCATGGGAACTACGTTCGGTATACGTCCTACCGCGCCCCTGTCTCCGAATATGACTCCGTACCACTTTCCATCGGGGGTGTCAACTATTCCGCCCTGAGCCACGCCTGTGGTGTCCTCAAGGTAGTAGCTTATCACATCCTTGCCCACCCACGGACCGCGGATGTCGTCAGCCATAAACGCAGCCTCTATCCTTATCCACTTTTCCGGGCTGGTGTGGATGAAGAAGGCGTAGTATTTGCCGTTTATCTTGTACAGGTGAGCGCCCTCGTAGCCCAAGAACGGTCCGGGAGGGTCTTTGATGATTATTTCATTAAGCGCGCCCTCGACAGGACCGGAAAGGTCGGGCTTGAGCTCGGTGAGATGTATCTCGCGGTTGCCGTAGATGATGTAGACCCTTCCGTCATCGTCAAAGAGCACCGAGCAGTCATGGTAGAAGCCCTCGACATAGCTCTTTGTCCACGGTCCCTCCGGCTTATCCGCGCTGAAGCAGTAGGTTTTTTCTATGTCGTTTGCCACAAAGAACACATAGAACTTTCCGTTGTGGTATCTGAGGCAGGGAGCCCACATTCCGTTTCCGTAGGCGTGCGACTCTCCGTCGAGGTTTTCCCTCGGGGTGTCCTCAAGCGTCTCGTAGATATGTGAGCAGAACTCCCAGTTTATCAGGTCATAGGAGCGCAGCATGGCTCCGCCCGGCATATAGTACATGGTCGTCGAGCACATATAGTAGGTGTCGCCCACTCTTATGACGTCAGGGTCGGGAAAATCGCCCTTCATTACCGGGTTAGTGCCGGTTATGATGTTTTTGTTCTCCATAATAAATGTTCCTCCTTCAGATTCAGGCAAGCGATACCTCTACGGCTATCGGCTTTTTGCCGGTGAGAGCGCAGCTCAGCTCATCAGGCTGCGAGGTGCCGAAGTAGAGCACCGTTTTCGCTTCCTTGTCAAGATATCTGACGCCGTCGTCGTTTACCACGGTGAGATTTTTAAGCGGTATCTTTATGGTTACCTTCTTTGTTTCGCCGCTTTCAAGCTTTGTCTTGAGGAATGCGCAGAGCGCGTGGTTTCTTACCGCGTCCTTGGACGAGGACTTGAAGTATACCTGCACGACATCGCTGCCGGCGACTCCTTTGTTTGAAAGTGTGACGTCGGCGGTTATGCAGTCGCCCTCCACGCGCGCATCGGCTGATTCAACCCTGATGTCAGAGTAGGTAAGACCGAAGCCGAAGGGATAAAGGATGTGATTCTTGGAGTAGTCGTCATAGCGATAGGTTCTTTCGCGCATACAGTAGTCGGTGAACTCGGGGAGCTGGTCGATATCCTTGTAGAAGGTGACGGGAAGCTTTCCTGAGGGCGATACCTTGCCGAACAGGATGTCTGCTACCGCCTTGCCGCCCTCCGAGCCGGGATAGAACGCCTGAATGAGGGCGTTTTCCTTGTCTGTGTTTATATTGAGCGAGGAGCCGCTGACGAGGACTATGACGGTAGGCTTCCCGACCTCGAGGACAGCCTCAACGAGCTTCTGCTGTGATTTTGGCAGGAGCAGGCTTCTCTTGTCGCCCGAGCCGTATTCGTTGCCCTGATCGCCCTCTTCGCCCTCGAGACCCTCGTCGAGTCCCACGCAGAGTATTACGACATCTGAGAGCGCAGAAATAGCCTTTGCCTCGGCGATTCTGTCGTTTGGAAGAGCAAGGAACTCGCACTTGTCCCTGGCGATATTGGCACCCTCCGAGAACAGAACTCTTCCGTCAAAGGAGTCCTGTATGCCCATGAGAATGGTTTCATAGCGGGAGGCTGTGCCGTAGTAGTTGCCCCTGAGCGCGCCGATATTCTGGGCGTTGGGACCTATCACCGCGATGGTATTGAGCTTTGACGCGTCAAGAGGGAGTATTCCGTCGTTCTTGAGAAGAACGCATGCGGACTCCGCAGCCTTGCGGCTCAGAGCAAGGTTCTCCTTGGTCTCGACATCCATGTATCCGAGGCTGTCGTATTCAGTCTCGTCAAAGAGACCCAGCCTCATCCTTGTTCTGAAGAGGTGCTCGCAGGCGGCGGTTATCTGTTCCTCGGTGACAAGTCCTTCCTCGTAAGCCTTGTATAGGTGGAGGTAGGTGTTTCCGCAGTTGACGTCGCAGCCGTTCTTGAGGGCGAGCGCGACCGATTCCGTCGCCGTCGCGGTGACGTGATGGTGCATATGGAAGTCGGCTATCGCCCAGCAATCGGAAACGAAGTAGCCGTCAAAGCCCCATTCCTTGAGCTTTCCGCTGAGGTATTCGCTGCCGCAGCAGGGCTCTCCGTTGGTGCGGTTGTACGCGCCCATTACCGACTCGACATGAGCTTCTTTAACGAGCGCTTCAAAGGCTGGAAGGTAGGTCTCCTCGAGATCCTTTGCATCGGCTATGGCGTTAAACTCGTGGCGGATAGCCTCAGGACCGGAGTGAACGGCAAAATGCTTGGCGCATGCCGCCGCACGCATTACCTTGCCGTCGCCCTGAAGACCCTTTACGAACGCGCAGCCAAGCCTTGAGGTCAGGTACGGGTCTTCGCCGTAGGTCTCATGACCTCTGCCCCAGCGCGGGTCTCTGAATATGTTTATGTTGGGCGACCAGAGCGTAAGACCCTTGTAGATGTCACGGTCTCCGAGCCTTGAGTATTCGTTGTACTTTGCCCTTGCCTCGGTAGAAATTACGTTGGCGATATCGTAAAGAAGCGTGTCGTCAAAGGACGCCGCCATTCCTATCGCCTGTGGGAACATTGTCGCGACGCCCGCGCGCGCCACGCCATGGAGTCCCTCGTTCCACCAGTTATACGCGGGAACGCCGAGTCTTTCGATGGCGGGAGCGTCATACTTGAGCTGCTCGCAGCGCTCTAAAATCGTCATTTTTGAAACTAAATTTTTTGCTCTTTCCTCACATGATTTGGATTTATCCATATAAACTTCCATATAAAACTTCCTTTCATATGCAAAAATACCGGACGAGCCGTCATTTACATTGTACTAAAGAGTCCGACTGATTGTCAATAATAATGTAGATTTTATCTTTATTTTTTTTAGGAGGCATGGTAAAATAAATAAAAGCAATCTGTTTGAGGGAGCGTGTAAGTAATATGAAGAAAATTGCTGTAATAGGCGCGGGAAACATGGGCTATGCCATACTCAGGGGAATAACCGGCGGCGGGATATTTCCTCCAAGTGCTATAGCGGTCGCGGACAAGAGCGAGGCGTGCAGGCAAAGAGCCGCAAACGAGGGGGTTGCCGTCACCTCTGAGCCGGGCGAGGCGGTAAAGGACGCTAAGCTCATAATCCTCGCCGTAAAGCCGAATATGTTCGATGCGGTGGCGGCTGAGATAGGCGCAAATATCTCAGCAGATGCGGTCATAGTATCGATACTTGCCGGCAAGACGCTCAAGACCCTTGAGTCTGCGTTTGGCGAGGGCGCGAAGCTGATAAGGGTCATGCCGAATACGCCTGCGCTCGTCGGCTGCGGAATGAGCGGAATATGCCGCAACGCCAGCGTCAGCGACGAGGAAATAGCCGAGGTGGAAAAGATATTCGGCAGCTTCGGAGTGGCAAGGATTGTAGATGAGGATATGATGGATACCGTCACAGGAATAAGCGGCTCGGGACCGGCGTATGCCTTTATGTTTATCGACGGTCTTATGAAGGCGGGAGTGAAGAACGGAATGAGCGAGTCGGACGCAAAGCTGTTCGCCGCGCAGACGGTGCTCGGAGCGGCGCAGATGGTGCTTAAAAACGACATATCTCCGGAGCAGCTCAAGATAAACGTCTGCTCTCCCGGCGGAACTACAATCGAAGCGGTAAAGGTCTTTGAGGAAAACGACTTGTACGGAATAATCGAGAAAGCCGTCGACGCCTGCATAGCCAAGTCAAAGAAGATGTCGATAGGATGAGTCTGTAAATAATGTAAACGGATACAAAGAGAGCCCGGACCGCATAAGTCCGGTCTTGTTTTTTCGATAAGAGGTAAGGTAAATTCAGCTCTTAATCCGCCTCATATTTGAAGGTGTCAAAGTGTCTTAATTTGAACTGATTGAGCCTGTGCAGGCGGTCTATTTTCTCCTTTATTTCAGCCGGCGGAAGAACGCCCTCGCGTATGTAGGCGTCAAGCACGGCGTAGGTAAAGCCGAGGTTGTCCTCATCGGTCTTGCCGCACAGTCCGTCTATCGGGGGCTTTTCCACGAGGTTTTCGGGCAGCCCGAGGTACCTTGCAATCATTTTGACCTCCTGAACGGTGAAGTGGGAGATGGCTCCGAAATCACCGGCTGCGTCGCCGTAGCGGGTTGAGTAGCCGACCCAGTCCTCGGAGAGGTTGCAGGTGTTGGCTACCCTGCCGTTCAGGCTCTGAGCCATGGCGTACAAAACAGTCATTCTGACCCTTGGCGGGATGTTGGTAGAGGCCTGAACGGAGGGCTCTATCGGCAGAGCCTTTTTGAGCGCGGCAACAGTCTCGCCGACGTTTACCTCGTAGTGCTTGATGCCGAGGTGGTCGCACAGCTGATATGAGCAGTCTATGTCGAACTGCTCTCCCTGTGGCATAAGTATGCCTATGACCCTATCGCGGCCGAGCGCTCTTACGCAGAGCGCGGCGACCGTAGAGCTGTCCTTGCCGCCGGATATCCCGACTATGGCGTTGCAGCCCTTACCGTTTATGTCAAACCAGTTTCTTATCCATTCTATACATGCGCCGGCTGCCTTTTCAGCGTCAAAGCGGTATTCCATACTATTCCTCCGATATATTACAGTCCGTTTTGTCTTCTGACTATCCCGTACTCATCGTAGAGCTGATAATATGAGCAGTCAAACTCCGCACCGGACAAAAACCTTGCCATCTCGTCCTCATCGAGGTCTATCTCACAGGTGTACTGGTCGTAGTCCTCGTCGTATATATAGTGAGAGCAGGTCTCGCAGCTTGTGAGAGCCTTTTTTCCTTTTACCGTCATAGCGAGCCTCCGTTTGCCGCTGCAATAAGGATGTAAATATGAACCATCGCCGCCATGCAGTTCACAGCCCAAAAATATTTGTGGCGTGTCTTGTGACGGAGCGCGGTCATTGCCGCGAGCCCGCCGAATGCTCCGCCTGCCAGCGACATCGCAAGAAGCGTCCTTTCGCTTATCCGGCGGCTTCCCCTTACAGCCTTGCGCTTGTCTATCCCGTAAGCCGCGAAGGCGGCAATACTCATCGCTCCCAGCCACGCAAGACAGATCATCCAGGGCTGGGGCATTTATTTTTTAGCGTTTTCCGCGATCACCGCAAGAGTATCCCTTGCTATAAGGAGCTCCTCGTTGGTGGGCACCACCCAGACCTCTACCTTGGAGGAGGGAGTGGAAATCTTCATGAGCTTGCCCTTGACTGTCTTGTTCAGCTCACGGTCGATCTCGATGCCGAAGTAGCTCATGTCGGCGCATACAGCCTCTCTGACCTCCCAGGAGTTCTCTCCGATTCCTCCGGTGAAGAGCACCGCGTCGATGCCGTTCATTATCGCGGCGTAAGCGCCGATATATCTCTTGATCTGGTACTGGAGAATGTCGGAGGTGAGCTTGGCTCTTTCGTTGCCCGCCTCGGCAGCCGCGCATATGTCGCGGTTGTCAGAGCCTACGCCGGAAAGTCCGAGGAAGCCCGACTTCTTGTTCATATATTCGCTCATCTGATGAGCGTCAAAGCCATGCTTTGCCATTACAAAGGTCACTGCCGATGGGTCTACCGCTCCGCAGCGGGTTCCCATTATGATGCCGTCGAGGGGAGTAAAGCCCATAGAGGTGTCTACAGACTTGCCGCCGTTTACCGCAGTGATCGAGGAGCCGTTTCCTAAGTGGCAGGAAACTATCTTAAGATCCTTTATATCCTTGCCCATGGCGTCGGCGAGGGAGTGGGAAACAAAGCGGTGAGATGTTCCGTGGAAGCCATAGCGCCTTACATGGTATTCCTTATAGTCCTCGTAGGGGAGTCCGAAAAGATATGCCTTTGGGGGCATGGTCTGGTGGAAGGCGGTGTCGAATACAACTACCTGAGGAGTGCCCTTGGGAAGAACCTTTGTGCAGGCTCTGAGAGCGAGGGCGTGAGGGTGATTGTGAACGGGAGCGAGCTCGGAGAGTCCGTCGATCTGATCTATTACCTCGTCGGTGACCATGCAAGCCTTGTCAAATATCTCAGCGCCCTGAACTATTCTGTGTCCTACAGCGGAAATCTCGGACATAGAGTCTATTACCTTTCCGTCTCCTGTGGTGAGAACCTCTACAAGCTTCTCAAAAGCCTCGGTGTGGGTAGGAAAATCGCAGTCCGCCTCATAGTCGTAGCCGGTAGCGGGAATCTTGTGCGAGACATGTCCGCCTATGCCTATACGATCGCAGTTGCCCTTTGCGATGACCGACTCGTCATCCATATCGAGAAGCTGGTACTTAAGCGATGAGCTTCCGGCGTTAACAACCAAAACCAAATTCATCTTTCATATTCCTTTCTTTCATGAAAATAAGTTAAAATTACCATGGAATTATACTACAGCCGCAAAGAAAAATCAAGGGATATCGCACTTTTTCATGCAGATTGCGGCTCAGGTGACCGAAAATTTCCTTGACGCCTCCGGCAAATGTCCCGCGAGCCCTCCCGCGCTTGCCGCGCGCCTGAGCCATGCCGCCTTTTCGGTTATCTGAGCGCAGACCGCCGCCTGCTCGGATATTCTTGATAGCCTGGCAAGAGAGCTGGAGATCGGGATAACCGAGCGCCGTTTGCATTCCCGCAGAAGCCTTATCCCGCCGGCGGACGCCGCAAGCACTCTCGCGTAGGGCGGGTCAGCTCCAAGCATATCCGCTTTTACGCCCAAGGCGCACATAAGAACCGCCCGTCTCACCCGTGCGTGGGTGATGTTTCTTGACTTTACTTTATCGTAAAGCTCGGAAAGAGAGCAGGACCTGTGCGCGTACCTCATGATTCTTTCTGCAACGCCGTCCGAGGTATACGGAGCCGACCTTATTTCCTCCTCGGAGGCGGATATCAGCTTGAAAAGTATCGCCTTTTCCACCCTTTGAATAAGCGATATGTCATCCTCGTCCGGCAGGTCGGAAAGAAACTGCGCCGCGTTATCCCGGGCGTTCCCGGCGAGCATCTGCCTTATCGCCGAGGCTGAAAGGTACCCGCCGCAGACCTCGGGCGAGTCGTGGGCGGCTGTTCGCTTTATAGCCACAGGCTTGATGCCTGTCCCTTTCAGGGCGAGTATATATTCTATCGCGAGGGTATCGTTCGCACCCGCAAGAATGCTTCCGAGGTCTCCCAGCAGTCTTGAAACCGCCTGCGGATAGGTAAGCCCCTCCGAGCATAGCTCCTTGATTTTAGCCGGCTCAAGCGAGCCTGCCATGTCGGCGCAGCGGCACAAAAGACCGGCGTCGCCCGTCTCTGAGCCGAAGGACAGGGCGTTTGCCACTCCGAGGCTTTTTACTATGTGGACTCCCGCTGAGGCAAAATCATGCGCCGAGGAGCAGGAGTAGGGCGTGGGAAGCTCTATTACAAGATCGACGCCGTTTTTGACCGCTTCGCGAGCCCTGAACCCGGGGTCGCAAATCGCGATGTCCCCGCGCTGAACCGTATCCGAGCTCATCACGGCTATTATATTGTCATAGCCGAGCTCCCGGGTCTTTTTTATCTGGTAGGCGTGACCCGAGTGGAACGGGTTATATTCTGCGATGATCGCGGCAACGCTCATTCCTTTGCATCGTCCTTTTCAAGATTTCTTATGTAGTTGAACAGATAGAGCTGCGCTATTCCCTCGGTTCCGGTTACGCACTCGGGAAGCCCGTCCGGATAATAGGTCTGCATGACCCTGCGCATCCAGACGTCTATCGGGAACGCCTCGGTAAAGTGCATGCCGTAAAGCAGAACGCAGTCCGCCACCTTAGGACCCACTCCCTTGATTTTCATCAGCTCCGCCTTTGCGTCAGGGTAGGGCATTCTTTTGCATTCCGAAAGGGATATCAGACCGCTCGCTACCTTTTCGGCGGCGTCTAAAACATACTTTGCCCTGAAGCCGGAGCGCAGGAAGCCAAGCGATTCCACCGTCTCGTCCGCGAGCTCGTAAGGGGTTGGAAAATGCCCGTAATGCCCGACCAGCCGTGATATTATCCCCTTTATTCTCGGGATATTGTTGTGCTGGGAAAAAATATATGACACCAGCGACTCCCAGCTGTCCTGCCTTAAAAGCCTCATGCCGGGAGAGTATTGGCACGCCGCCCTTAAAACAGGATCGCAGCCGTAGCTTTTCTTTAGCTCCGAGTAGTCAGTTCCGAGGTCGAAGTAGTCGTACCATATGCTGAGAAACTCGCTCTCGGTGGTATTTTTAAGGGTGAATACGCCGTCTGAGCCTGATATCTCGAGCGGACAGTCGAGATAGCTGCCCGAGTATGTGTTTTCTCCGACTTTATTCCAGCGAAAAGCCTGTCCGCAGTCAAGGGTCTCTCCTAACCGCAGGTCGCTTTCATAGAGTATTATGTCTTTCGAATTTACCTCATATTTCAAAAAAATCACCTGTTTTCATAGCTGTTGTCTTGTAATCCGCGTCTAAATCAATTATACTTATGTCAGAGTTTTTTTTCAATAATAAATTTATAACAACGAATATAAAGGAGCGTCTTATGAGAGAAAGCATTTTAACGGTCCCGATAAGCGAGATATTCGAGCCTAAGGACGGCTGCCCGATATGCAGGATGAGGGACGTCCTTGAGAAGAGGACTGTGGAGTATATAATGGGCGCGGCGATGATGGAGCCGGATGTGCGGATAGAGACTAATAAGCTCGGCTTCTGCCGCACTCACTTCGAGCAGATGCTCAAGCAGAAAAATCGTCTTTCGCTCGCGCTGATGCTCCAGACCCACATCGAGACCCTCAACCGGGAGGTATTTTCAAAGAGGGGGATATTCGAGCCGAGAGCCAAAAAGCAGAAGGAGCTTGCAAAAAAGAGCGGCACTTGCTTTGTGTGCTCAAAGGTGGACTGGGCGATGGAGAGGCTTATGGTGACGGTATTTGACATGTATCAGAACTCCAAGGAGTTCAGGGCTCTGTTTTCCGAGCAGGAGTATATTTGCATGCCGCATTGCCGGATGCTCTGCGAGCTTGCCCAGACCGGTATGGATAAACGCTACCGCCAAGACTTCGAGGACGCCTGCCTTTCGCTCTCGCAAAAATACTCGCAAAGCCTGTATGAGGACGTCACCCATTTCTGCAACATGTTCGACTACCGCAACTCGGGCGCGGACGCCGACTGGGGAAATTCGCGGGATTCTATTGAGAGAGCGATAAAGTTCCTCACCTCGAGATAAAGGCGTTCATACTGACGCCGCCGCGGAGCTGTATGAAAGCTTCGCATAAAAGTACAAAAAAGAGTACCTCTTTTGGAATATACGCCGTAAATCCGCTGTGCTGCGCCCTTGACGGGAGCATCAGGGCGGATTTTTTGACTCATTCCCGACAGACCGAAAACGTGTGTAAGGCTCTTTTTTGAGGAAAAAGCGGCGATTCCGGCAAAAAAGAGCCTGCGGCGCGGGCGTAAGCTGTGAATACAAATCTTCTACCCGCCGTATAAGTTCTATTTTATGGAAGTTAAAAGTCCAAGCCCGCATTTTTGGGACTTTCTCAACTTTTCAACTGCGTTTTCAACAATTCACACTCTGCTGCGCCGAAGTTTTCAACAGTTTCAACGCATTTCTCAACACTTATGTTGATTTTCGGGTATACCTTCTGTATATTCGGTGTAAAATCCACCTATAATCCGTGTTGAGCACGGGGGCAGCACGCGGCGTTTCGCGGCGATACGCGGCGATACGCGGCGTTTCGCGGCGATACGCGGCGTTTCGCCTGCTCACAGGGGTAAAAAAGTTCACACTGCGAAAGGCGGTAATTCTGTGATAAAAGGTGTAAACAGGCAGATAATCGAGATAAACAACCCGGAAAGCGAGTATTTTGAGAGAGCGCTTTTGTTTTTGAAGGCGGGGCGCAGCCTGCCGGTCGGAACGGACGAAAAAATCGCTGCGAGGGAGTATCTATGCTCCATCGAGAAGGGAACGGAGCAGGATGAGCCGGAGCTCCAGAAGGTGTATTATACCAAATCTGAGCTTGAGCGCAGGAAAAGCGAGCTTTATGCGAGACGGCTGATGCTGACAGTTAAAATATTGTCACTTTGCCTCGCGGCCGCCGGCGTGGGGATAGCCGCTCTGTTGCTTCTTTATACAAAAATGTAGAGATTATTTTGTCAAATATTCCTGCAAAAAGCTCTTTTATTTAAAACGGGGATATGGTATAATCACAATATATATAGTTGTATACTCCGCAATGCGGGTTTAGATATTGAGTTTTTGACAGGTAAGATATGGATAACAGGGATTTTAGCAAAAAAAGAAACAAAAGCTCCGGAAAATCGGGGTTTAGCAGACCGGGTGGCAAGGAGCGTGCGGGCGAGGAATCGTCCAAGCGTCTAAGGAGCGGGGACATGCCGGCGGCGGCGGGCATAGACTCCGACGCCGACTCGGAGGGCGAGATAATAATCGGAAGGAATCCGGTGATAGAAGCGCTCAAGTCGGGCAGGGTGATAGACTCTGTGTATGTGAACAGGGAGAGCGTCGCATCGCTGGGGCAGATAATGAATCTCGCCCGGGACAGAGGGATACTCGTCAAGCAGGTCAACGAGCAGAAGCTGAGCCAGATGGCGATGGGCGGCGCTCATCAGGGAGTCATAGCGAC
>CASDRM010000062.1 GCA_949283135.1 uncultured Ruminococcus sp.
CGTCCTGAAGCAAAGCCACATCCTTGACGCACCTTCCAAAGGGTCCTATCTGGTCGAGCGAGGAAGCGAAAGCTACAAGACCGTACCTTGAAACGCTTCCGTATGTAGGCTTCAAGCCGACCACTCCGCACAAGGACGCTGGCTGCCTTATCGAGCCTCCGGTATCCGAACCAAGCGCTACAACTGCTTCACAGGCAGACACTGCCGCGGCAGAACCGCCGGACGAGCCTCCTGGGACGCAGGAGGTATCAAACGGGTTTTTGGTCTTTTTAAAGTAGGAATTCTCTGTAGACGAGCCCATTGCAAACTCATCCATATTCAACTTGCCGGTTATCACCGCGCCGTTTTCCTTTAGCTTTTCGACAACAGTAGCGTTGAACACAGGCACATAGTTTTCAAGCATCTTTGAGGCACAGGTTGTCCTTATGCCCTTTGTGGAAATGTTGTCCTTAACTCCTACAGGTATGCCGGCAAGTGCAGGAAGCTTCTCTTTGCCGGCACGAAGCTTGTCAATTTCAATGGCTCGGGCTATAGCTTTGTCCCTGTCAAGTGTAAGGTAAGCATCCACCTTCGGCTCGACTTCTTCTATTCTTTCATACTGAGATTTGACGAGCTCCTCTGAGGAAATCTCACCCCTGCCAAGCATTTGACTCAGCTCGTAAGCCTTATATTCATACAGCTTCAATTAACTTCACCCCTCAATCAACAACCTTTGGAACTACTACGCAGCCCGCAACTACTTTTGGAGCGTTAGAGAGCATTACATCTCGAGAAGGCTTGTCATCTGCGAGCTTGTCCTCACGCAGCTCCATAACGTTGTTAGGATCAACAATGAGAGAATCCTCTATATCCGGCATGGAATTTACCATACCGATAATATCTCTCATTTCCGACTCATACCTCGGAAGCTCGCTGTCGTCTATTTTAAGCCTGGCAAGCTTCGCAATATGCTTGATATCAATACTGATGTTGTCCATATATCTTTTCCTTTCCTCAAAGAAGTATTTCCATTAGCTCGCGCTCACCTATCACCTTGACACCGAGCTCCTGCGCTTTAACCAGCTTTGAACCGGCGTCCTCTCCGGCAAGGAGGTAGTCAGTCTTCTTAGACACGGATGATTTTACTACCCCACCGTGAGACTCAATAAGCGCCTTTGCCTCGTCCCTTGAATAGCTCGGCAGCGTCCCTGTTATCACAAAGCTGAGTCCCGTGAGGCGGTCAGAGCTGCGGGAGATGTTATAGTCGGTGTTTACTCCATACTGCTTCAAAAGAGATATCGTCTCAAGCATGTGAGGCTCAGACAAAGCGTTGTGCACCGTCTCAGCCGTCAGCCTTCCAAACCCGTCGATAGCCTCTATATCCTCTACGCTCGCGGAAATAATGTTATCTATGCTTCCGAAACGCTCACACAGCAGCTTACAGGACGCAGAGCCTACATTTCTTATGCCAAGCCCGCACAGGAGTCTGTCTAATGAGTTAGACTTTGATTTTTCAATGGAAGCCACCAGCTTTGCGGCTGATTTTTCCTTGAAGCCGTCAAGCATGAGTATGTCGTCAACGGTAAGCTTATATATATCCGGTATCACCCTTACAAGACCCTTATCGCAAAGAGCCTCAGCTACCGCCGGTCCGAATCCGTCTATATTCATTGCAGGCTTTGACGCAAAGTAAATTATTGAGCGAAGAAGCTGAGCAGGGCACTCGATATTCGGACATCTGAGTGCGCTTTCTCCCTCTTCTCTTACAGCCTTTGCTCCGCATATAGGGCATCTATCAGGCAGCTTAAAGCTTTCGGAGCTCTCGCCGGATTTTTTCGACACGCCAAGCACCTCGGGAATAATGTCTCCGGCCTTTCTGACGATTATTTCATCTCCTATGGAGATGTTCCTTTCATCAATAAAGTCCTGATTATGCAGGGTCGCCCTCGAGACGCTTGTGCCGGCTAAAATTATAGGCTCAAATACCGCCACAGGAGTTATCGCGCCGGTTCTTCCAACATTGACCTCGATGTCTATGAGCTTTGTCTTTTTCTCCTCAGGCGGGAACTTGTATGCAACCGCCCACTTAGGAACCTTGGAGGTGTAGCCTATTTGCTCTCTCATTGCCAAGCTGTCAAGCTTTACAACTACTCCGTCAATGTCATACGGAAGATCATGCCTGCGGTTTCCTATGTCACTTATTATCCTGACAATCTCGTCATAGCTTTTTACAAGTTGATACTCGGGTATGACCTTGAATCCAAGCGCCTTGAGCATATCCAGCGATTGCTTGTGGGAGCTTATTTTAGCGCCCTCAATTTGCTGTACATTAAAAACAAAGATATCGAGACGCCTCTTCGCGGCTATTTTGGGATCCTTTTGCCTTAATGATCCTGCGGCAGCGTTCCGGGGATTCTTGAAGGGCTGCTCGGAGTTGAGCTCCATCTCCTTTGTGAGGCTATAAAAAACAGACCTTGGCATATAGACCTCGCCTCTTACCTCAAGAAGCCTCGGAGCGTTGTCAAGCCGCAATGGTATGCTCGAAATAGTCTTAAGGTTAGCTGTCACATCCTCGCCGACAAATCCATCACCCCTGGTTGAGCCAATGACCAGCTCTCCGTCATGATACTCAAGCGATACGGATAAGCCGTCGATTTTAGGCTCGACGGTAAACTCAGCGTCAGGTACCTCCGACTTTATCCTGTTCACAAACTCCTCAACCTGGTTAAAATCAAAAACGTCCTGAAGACTTCCCATCTGGATCTTATGATTTACCTTTGCAAAGCCGGAAACCGGAGCTCCGCCTACTCTCTGCGTCGGAGAATACGCTGTAACAAGCTCCGGAAACTCGCTTTCAAGCTCTTTAAGCTCGCGCATCAGCGCATCATACTCATAGTCTTCAATTTCCGGGTTATCTTCTATATAGTATTTTTTATTGTGATATTCTATCAGCTCGGTAAGCTGGCTGATTCTTTTGGAAGCTGAGGCTTTATCCAAAAAACCACCGCCTTTACATTATCTATGAAATATCGACATACCCTGAGGGAATGCTGCCGACAATTATTGTCTGTGCTATTACAAAATCCTGAGTGTAACTAAAGCTTTCCTTTTTTGGCGGAAGATACAGCTCAGAATTAACCGTTATCCTTACAATTATCTCGTTTTTTACTGTGTTTATTCCCACTGACTCAAACGAAGATATCACTTCTATCTCAGGAACAGATGCCTGAGATATCCTTACCTTTACAGCAGGGCCTCTCCCGCTGAGATTCAGATCGCCGAAAAGGCTAC
>CASDRM010000063.1 GCA_949283135.1 uncultured Ruminococcus sp.
GCCCGACTGGCCGAGCTTTGTTTTAGCGGCGGGGTTCACCGCGGAGCAGAAGGGGTTGACAAAGTAGAAGCCCTCGCCCTTGAGCGTGCCGATATAGTTTCCGAACAGGGTGAGCACAAGCGCCTCCTGCGGCTTGAGTACTTTGAGTCCAGCGAATGGGATCCAGCCCAAAAGATTGAGAAGAAGTCCGATGACGAAGACCGGAACGCCCAAAGCGTATTTTTCATCCTCCAAAAGGAACCCGCCCGCGATCGTGATTGCTATTCCGACGGCGTATACGAGCATGGCGAGCAAAAGAGCGGTCATACCGTTCTTTTTTGTGCTGAGTATTTTTTCTGTCATGATTTATTCACGCCTTTCCAGAGCTCGGGGAGCATAGCTGCTCTGAACTCTTTATGATATCACTATGATATCATAAAGCTATTCGTTTGTCAACAGCTCAGCTTAAATTTAATTTTAGCTGTCCGTCACTCAGTCGTCGTCTTCATCATTGTTGTCAAGCTCCGCGAGGGCGTCGTCGTACTCCTTGCGGTACTTGCGCTCGAGGTCGTCCCTGACAAAGTCTCGCATGGCGTACTGCTCGCCGGTGATGTTTCCGGCTGCGTAGTTTTCGGCGTTGGTGTAAAAGCACGCCGTCAAGAGCCCTCCGATACCCAGGATGCTCCACAGTATAGTCGCAAACGTCACGCACACGGTTGAAATGACATACGCCACCCAGTTGACCTCGACGTCGTTGTCAAGTATCGTTATATACTGCCAGTAGCATATCAATGCAAGCACTATAAGCCCTATGATCGGCCCGATGATGTGGCGCTCACTCTTGTTTTTCTTTTTATCCGATTTGATTCCCATTCCCGTCATCCTTTCATATCGCCTGCCGGATATTCCTGCCGAATCAGCCGTCTACATCAAAAGCACAGCGCATTATGGTTTAAGTGTCAGCACATGGAAAAGACTTTATTTTCGGCTTGCAAAAGCGGGAAAGATATGCTATTATGAAATTTAACCGTTTGACTCTACATTTCCGAAAATAAGGAGCTAAAATATGAGAAAGATAACATCTATCCTGTCGTCTTATGTCTCGGAGGCGTTCAAGACCTGCGGCTATGATCCTTCTCTGGGAAGCGTCACCGTCTCGGACAGAATGGATCTGTGCCAATTCCAGTGCAACGGCGCGTTCGCCGCTGCGAAGCTGTATAAGAAAGCGCCGATCATGGTCGCCGAGGAGGTCGCCGAGGCGCTGAAGAAGGAGGGCATATTCAAAGTCGTTGAGGCGGTCAAGCCCGGATTTATCAATATGACTCTCACAGACGAGTACCTCGTTGGTTATGTGAACGAGATAGTCGCGGACGAGCACACCGGCGTGCCTCAGTCGGAAACTCCCGAGACCGTCGTTATAGACTACGGCGCACCGAATGTCGCAAAGCCGCTGCACATCGGGCATCTCAGGTCGGCGATAATCGGCGAGGCGCTCAAGAGGATAGCGCGTGAAATGGGAAAAACCGTGTATGCAGACGTTCACCTCGGGGACTGGGGAACGCCCATGGGTCTTGTGATAGCCGAGTACAGCGAGCGCCATCCCGAGTGGGCGTGTTTCAAGGAGGATTTCGACCCGGAAAAGGATGAAGTCCCCGCCTTGGACCCGGACGAGCTCAACGAGGTGTATCCCTATGCCAGCGCCAAGAGCAAAAAGGACGAGGCGTTCAAGGAAAAGGCTCACAGGATAACCCACGAGCTGCAAAACCACCGTCCCGGCTACTACGCCCTGTGGAGAGAGCTTGTCAAGGCTTCGATATCGGATATAAAGAGCAATTTTGAGAAGCTCAACGTAAGCTTCGACCTGTGGTACGGAGAGAGCGACTCAGACGCCTATATCCCCGAGCTTGTTCAGATTCTCAAGGACAAGGGACTGCTTTATGAGAGCGAGGGAGCGCTTGTAGTCGATGTGCAGGAGCCGGGCGACAAGATAACCCTCCCGCCGGTGATAATAAAGAAGTCTGATGATTCGAGCATATACGCCACCACCGACCTCGCCACCATAATCCAGCGCGAGCGTGATTTTAAGCCGGACAGGATATGGTATATCGTGGACAAGCGTCAGGCCATGCACTTTGTCCAGGTCTTCCGCTGCGCGAGAAAGGCGGGGCTCGTTCCCGATTCGACAGAGCTAAGGCACTTGGGCTTCGGAACCATGAACGGCGCGGACGGCAAGCCGTTCAAGACGCGCGACGGGGGAGTAATGAGGCTCAGCGACCTCATTAAGACCGCCACCGAGGGAGCGCTTGAAAAGCTTTCCGGCTCTGAGTATGTGTCCGGAGACATGAATGAGACCGCTCAGAAGATAGGCGTAGCCGCGATAAAGTTCGGAGACCTATCTAACCAGCCTGCAAAGGACTATGTATTCGATCTCGGAAAGTTTTTGTCCTTTGACGGCAAGACCGGAACATATCTGCTTTATACCGTAACGAGGATAAACTCAATTCTCAAGAGGGCGGGAATAGATTATTCCGAAAAGAGAAAAATAACCGGAATATACACCGATGCAGAGCGTGAGCTCGCCCTTATAATCGCTCTTTCCGGCGAGACCTATACCAAGGCGATAGACGACCTTGCGCCCTGCGTTCTCTGCGACAACGCGTATAATCTCGCGTCCGTGTTCTCGAGGTTCTACCACGACAACAGGATACTTTCCGAGGAGGACGAGCAAAAGCGCAACAGCTGGCTGGCGCTTTCCTTGCTCACAAGAAGGGTTATAACAAAGCAGCTTGACATGCTGGGCATAGATTATGTCGAGAACATGTGAGTAGTTTTTTAAAACTGTCACAAGACTGTCACATTAATGAGCTAAACTGCGAAGTATCTTTTTCACAGCGCAAAATACTACGATTATCATGGAGATGTTCAGATGAAGAAATTTTTGAGAATAATTGCCTTTTTGGCTGCTATTGCGATGGCTGTATCCGTGTTTGCGTCATGCGAGGACGCCGCGGATGATCAGTTAGACGCAGACACAAACGACGGCGAGGAGTCGCAGGAGCAGGAGGATGAGCCTGTAGCCGAGGAGCCGTCGCTGATAATAGACGGCGAGGAGGTAGACATATCCTCCAACCCGGTAATGTTCACGGTAGCGGGAATAGATGTTCCCTTCGATGAGTTCAGATATGTTTATAAGTATTTTGAGACCTATTACGGCATGAACGATGAGTACTGGGAGTCTAATGCGGACATGTTCCCGACCTTCATTGAGATACTCACCAATGAGATCATCAACAATAATTTCGGTGTGATAATGGCGGATATGTACGACATAGAGCTTACCGAGGAGGACGAGCAGAGCATCCGGGACTATGTTCAGGAGCAAAGGGACTACTTTGAGTCTGAGGAGGAATATGAGCAGGCTCTGAAGGACGCCGGAATCACTGAGGAGCTTCTCAGGAGGATGATAACCCAGAGCGTCACGAGCGAGAGGGTATATCTCGATCTCTACGGAGGAGACAACCCGAGGCTTCTTCCCTCCGATGACGAGATAAAGGAAGATATCCACAACGATTATGTAAGAGTTTATCACCTTCTTATCTCCTTCGACCATTTCGCGGATGAGGAGGGGTATGAGGACTATACAGACGAGGAGCTCAAGGCTGCTGCCGAGGAGCTTGCCAACGATTACCTGACACAGCTTCAGAACGGCGAGGCTGACATCTATGAGCTTGCTCAGACTGTCGGCGACGATCCCGGAATGACTGACAACGAGGCGGGATACCTGTTCACCTACGGCGAGATGGTAGAGCCCTTTGAGGAAGCGGCGTTCGCGCTTGAGGTGGGAGAAATGAGCGGGCTTGTAGAGACCGACTACGGCTGGCACATCATCTACAGGCTTGAGCAGGATCAGTATGTTGAGGACAACTTTGAGGATGTGAAGTCCCAGTATATCAGCAAGGTGTTCAACGACCGCGTAGATCAGGTTCTTGCTGACGCGGAGATAACCTACGGCGAGTATTATGATAAGCTCACTCCTGACAGCATAAACTAAATAGTCAGCTTTTATTGCGAGTATATTGCGAGCCGCCTGTCCACGGATAGACGGCTCTTTTTCCGAGCCATATGATTTGCCAAAAGGAGGAATGGCGGTTGAAACCATTCTTAAAATCTGGGACTTACCTGAAAGTCATAGCGGCGGCCGCGTCGCTTTCCGTTCTTGCCGGCTGTTCGCGCATAAATACGAGGATTGAAATCGGCACTATTCCGCCTGACCCACCTGACGGCGGAGTATCCATACATACCGTTGCGACCGCGCCGGAAAACACGGACACATTGCCGGCTGTGCAGACTGACGCCGCTTCCGGACAGCCTCAGTCCGAGCCTGTGAGCAGCTCTACGGAGCCTGTTACCGTTCAAACCGAGACGTCCTGCACAGTCTCTTCCGCCGATGAGGCTATTGAGCCGGATTCCGTCTTTTCGCTGCCCGAGGAGTTTTTTGTCCGGCTTGAGGAGATATTTGAGCGTTACCAGATAAACCAAAACTGCGACCCAACCAAGTCTCCCTGCGGCTGCACGCCGGAGTACGAGCAGGTCGATGAGGACGGAAATGTAGTTATTCCAAGGGACAGGGTCGTCTCGATTTATTTTCTTGACGCAGACTCCGGCTATGAGCTTGAGATAAACAGCGGCGTTCACTTCCCGATAGCGAGCACCGTAAAAATACCTTTGTGCACCTTGATTTATCAGAAGCTCACCGACGGACTCGTCGACCCGGACACAATTCTCACATATGAAAAGCGCCATTATTTCGGCGGCACCGGCGTGATTGTAAAGGGAGATTACGGGCAGCAGTTCACGGTGACTGAGCTTCTGAAGCTCGCGATAACGGAGAGCGACAATGTCGCCTATGAGATGCTCAAGGATCTGGTAAGCTGGGAGGAGTTCGGCGAATTCCTTGCCGCCAACGGCTGCACACATGAGGAGGATCTAAGATTGAGGCAGCAGAAGATATGCACCGAGTCGGCGGGAGCCTACGGCAGGATACTTATGGACTTCCTGACGAGTGACAGCCCGTATGTCGAGGACTTCAAGGCTGACCTTAAGATCACCAAGAACAAAATGATAAAGTCTCACTATCCGTTCTACCGAAAGTACGGCTGGACGCAGTTTGCTTTCCACGACATAGCCTATGTCGATGCGCCGCACCCCTATGTGCTTGCGATACTTACGAACCTTGAGGGAGAGGATAATTCCGATTACGAGCTGTATAAGGAAATTTCCTACCTTTTTGAGGAGTATTCACAGTCTGACGCAAACAGAGAAGCAATGTATGAGCAGTTCAAAAATTGAGACTGAAATCGCATATTTTTGTTGAAATTTTTGAGTGCATTTGGTATAATGTATCCATGTCACGCCGGCTGAGCGTGAAATATTATATAATATACCGCTTACAGGTGGGATAATTTTATTAGGGGGGATTGTTGTGAGAGCGAGCGGTCTACTTTTAGGCATAGCAGGTTTGCCCGGCAATTACGGCATCGGAAAATTGGGAAAGGAAGCGAGGAATTTTGTAGACTTTCTCAAAAAATCAGGGCAGAGATATTGGCAGATACTGCCTCTTAGCCCTACCGGCTACGGGGATTCTCCGTATCAGTCCTGCTCCGTAAGGGCGGGCAACCCGTATTTCATAGACTTTGAGACGCTTGAGCAGGAGGGCTTACTCAAGCCCGCGGACTATCAGAATACACAGTTTGGGGATAACCCGAGGTATATACACTACGGAATGCTCTACCAGACGGTAGCTCCCACTCTCAAAAAGGCGTATGAGCGCTTCAAGCCGGACGCGGGGTATGAGGAATTTCTCAAAAAGAACGCGGACTGGGTTCAGGACTACGCGCTCTATACCGCCGTCAAGGAGGAAAATTCCGGAAAGCCATGGTACGAGTGGGAGAATTCTCTCAAGATGGCTCGTCCGGAGGCTCTTGCGGCCGCAAAGGAGCGTCTTGCCGACAAAATAGGATATCAGCTCTTTGTTCAGTATGAGTTTTTCAAGCAGTGGCATGAGCTCAAGCTCTACGCTAACCGCAACGGCGTCGAGATAATAGGCGATATGCCGATCTACTGCGCGTACGACAGCGTGGAGGCGTGGCTGAATCCCGAGCTCTTTGAATTCGACCAGAACAAGAGACCGCTGAGCGTAGCGGGCTGTCCTCCTGATGACTACGCAAAGGACGGTCAGCTATGGGGCAACCCGATATACAACTGGAACGCCATGAGGGAAAACGGCTATAACTGGTGGATAAACAGAATAGCCTTCGAGACTAATATATACGATGTCCTGAGAATAGACCACTTCCGCGGATTTGCCGGATATTTCTCGATACCGTACGGCTCTCAGACCGCCGCTGCCGGAAAGTGGCGCAAGGGCCCGGGAATGAGCCTGTTTAATTCCACCAACTACTGGCTCGGTCCCAAGAGGATCATTGCCGAGGATCTCGGCTTTGTGACGGACGATGTGAGAACACTGCTTAAAGAGGCGGGCTACCCCGGAATGAAGGTGTTGCAGTTCGCATTTGATCCCAACGCAAAGAACGCATATCTGCCCTGCAACTTTGAGTCCAAGGACTGCGCGGTCTACACCTCCACCCACGACAGCTCGACCGCCTCGGGATGGGCGGAAAAGCTGGGCGGCGATACTCTTAAGTTCTGCATGTCGTATATGAATATCACCGATAAGAAGGATATTCCCGACGGTCTTCTGAGGGCGGCGTGGTCGAGCATCGCCGATACCGCTATAGCTCAGCCGCAGGACTTCCTCGGTCTCGGAGACGAGACAAGGATAAACGTCCCCGGGACGCTGGGACTCAACTGGCGCTGGAGGCTTTCGAGGGAGGATCTGAGCTTCGCGTTCTCCGACAAGCTTCTTAGCCTGACCAAGACCTACAACAGAATAGTGACCGATCCCGTGCCCGCTCTTCAGAAGGCGCAGGGAAGGTAAACCTAAAAAACGGCTCGCCCGGATTTCGCCCGGAGAGCCGTTTTTGCGCCTATGTACAACTATATGTCACTGTATGTGCGCGTCCGTATAGGACTATATTAGCCTAAGATAGTTTTCAAGAGTGGCGTCGCAGATTTTTTTAATATCTTCCCATGCCTCCTGCGAATGCCTTTCAAGGATTCCCACGCAGTACATGTCCGCTGATTTAGCGCCTCGGCAGCCGGCGAGGATGTCCTCGAAAACTATGCAGCGCCCGGGATTCATTCCGAGCCTCTCGGCAGCGAGGAGGTATATGTCAGGGAAGCCCTTGCCGCGCTTGACGTCGTTTACTGTGACTATTGTCCCAAAGAGACTTAGGCAGCCGTGCCGCTCAAGACAGGGAATATACAGCTTGGGGTCGGAGGCGGTCGCAAGGGCGAGCCTTACTCCTTCGCTCTTGAGTCTTTTAAGAAAGTCCTTCGCGCCGGGTATCATGGGGATATTCTCGGAATACTCCTTTTTGACCATCCGGTACCACTCGTCTATGACGGCTTCCTTCGGGTTGGTGACGCCGCACTCTCTTATGACATAGTCCGCAGCCTCTGAAAAGTTCATTGCCGCGACTTTAGAGTAAAAGTCGTCCGGTATGGGGAGCTTTCTTTTCGCCATAAATTCCTCGTCTATATCTCTCCATACGCCCACCGAGTCGATCAGCGTGCCGTCAAGATCGAATATCGCGCAGTCGGCGTTTATAGTCAAGCCGTCAAAATCAAGCCTCATTGCAGGTCCCTCACTTTCTAAGCGTTTTGCCGCATGAGTACAGTTTATATTAAACGGGTGTCGTTTGTCAACAAAAGCTTGAAATGCCGGGCGCTCTTTCGTATAATAGGCTTGAAAGCTTTAATCTGGGAGGTGAAAAAATGTCCTTGAGCGACAGCGTGATGTATCTTGGCGGAGTGGGTCCAAAGCGTGCGGAGCTGCTTAAAAAGCTGGATATCCATACGGTCAGGGACGTTTTGTACCACCTTCCGAGAAGCTATATAGACCTGAGCGCACCGGTGAGGATCTCCGAGGCGGCATTGGGAGAGCAGTGTACGGTGCGGGTGAGGGTGGTAAAAAAGAGACCGCCCGCCCTGATAAGAAAAAACATGAGGATATACAAGGTCTTATGCACCGACGGAGAGTCGGATATGACGGTGGTCATTTTCAACTCGGTGTATCTGTATAACTCACTTTCGGAGGGAGAGGACTATATACTGTACGGCAGGATGAGCGGTAACCTCACATCTCGTGAGATGAGCTCCCCAATAATTCTGAAATATTCCTCTGCCGACAAAATACTTCCCGTTTACCATCTGACAGAGGGTATAAGCGCGCAGGTAATGCGTTCCTGCGTGAGGTCTGCCCTCAAAAGACAGGATGTAGCTGACTGCGAGACGCTGCCCGAGGATATTTTGCGGGAGTGCTCGTTGATAAGCTGCGAGAACGCCATAAGACAGATACACTTTCCGCAAAACGAAGGCATGATAGCTCCGGCAAGAAGACGTCTGGCGTTTGACGAGCTGCTTGCTCTTCGGCTCGCCATGCTTTCAATGAGGGAGAAAAACCGCAGCCTCACCGCTTATGCATTGGGTAACAAGCCGATTTCCCGCTATTACTCCTCTTTGCCGTTTGAGCTGACCAACGCTCAAAAAAGAGCGATAGAGGAATGTCTTTCGGATATGCGCGGGGATATTCCGATGAACAGGCTGATTTTGGGCGATGTCGGCTCCGGCAAGACCGCCGTGGCGGCGGCGTGCTGCTATTTCGCCTTTTTGAACGGCTGCCAGTCCTGTCTGATGGCGCCGACCGAGATACTTGCCGACCAGCATTATGAAACGCTCACCGGGTTTTTGGCTCCTCTCGGGGTCAGGGTGGCTCTGCTTAAGGGCTCTATGACCCCAAAGGCAAAGTCGCAGATGAAGCTGAGGCTTGCCGCCGGGGAGTACGACGTCGCGGTCGGCACTCACGCCCTGATAGGTGAGAGCACGGAGTTTAGGAACCTTGCGCTCGTAATAACCGACGAGCAGCACAGGTTCGGCGTCAGGCAGCGGGACAGCCTCGCCAAAAAGGGAGAGAACCCCCATCGTCTGGTCATGAGCGCAACACCTATCCCGAGAACTCTCGCGCTGATGATATACGGCGAGCTGGACATATCCATACTTGACGAGCTGCCGAAGGGAAGAAAGAAGGTCGAGACCTACGCTGTCACCGGTAAGCTGAGGGAGCGGGCGTACCGCTTCGCTGCAAAGCAGATAGACGAGGGGAGGCAGGCGTACATCGTCTGCCCTGCGATAGAGGACGCCGAGGGAGGTCTTGACATAAAGAATGTCACCGAGAGGGCAAGAGCTTTTAAGGAAGGCGTATTTAAAAACTACCGAATAGCTATTCTTCACGGAAAGATGCCCGCACAGACCAAGGAAAGTGTCATGAGGGGCTTCAAGGAGGGTAAAATCGACCTTCTTGTCTGCACTACCGTGGTAGAGGTGGGAGTGGATGTCCCGAACGCCTCGGTCATGGTGGTGGAGGACGCAGACAGATTCGGGCTGAGCCAGCTCCACCAGCTTCGCGGAAGAGTGGGCAGGGGAGAGTATCAGTCCTATTGCATTCTGATAGCGGAAAATCCCGGCGAGGACTCTAAAAAGAGGCTAAGAGCGCTGACAGCCTCCTCGGACGGCTTCGCTATATCAGAGGCGGATTTGAAGCTCAGAGGTCCGGGAGACTTTTTCGGTCAGGCGCAGCACGGACTTCCAAGACTCAAGATAGCGGATCTTGCCGCTGACTCCGACCTTGTCAGGCTCGCCTCGGATACCGCCGACCGGCTTTACGGCTCAGGCTTCCTTGCCTCCGAACAGGGCGGGGCGCTGAAGAGCAGGGTAGACGCTCTCTTAGGCGAGGGCGCGAAAAACTAAAGTCGGCTTTCTATACCGAGCCGTATGCAAAAACCGGTCTGTCGTTTTAGGCGGCAGACCGGTTCCTGATTGGGGGATAGTAAAACTCAAATTGTCTAAATTCCGGATAACCGTGGCTTGACGTTATTTGCCGCTGTCATCCTTCTCGCTGTCCTTAGTGTTATTTGGCAGCTTGTTGGGGTAATGCTTCTCATAGCCGGATTTGTTCTTTCTTATTATTGCCCTTATGATAACAACTATGATAGCTATAATGGCGCCGTAGATTATGAGATACGGCAGCGAGCTGACTATGCCGACAAAGAAATTCTTGAAGCCGTTTCCGATATCGCTGAGGTTTTCGGAGAGGTTTTGACCGATTCTTTCAAATACTCCGAGCTGAGCTACAGACTCGGATATCTTTTTTACCTCTTGCACGCTGAGCCTGAGGGTGCTGTAGGCAATGAGGCTGTCATATGACTTTAGCTGGGCTGTGAAGGACTCTATCTGGTAGTTTACGTCTGTCAGATAGCTTTGTATCTGAAGTATCTCGTCTACCGTCTGAGCCTGCTCCATAAGCTTGAGAAAGCTTTCCTGCTCGGCACGGAGCGAGGCGAGTCTTGCCTCGATGTCCACATAGCTTGAGGTCACATCGTCTACATACTCGTAGGAATAGGTGACGGCGGCCATATCGCCTATAAGGCTTGTAAATTCCTCAAATCTGTCTGCCGGAATACGTAAGGTATAGTTTGCGCTGCGCAGATCTGACTCATAATAGGAATTAAGGCTCATTGTGGAGTCCTGGACATATCCGCCGTACTCGGAGACTTTTTGCGAAAGCTCGGTTGTAAAGCTGTCAAAATCAATCGTTTCAACGCTCATATCCTTGTTCTTTATAATCTTGCGTTCTGATAATGCGTCCGCCTCGGGGCTGTCGGATGCCACCGATTCCTCGGGCAGCATTGGAGATGAGGGATACGCGACGGAGTCCTCGGCAATTTCAGCCGTTTCCTTATCAATCCATCCGGTGACGCCCGAGGCTGACTGGTTGTAGATGTTGTCCGACGCTTCGCTGCTGTCAGCGCAGGAGCACAGAATGACCGCGGAGAAGAGCAGCGCGACCGCTGCTGTAATGATTCGCTTTATTTTCACTATTATCAGTCCTTTCGGTCTCTTTTGTAAATAAAACAATTAAGCCCGGATTTTTATTGCGCTAAAGCAGAAAAAATTGATTTTTCTCTCATAATTTTGAACTGATTGCTATAAGTTCACTATATTGAGACCGGGATATATGGCATATTTAGGCATTATCACGAAAAATATTTATTTTGCAAACTCCACTTGACATATTGACAAAAATAGTGTAACCTTTTAATTTGTATCATAATGGCAAAAAAGACGCCTATTTTAAAAAAGCCGATTTTTGGTTATGCTTTTTTAACGAAGTTTATTAAAGATAACGGCTGACATGTGTTTAAACATAACAAATGTGTTCTGCCAAGGCGGACAGTCGGCAAAAATCGGCGCGGCTTTTAGCGATTATTTCTTAATAATATATAAAGAATGAGGAGTGATAAGCCAATGGTCAATGTCAAGGACGTGCAGCTGGGTAAAAACGTAGTCCGCAAGAGCTTCGCCAAAATCAACGAGGTTCTTGAGATGCCAAATCTCATCGACATTCAGAAATCTTCCTACAAGTGGTTTTTGGATGAGGGCTTAAGAGAGGTATTCAAGGACGTCTCCATCAAGGATTACAACAACACTCTGGAGCTGAGCTTTATTGACTACAGGCTCGACGCAGAGCCCAAGTACACTATTGCGGAATGCAAGGAGCGTGATACGACATATGCGGCTCCGCTGAGGGTTACCGCAAGACTCCACAACCTTGAGACAGGCGAGATCAAGGACAGCGAGGTATACATGGGCGACTTCCCGCTTATGACCCCCTCCGGCACATTTGTAATAAACGGCGCGGAGCGTGTCATAGTTTCTCAGCTGGTTCGTTCTCCGGGCGTTTACTATGCGGTGGAGAAGGACAAGGTTGGTAAAGATCTCTTCAAATCTACCGTCATACCCAACAGAGGCGCATGGCTGGAGTACGAGATGGACTCAAACGATGTGGTTTACGTGCGCATCGACAAGAACAGAAAGATCCCGATAACCACATTCATAAGAGCTCTGGGAGTAGGCACCAATGCCGAGATAGACGAGTACTTCGACAACGACCCGAGGCTTGCCGCGACCATCATGCAAAAGGACTCCACCACCACTACCGAGGAGGGTCTTATCGAGGTCTACAAGAAGCTTCGCCCCGGAGAGCCTTCTACTGTCGACAGCGCGATAACACATATAAACAACCTCTTCTTCGACCCGAGAAGATATGACCTTTGCAGGTTCGGACGCTACAAGTACAACAAGAAGCTCGGCGTTGCTTCAAGAATCGCCGGCTTTGTGCTTGCAAGACCGGTAGTCAATCCGCTCACAGGAGAGATTATCGCTGACGCCGGCGAGATGATAACCAAGGAACGCGCCGCCGAGATAGAGTCCTGCGGTGTTACCGAGGTCTACATCCTCGTCGAGAAGAGAGAAACTATAACCAGCCCCACCGGCGAGGTGACCCACAAGGTCGACAATGTCGAGGTCAAGGTAATAGGCAACGGAATGGTCGACATATCAAAGTATGTCAACTTTGACGCCAAGCCGCTCGGCATAAACGAGAAGGTTTCCTTCAAGGTTCTCAAGGAGATCCTTGAGTCCGCCTCCAATGACGATGACATCGCGAGAATGGTTGCCGAGAGAGCGGAGGAGCTGATACCCAAGCATATCGTTCTTGAGGACATAATGGCTACAATAAGCTACTTCCTCAATCTCTGCGAGGGAGTAGGAACGATAGACGACATCGACCACCTCGGAAACAGAAGAATCCGCTGCGTAGGCGAGCTTTTGCAGAACCAGTTCAGAATAGGCTTCTCCAGAATGGAGAGAGTTATTCGCGAGAGGATGAATATCCAGTCTCAGGACATCGAGGTAGTCACCCCCACCGCTCTGATAAACATAAGACCGATAACCGCGGCTATCAAGGAGTTCTTTGGCTCCTCGCCGCTGTCCCAGTTCATGGATCAGACCAACCCCCTCGCGGAGCTTACTCATAAGAGAAGGCTTTCCGCTTTGGGTCCCGGCGGACTTTCCCGTGACCGCGCGGGCTTCGAGGTTCGAGACGTGCACTATTCCCACTACGGAAGGATGTGTCCTATCGAGACCCCTGAAGGACCTAACATCGGACTTATCTCATATCTTGCGTCCTTCGCCAAGATCAACGAGTACGGCTTTATAGAAGCGCCGTACCGCAGAGTCGACAAGGCGACCGGAGTTGTCACCGACGAGGTCGTATACATGACCGCCGACGTCGAGGACAACTACATGGTAGCTCAGGCGAACGAGCCTCTTACCCCGGACAACAAGTTTGCCAGAGCCAAGGTAAACGGCAGATACCGTGACCAGATCATGGAGATCGACCGTGAGAACATAGACTTTATGGATGTATCGCCAAAGATGGTTGTTTCCGTCGCTACGGCGATGATACCCTTCCTTGAGAACGACGACGCGAACCGTGCCCTGATGGGCGCTAACATGCAGCGTCAGGCGGTACCGCTTCTTGTGACTGAGAATCCTATAGTCGGTACTGGAATGGAGTATAAGGCGTGCGTTGACTCCGGAGTAGCGGTAGTCTGCGAGAACCCCGGCGTAGTCGAGAGAGTTGACGCTTCGGAGATAGTCGTCCGCGAGGATTCCGGCGAGCACAAGGTTTACCAGCTCACAAAGTTCAAGCGTTCCAACTCGGGAACCTGCACAAACCAGCGCCCGATCGTAAGCAAGGGTGAAAGAGTAGAGCGCAACCAGGTAATAGGCGACGGACCCGCTACCTGCAACGGCGAGATATCGCTCGGAAAGAACGCTCTCATAGGCTTTATGACCTGGGAGGGCTACAACTACGAGGACGCCGTTCTGCTAAACGAGAAGCTTGTAAGAAATGACGTTTATACCTCTGTTCATATAGAGGAGTATGAGATAGAGTGCCGCGACACCAAGCTCGGTCCCGAGGAGATAACGAAGGACATACCCGGAGTCGGCGAGGATGCTCTTAAGGATCTTGACGAAAACGGAATCATAAGAATAGGCGCAGAGGTAAGAAGCGGCGATATACTTGTTGGTAAGGTGACACCCAAGGGCGAGACAGAACTCACCGCAGAGGAAAGACTTTTGCGCGCTATATTCGGCGAGAAGGCAAGAGAGGTAAGGGACAACTCCCTCCGTGTGCCTCACGGCGAGTCTGGAATAATCATTGACGTAAAGGTGTTCACTCCTGAGAACTGCGACGAGCTTTCTCCCGGAGTAAATATGCTTGTCCGCTGCTATATCGCTCAGAAGAGAAAGATCTCTGTAGGAGACAAGATGGCGGGTCGTCACGGAAACAAGGGTGTCGTATCAAGAATACTTTCACAGGAGGATATGCCCTTCCTCGAGGACGGTACGCCATTGGATATAGTTCTTAACCCGCTCGGCGTTCCTTCACGAATGAACATCGGTCAGGTGCTTGAGGTTCACCTCGGAATGGCGGCAAAGAAGCTCGGCTGGAAGGTAATGACCCCTGTATTCGACGGCGCGCATGAGGAGGACATAAGAGAGTGCTTCAAGCTTGCCGGAATGGCGGAGGACGGAAAGACGACGCTTTACGACGGACGTACCGGAGAGCCTTTTGACAACAGAGTAACGGTAGGCATCATGTACTACCTCAAGCTCCATCACCTTGTAGACGATAAGATCCACGCTCGTTCAGTAGGACCCTACTCGCTGGTAACACAGCAGCCTCTCGGCGGTAAAGCTCAGTTCGGCGGTCAGAGATTCGGAGAGATGGAGGTTTGGGCGCTTGAGGCTTACGGCGCCGCGTACACTCTTCAGGAGATACTCACTGTTAAGTCTGACGATACCGTCGGAAGAGTAAAGACCTACGAGGCTATAGTCAAGGGTCAGAATGTTCCCAAGGCCGGAATACCCGAGTCGTTCAGGGTGCTTGTCAAGGAGCTTCAGTCTCTGGCACTCGATGTCAGAGTCCTTGACGAGCAGGGCGAAGAGATAGACCTCAAGCAGAACTTTGACGACGACAACGATATCATTCCTCAGCCTGTTTCGGATGTCGATGACACCGCGTTTGCGGGAGTCGAAACCATCGACGACGATTACACAAGCGATGCAATAGCCAACGACAGCGACGATTACTTAGACCCGGACGTTGATCCCGACGGCGACGAGATAACAGGATTCTCCATCAGGGAGGACGAATCTCCGGAGGATCTCATTTGAGCCGATAAGGATCAGGTAGAAGCTAATCAGTCTGAAATTTAATGTAAAGAGGGTTTGAGCATTGGACTTTAATGTTTTTGATCAAATAAAAATCGGTCTTGCGTCTCCTGAGCAGATTAGAAGCTGGTCTCACGGCGTCGTTGAGAAACCCGAAACCATAAACTACCGCACCCAGAAGCCGGAGAGGGACGGACTCTTCTGCGAAAGGATCTTCGGTCCTACGAAGGACTGGGAGTGCCACTGCGGAAAATATAAAAAGATACGCTTCAAGGGCAAGGTGTGCGAGCGCTGCGGAGTTGAGGTAACAAGAGCCAAGGTAAGGCGCGAGAGGATGGGACACATCGAACTCGCCGCCCCCGTATCGCACATCTGGTATTTCAAGGGTACTCCCTCGAGAATAGGTCAGATGCTCGAGATCTCCCAGAAGAGACTCGAGGAGGTGCTTTACTTCACCAAGTACATCGTAACCGACCCCGGCGAGACAAGCCTTGAAAAGAAGCAGATACTCACCGAGAAGGAGTATCAGGATGCAAGGGAGCGCTTTGAGGACAAGTTCAAGGCGGGTATGGGCGCAGAAGCTATCAAGACTCTTTTGCAGGAAATCGATGTCGAGTCCCTTGCGAATGAGCTCAAGACGGAGCTCAAGGATCTTCCTCAGGGACAGAAGCGCATAAAGCTTCTGAAGAGGCTTGAGATAGTCGAGGCGTTCAGAGTTTCCGGCAACCGTCCCGAGTGGATGATACTCGACGTTGTGCCGGTAATTCCCCCGGATTTAAGACCTATGGTTCCCCTCGACGGCGGCAGATATGCCACCTCCGACCTTAACGACCTTTACAGGCGTGTAATAAACAGAAATAACCGTCTTAAGAGGATGCTTGAGCTTGAGGCTCCCGATATCATTGTAAGAAATGAGAAGAGAATGCTTCAGGAAGCCGTTGACGCACTTATCGACAACGGCCGTCACGGCAGACCGGTAACAGGTCCGAATAACCGCGCATTCAAGTCTCTTTCCGACATGCTCAAGGGTAAGCAGGGACGCTTCCGTCAGAACCTTCTGGGTAAGAGAGTTGACTACTCCGGACGTTCGGTTATAGTTGTAGGTCCTGAGCTGAAGATGTATCAGTGCGGACTTCCCAAGGAGATGGCGTTAGAGCTCTTCAAGCCGTTCGTAATGAAGAGGCTGGTAGATACCAACCCGCAGATAAATATAAGATCGGCAAGAAAGATGGTAGAGCGCGGCAAGGACGAGGTATGGGACGCTCTTGAGAACGTGATTCAGGGACACCCCGTTCTCCTAAACCGTGCGCCTACATTACACCGACTCGGCATCCAGGCGTTTGAGCCGGTGCTCGTCGAGGGAAGAGCCCTGAAGCTCCACCCGCTGGCATGTACCGCGTACAACGCCGACTTCGACGGCGACCAGATGTCAGTCCATGTGCCTCTGTCGGTAGAGGCTCAGGCTGAGGCGAGATTCCTGATGCTCGCCGCCAACAACCTTTTAAAGCCCGCCGACGGCAAGCCGGTAACCGTTCCTACACAGGACATGGTTCTGGGCTCCTACTATCTGACCCTTGAGAAGGACGGAGAGAAGGGCGAGGGCAAGATATTCCGCGATGTAAACGAGGCGATGATGGCTTATCAGGCGGGAATAGTATCTCTCCAGGCAAAGGTAAAGGTAAGAATGAGCCGCACCGTCGGAGATATCACCACCTCAAAGATAATAGACGCGACCGTAGGACGCCTTATTTTCAACGAAAACATACCTCAGGATCTCGGATATGTGGACAGAAGCGATCCCGAGAAGCAGTTCGACCTTGAGATAAGCTTCCTCGTAAAGAAAAAGCAGCTCACCGATATCATCGAGAGATGTATCCGCAAGCACGGTACCACCAAGACCAGCGAGGTTCTCGACTGCATCAAGGCTCTGGGCTTCAAGTATTCGACGAGAGCGGCTATCACGGTAGCCGTCTGCGACGCTGAGATCCCTCCGGCAAAGAAGGAAATACTTGCCAACGCGGATAAGCTTGTCGATAAGATAGACGCTCAGTATAAGAGAGGTCTTATCTCAAGAGCTGAGAAGTCAAAGAGGTTTATCGAAATATGGTCAAAGGCGACAGACGATGTCACCGTTGCGCTTCAGAACAACCTCGACAAATATAACCCGATTTACATGATGTCCGATTCCGGAGCCCGTGGTTCTATCGCTCAGATAAGACAGCTTGCCGGAATGAGAGGACTTATCGCGAACACCTCAGGCGCGACCATCGAGATGCCTATAAGAGCTAACTACCGTGAAGGACTCAACATCCTCGAGTACTTCATATCCTCAAGAGGAGCGCGTAAGGGTCTTACCGATACGGCTCTGAGAACGGCGGACTCAGGATACCTTACAAGACGTCTTGTTGATGTATCTCAGGACGTTATTGTAACCGAGGAGGACTGCGGAACTCACGAGGGAATAGATGTATTTGAGATAAGAAACGGCAACGAGATGATAGAGCCGTTCGCAGAGAGACTTGTCGGACGCTTCCTTGTCGAGGATCTTGTATCCCCGGAAACAGGCGAGCTGATAATGTCCAAGGATAAGCTGATGAACGCCGCTGACGCGAAGAAGGTCATCGAGGAGCTTGACAAAGAGGGTAAGGACAGGATCGCCATTCGCTCGGTGCTCGGCTGCAAGTCCAAGAGAGGCGTTTGCGCTAAGTGCTACGGCATGGATCTTGCGCATTCGACCCTTGTATCGGTCGGCGAGGCGGTAGGCATTATCGCCGCTCAGTCGATAGGCGAGCCCGGTACTCAGCTTACGATGAGAACCTTCCACACCGGAGGCGTTGCTTCCGCGGAGGATATCACTCAGGGTCTTCCGAGAGTTGAGGAGCTCTTCGAGTCAAGAAAGCCGAAGGGCGCCGCGATACTCACCAGAATAAGCGGCGTGGTTTCCATTGAGGAAATCAAGAAGTCGAGAGTGATAGTTGTAACCAACACGGAGACCGGCGAGGTAGAGCAGTACCAGATCCCGTGGGACTACAGAATCAAGGTCAAGGACGGCGATCAGGTCAAGGCGGGAGACGAGCTGACAGCAGGCTCAAAGAACCCTGCGGACGTGCTTGCTATTTTGGGCAGCGAGGCCGTCAGAAACTACATCATCACCGAGGTTCAGAAGGTATACAGACTCCAGGGTGTTGACGTAAACGACAAGCATATCGAGGTTATTACCCGTCAGATGCTCCGCAAGGTAAAGATAGAGGATCCCGGCTCAAGCTACCTATTGCCCGGAACTCTTGTAGACAGGCACGAGATAGATGAAATAAACGCTCAGATTCAGGAAGAGATCGATGCAGGAGACACCTCTGCAAGGCTTATTACTACAAGCCCGGTCATCCAGGGTATCACAAAGGCGTCCTCAAGCTCGGAGAGCTTCCTCTCGGCTGCTTCCTTCCAGGAGACAACCCGTGCGCTCACCGATGCCGCTATCAAGGGCAAGAGCGACCATCTGCTCGGACTCAAGGAGAATGTAATTATCGGTAAGCTTCTTCCTGCCGGAACAGGAATGCAGGTATATAACAATGTCGAAGTTGTTTGCAACGATACCTACATCGAGCATGCGGCTCAGTCACACGAGCCCCCGCAGGAGACTGTGGTATAAAAATCGGAGATATCCGTTAATATTTTCACAGCTATGCTGCAAAGCGGCGAATCATGCTTGGTTCGCCGCTTTTATTATTATATTGATAAATAATATACCTTGACAGACAATGTATATTATGATATAATGTGAGCGAATAAGGAGGCTGATGAGATGTCGATGGCATCTGAGCTTATGCGCGGAAGAGTCGACGCCGCGATCTTGGCAAACATTATCAACAAGGACAGCTACGGCTATGAGATAAACAAAATGATATTCCACAAGTCGGGCAGCAGATATGAGCTTAACGAAGCCACGCTGTACACCGCGTTCAAGAGGCTGATAGACCTTGGCTATATCGTCACCTACTGGGGAGAAGGGGAAGTCGGCGCGAGGAGAAAATACTACAGGATAACTCCAGACGGAAAGAAAGCATATTATCGTATGGTGAGCGAGTGGGAGGACGCAAAGAAGCTTGTTGACGCCATACTTGAAACGGAGGAATAAAAGATGGAGCAGAGAATAAAAAACTATATCGACGGTCTTTTCAGGGACGCGCCTCAGACCGTGCATGCGGACGGCGTGAGGGGAGAGATAACCGCGAACACTCTTGACAGGTTCAGAGAGCTGAAAGACAGCGGAATGGATGAGGAGGCGGCGTTTCACGCGGCTATATCCGGCATAGGCGACATACATGAGCTGCTTGACGAGTATTCGAAGAACTTGTCCGACGCCGGCGAGGCAGACGACGGGAAAGACCGCCGTAAGAAAGCCATGCTTATAAGCATAGCCGTGGCGCTGTATATAATAAGCGTTGTTCCGGTAATTTTGATCCCTGCCGGCACACTCGGCATATGCCTGATGCTTGTGATAGTTGCCGCCGCGACAGGGCTGATTATATACGCCGGCTCTTACCTAAAGGCACGGGGAGGCCGTGATCTGTCAGAGGAACGGGAGCAGGACGCCGGCGACGAAGTCTCATACAGTCCGGAAAAAAAGAGACGTGAGCACATGAAAAAGGAAATAGACGGTATGGTCTGGACGACCATAGTGATAGTTTATCTATGTGTCAGCTTTTTGACAAGCGCGTGGCATATAAGCTGGATAATCTTTCTCATAGGCGCTGCGGTCAGCCACCTTATAAACGCTATATCGGATTACAGGGAAGCGGCTAAGGACGAAGGAAAGGACAAATCAGAGTGAAAAGAAAAGCTGTAGTAAGGATTGTCGTATGGTCTTTAATAATAGTTCTGCTTGCGGCTGTGATAATAGCGGCGATAGCAGCATCTAAAAACGGATTAGGAGGCTTCCAGGTCGGATTAGGCAGATTTTCTCTTGGCTATTACCGCTTTGGCAATTCAGGACAATACCAGATAGGTGATTTTTCCGCGGACGCAGGAAGCGTAAGGGAGATAGAGATCGAATGGCTTTACGGGGACGTGAGGGTTGAGTCCTATGACGGCGACAGCATTTCGGTGAGCGAGGACGCGGGTCTTGACGAGGACGACATGCTAAGATATAGGATCCATGACGGCAAAATAAGTATAAAATACCGAAAAAGCGGCTTCTATTACGGCAGCAGGGAAAAGGATTTAGTCGTGATGGTGCCCAATGATGCCGATTTAGACGAGCTTAAGGTGTCGGCGGGAGTAGGAGAGCTGACGGCAGCAGGATTAAGCGTAGGCCAGCTTGAGCTTGAAATGGTGAGCGGCAATGCAGTCTTGGAGAGAATAAACGCGAGCAAGCTGAGCACCGAGTCTGTTTCGGGTGAAATAAGCGTGACCGGCTCAAGTTTCGAGGAAGCCAAGTTATCCTGCGTGTCCGGTGAGATAGACTTTTCCGGGATTGCGGATGAGATGGAATTCGAGTGCGTATCGGGGAAAATGAGCGCGGCATTTGAGGTCGCTCCTTCTGCCATTGAGATAGACGCCGTGAATTGCGACGCCGAGATTTTCCTCCCTGAGGGCAGCGGCGTGGCGGCGTCAACTGACGGAATATCAAGCCGCATCAGCATTTATGGGGTTGAAGCGGGAAGCGAGTATACCTATGGCGACGGTTATACCAGGCTTAAAGTCGATTCTGTGAACTCGGATGTGACGGTCTTGGCAAAATAGGCGTTATATATCAATTTGATTTACTTATACTTACGGACATCTCGGAAAATAATCCGAGGTGTCCCTTATTTCTACAAAAATAACGCGTAGTCATTGTGCATACTATCCAATCAACCGGCTTCCAAGATGTGTATTTGGACAATTTTTTAAGTTCAGTTGACTTTGATGTGAGCAAGTGATAAAATTTTAGTTATCCATTAGCTTAATTTGCCCCGGCAGCGTTTTCAATACGATGCTCCATGGGTGGGTATGGCTGAACCAGCTGCCATAAAAGCGGCTGGAAACTATTTTTTATGGAGAGTCAAAGCACATGAAGAAACTTATTTCAATCCTTTTGTGCGCTGCGATGCTTGCATCGCTGAGCGCATGCGCGAACGAAGACACCGGGGATGTGGACAAGCCCGACGACACCTCTGCCGTCACCGAAGCCCCAGATGAGGAGGAAGAAGAGGAAACCGAGGAGGTAACCGAGGCTCCCGAGGATGTCACGACCGTTGAGCCGGATGTAACAGAGGCTTCCGAGACAACTGTTCCCGAAACGACAACTGAGGAAGCAACAACGACCGAAGCCACTACTACAGAGGTCACCACTGTGACTACGACCGAGGCTACTACCGTCACCACCACCGCGGAGGAGATCAGCGTTGAGCCGATGAGCGCCGAGATGTACGCCAAGGCGAGCGTAAACGTAAGAAAAGGACCGTCGACCTCGTATGACAGAGTAGGTCACCTTGACGAGGGCGAGAAGGTAGAAGTCACCGGCGTATGCGAGAACGGCTGGTACAGGATAGAGTTTGAGGGCGGCGAGTATTATGTCGGCGGAAGCTATCTCACAGATACCAAGCCCGAGGTTGTGACAACTGAGGCGACAAAGGCTGAAGAGCCTGAGAATGAGCCTGAGGATGCAAAGGATTCCTTCGAGATAGCCAAGGAGTTTATGGAGACTGTCGAAGACGATATCCAGACCTATATTCCCGACAAGGGATATCAGGATCCGGCGAGCAACGGCAACGCGAACAATATCATAAAGACTACCTATTACTCAGACGTCGCAAAGCAGAATAAGAATGTTTGGATACAGCTTCCCTATGGCTACGACAAGAGCAAGGAATATCCTGTTTTGTATGTCCTCCACGGAATCTGGTGCGATGAGACTACCATGGTGAACAGTTCGCACACAAATGATATAATTGACAACATGACTGCCGAGGGCCTCGCAGAGGAAATGATCGTCGTATATCCCATGATGTACACCGACACAGAAAGGCTCAGACCTGACGGAATGGCTATGGTTGATACCGTTCCCGGCTACGACGCGATCGTCGAGGATATTCTCTGCCTGATGGACTACATGTCGGATAACTACTCGGTAGCTGAGGGCAAGGACAACACCGCGGTATTCGGCTTCTCGATGGGAGGCAGAGAGGCTCTTGCGATAGGCTTTACCTACCCCGATAAGTTCGGATATGTAGGAGCAGCGTGCCCCGCTCCCGGACTTGTTCCCGGTCGCGACTGGGCGCTGGAGCATCCCGGACAGTTCCAGAACGACGAGCTCAAGTTTACGGACGAGATGCCTTACCTCGTGCTTATCGGCGCTGGCGACAAGGACGGCACAGTAGGCTCATTCCCGCAGAGCTACCATGAGCTTATGGAGAAGAACGGCGTAGAGCATATATTCTACATTGTTCCCGGTTCAGATCACGGCGACCCCGCGATCGCGAGCGTGACCTATAACTTCTGCAAGTACGTATTCAAGGCAAAGTAAAATTTAATTTGAAGGACAGGAAGCATTATGAAAAAACTTATTTTGATGTTTACCTGCGCTGCGATGCTATTGTCGCTGTGCGCATGTGAAAATACAAATGACAAGGAAGATGAAGTAGTGGATACAAGAAGCTCCTTCGAGATAGCCGAGGAATTTATGGACAGCATCGAGATTGAGACCTATATGCCCGACAACGGCTATCAGGATCCCGCCGAGGAGGACGAGGCAGGAGAGATAGTTGACATCACCTACTATTCCGAGACGGTTAAGAAGGACAGGCCCGCAAAGGTACAGCTCCCCGCAAACTACGACGAGGACAAGGAGTACCCTGTTCTCTATGTCCTTCACGGAATCTTCTGCGACCAGACCACCATGATCAACAGCTGGCAGACAAACGACATTGTTGACCACATGATAGCTGAGGGTCTCGCTGAGGAAATGATAGTTGTTTACCCCTACATGTACGCGAGCGAGACTGAGGATACCTGCCCCGGGATCACCGTGGAGAGCGCGGCTAACTACGACAACTTCCTCAACGATCTCGTAAACGACCTCATGCCCTATATGGCTGAGAACTTCTCGGTTGCTGAGGGCAAGGACAACACCGCCGTCTTCGGCTTCTCGATGGGCGGCAGAGAGGCTCTTGCCATAGGCTTTACTTACCCGGATATGTTCGGCTACATCGCGGCAGCTTGCCCCGCTCCCGGACTCGTTCCCGGTCAGGACTGGGCTATGCAGCACCCCGGACAGTTCCAGAACGACGAGCTTAAGTTCACCGATGAAACGCCTTACCTCGTGCTTATCGGCGCCGGCGACAGCGACGGAACAGTAGGAACCTTCCCTGAGAGCTATCACAATCTCATGGAGGAGAACGGTGTTAAGCATCTGTGGTACATCATTCCCGGCTCGGATCACGGCGACCCCGCGATTGCGAGCGTGACCTATAACTTCCTCAAATACGTATTCAAGGCGAAATAAGATAGCCGGACAGCATATCCGGCGGCATTTACCGGAGAACAGCTTATGAAACTTATGAAAAGAACTGCCATACTTTCTTTTGCTATCCTTGCGGCTTCTGTGTGCGTGCTTTGCGGATGCGAGGCGATAAATGTTGACATCGATCGGGGAGACAGCGCGGCGACTACCGTTACGGACACCGCTTTGCCCGACGAGTCGGAGGATGTCAGCATTACCACAGAGCCTGCCGGCACAACTCCCGCTGTGACAACTCCCCCCGAAATCACCACTCTGCCACAGACGACCACGGTTCTCCCCGAGACTACGACTGCGACCACCACTGCAGTACCCGAGACGGAGGCTCCCGAGACTACCACCGAGTTCAGCTTTGAGGTCAAGCCGATGAAGGCAACAATGTACGCCACGGCTTCTACGCATGTCAGAACCGGTCCCGCGACCTTCTTTGATATTGTCGGATACCTTCACCTTGGGGACGAGATAGAGGTAACCGGCGTATGCGATAACAGCTGGTACAGGATCAAGTTCAAGGGCGGCGAATATTATGTCGGCTGGTTGTATGTGAGTGAAGAGCGTCCTCACGGAGCGACATCTTCTACGACAGACGATGAAGAAATAATCCTCCCCGATGAATCAGTGGCGGACGAGTCGTTCGAGATAGCCGACGAGTTTATGGCTGAGGCGGCGAACGGCATTTCAGAGTACTGTCCGGAGGAATATTCTGAGGAGCAGTCCGGCAGGGAATACGGCGAGCTTGTCGTTGACAGGTACTATTCGGACACCTGCGGGAGGAACAGACCGGTAAATATAATCCTCCCCGCCGGTTATGACGAGAACAGAAAGTACCCTGTTCTGTACGTCCTGCACGGGATGTTCGGCAACGAGTACGCCATGATGAACAATAACCGCACTCACATCATTTTGGGTAACATGATGGCGCAGGGACTCGCTGAGGATATGATTATAGTCTTCCCGTATATCTACGCCGGTCAGGACAAGAATGCGTTCACAGACTTTACCGCGGAGGATATGTCCGGCTATGACAACTTCCTAAACGACCTTGTCAACGATCTTATGCCGTATATGGCAGAAAACTACTCGATAGCCCATGGCAAGGACAACACCGCGGTGCTCGGCTTTTCTATCGGAGGCAGAGAGGCTCTTGCCATAGGATTTACTTATCCGGACAAGTTCGGCTATATAGGAGCCGTATGTCCGGTGCCCGGACTGACGCCGTCCTCTGAGGAGTGGAATCCCGGGCAGCTAAGCGAGGAGGAGCTGAGCTTTGGCAGCGAAACGCCATATCTTATTATGGTAGGGGCGACGGAGTCCGACAGCGTAGTCGCAGACGCCCCCGAGAGCTACCACGAGATCATGGAGGACAACGGCGTGACACATCTGTGGTATGTAGTTGAAAACTCCGACCATGGTGAGCCCGCTATTGCTAGCGTGACCTATAACTTCGGGAAATATGTCTTCAGGGCTAAATAAATGGGTTAAGATGCAGATATAAAATGCGCCGCTTTGTCTCTTCAAAAGGAAGTAGCCGTGCGGCACTTTTATGAAAATCAAATGGAGGATGTTGTGATTATGAAGAGAAAAACACTCGCCGCAATTTGCGGGCTATGCGCCATGTGCGCAATTATGCTTTGCGGCTGCGGCAGCAGGGACAGGACTCAGCAGCCTGATGTCATGCCGAACGGACTTGTTGCGGGAGGCGCCGTGACGGTAGCGCCCGAGGCAAACACAGGGCTCCTTGCCAGTCCCGTTCAGCGTGCGTTCGGTATTGAGAACGCGGTTGAAATAAGATCTATCAAGCTTGTGATGTATGTCAATGAGGATGTCGATGTCAGAAAGGGACCCGGCACTGGCTACGACGTAGCTATATCTCTTGACAAGGGCGATAAGGTCGTAGTCACCGGCGTATGCACCAATAGCTGGTATAGGATAAAGGTAGACAAGAAAGAGTACTATGTGCAAAGAAAGTTCCTCTCCGTGAAAAAGCCTACCGACGAGGACAACGCCTCCGTCACCACCGAGGAGGATGAGATATACCTTCCTGACGAGCCGACTGTCACTACTGAGGAGGACGAGATTTATCTTCCCGACGAATCGAGCGTGGTGACTATGCCTACGATCATCACCACACATCCGAGCGTTCCGACATATACTCAGCCGATAGTGACTACCACAACTCCGGCTGAGACTACAGTCACCACTACTACTCCGGCTGAGACTACAGTCACCACTACTACCCCGGTAGTGACCACGGTTACCACAACCACTCCGGTCGTGACTACGGTTACCACAACCGAGCCGGTTCCCTCTGTGGATGATTCGTTTGAGATAGCGGAGAGTTTGGCTGACATTGTTCAAAGCGATATCGTCACGATAGAAAATAATAGCGAACTGTATCACAGCCTTAGAGAACTTACATATGTTGGCATTACTGATGCTAACATTAAGGAGTATACTTATTACTCTCCAGTTGCTGAGAAGAACAAAACCTACAAGGTTCAGTTGCCTCCCAACTTCTCTGCCGATAGGGAGTATCCTGTGCTAATTATTCTACACGGAATTAACGGCAACATGGACACGATGAGAAACGATTGGTGGAATCATATTATCATTGACAATATGATGAGACGCGGTCTTGCTGAAGAGATGATAGTCGTATATCCGAACATGATAACCAGCAAAGACCACGATACCTTTACCGAGATAAACCTTGAGTCTGCTCAGGCGCACGATGCCTTTGTTCAGGATATTCAGGCACTGATGAGTGATCTTTATTCCCGCACTGAGTTCAAGGCAGCTCGCGGCAAGGAGAACACCGCTATCTTTGGCTTCTCAATGGGCGGACGCGAGGCGCTTGCGATAGGGTATACCTACCCTGAACAGTTTGGATATATCGGCGCTGCCTGCCCTGCACCGGGGCTGACTCCGTCTTCGGAAGCGTGGAATCCCGGACAGTTCCAAGAAGATGAGCTTAAGTTTGAGGAAACAAGACCCTATCTTATAATGATAGGAGCATCCAAATGGGACGGCATGGTCGGACAGGCACCTTTGAACTACCACAATATCATGAGTAGAAACGAGACTTATGCCAGACATGTCTGGTTTGAGATGGATACAGGAAACCACGGTGATCCGACTATCATAAGTACTCTTTACAACTTCGCGAGATACGCATTTACCGCTAAATAAAGTATTGACAATCCCGTTTCAATCACCTATAATAGTGATGTTTGAAGCGGCGACGACGGGAATGACTGCTGGTATGGTCTTTTCAGAGAAAGGGCGGATGGTGAAAGCCCCCGGGACCGGCGGCAGGTGCTACCCCTGAGCCTTGCGGTAAACCGCAGCGGATTGGCGCGTTATAGCCTTGTGAGGTCTTTTTAAGACAAAATTGGGTGGTACAGCGATAACCTCGCCCCATGTTTGGGGTGGGGTTATATTTTTTTGAGCACCGTCCTTCGCGGTGCTGTCTTTAAGCTTCGTTTGCCGCTGTACCGGGTCTTACGCTCAGGCGGCGTAAGACTGTGATTTTGTCTTAACGCTCGCAGCCGTGCCGAAGCTATCCGCCTTGCCGCAGATATTAGTGAAAGGAATTGTGAAATTTATGAAATGGACAGGAGTTAACGAGCTCAGAGAGAGCTTTTTAAAGTTCTTCGAGTCAAAGGGATGCCTAAGGCACAAGAGCTTTCCTCTCGTTCCCCAGAACGACAATAGCCTGCTTCTTATAAACGCAGGAATGGCGCCTTTAAAGCCTTATTTCACCAAGCAGGAGGTTCCCCCGAGAACGAGAATGACCACCTGTCAGAAGTGCATAAGGACAAACGATATCGAGAATGTCGGAAAAACCGCCCGTCACGGCACATTCTTTGAGATGCTTGGCAACTTCTCCTTCGGCGATTATTTCAAGAAGGAGGCTATAAGCTGGGCTTGGGAGTATATCACCAAGGTGCTTGAAATACCCGAGGACAGGCTTTATGTGACCGTTTATCAGGACGACGACGAGGCTGAAAAGATCTGGCATGAGGTAGTCGGACTTCCGATGGACAGGATATACAGAATGGGCAAGGAGGACAACTTCTGGGAGGCAGGTATAGACGGACCCTGCGGACCCTGCTCTGAGATATACTTTGACAGAGGGCCGGAGTATGGCTGCGGCAAGCCTACCTGCGGCGTGGGCTGCGACTGCGACAGGTATATGGAGTTCTGGAACCTTGTATTCACCCAGTTTGAGCGCCACGAGGACGGAACATACACTCCTCTTGCTCAGAAGAACATAGATACCGGCATGGGTCTTGAGAGACTTGCCGCCATGATGCAGGGAGTCGATTCAATATTTGACGTCGACACTATCAAGGCGATAAGAGACCACATCTGCCGCATAGCGGGCTGCGAGTACGGTAAGGAATACAAGAAGGACGTTTCTATAAGAGTTATCACCGACCATATAAGGACTGTTACCTTTATGGCGTCGGACGGAGTGCTTCCCTCAAACGAGGGCAGAGGCTATGTAATGCGCAGGCTCTTAAGAAGAGCGGTGCGCCACGGCAAGCTCTTGGGAATCAACGGTCTGTTCCTTAAAGATCTTGTAAAGACGGTTGTTGACTGCTCGAAGTGCGAGTACAGCGAGCTTGAGGAGAAGTATGATTATATTGTCAAGCTTCTTACGAATGAGGAAAAGAACTTTAACGACACCATAGACAGGGGAATGGTGATACTCGGAGGCTATATTGACGAGCTCTCCGCCTCCGGCGAGAAGGTGCTCGACGGAAAGAAGTGCTTCACCCTTTCGGACACCTACGGCTTCCCGATAGATCTTACCAGAGAGATACTCGAGGAAAAGGGCTTTGGTTGCGATGAGGAGGGCTATAAGCAGGCTCTCGAGGTTCAGAAGGAGACTGCCCGCGCGGCAAGAGGCGGCTCGAAGTATATGGGAGCGGACGAGACAGTCTTCCACAAGATAAGCCGCGAGTACACGACAAAGTTTTTGGGCTACGATACTCTTGAGTGCGAGGACGAGATAGATTACATTGCTACCGACGATGAGCTTATCGACGCCGCAGGAGCAGGCGACACGGTATACATTATCTCGAAGGCCTCGCCGTTCTACGCTGAGAGCGGCGGACAGGTAGGAGATATAGGAACTATCACCACCAAGACGGGCAAGTGCCAGGTTATTGACACTCAGAAGGCAGTCGGCGGAAAGATTGCCCACAAGGTCAAGGTTGTGGAGGGTGCGGTTCAGGTCGGAGAGCACGCAGTATTCAAGGTAGACGCCGAGAACAGGCTCGCTATAATGAGAAACCACTCCTGCGCGCACCTTTTGCAGGCTGCTCTCAGGCAGGTCCTTGGCGACCATGTTCATCAGGCGGGACAGCTTGTGGACGCGCACAGGCTGAGATTTGACTTCGCGCACTTCTCCGCCATGACCAAGGAGGAGATAGACAAGGTGGAGCATCTTGTAAACAGCTATATCCTCGGCGGAATAGAGATAGACACCCGCGAGATGCCGATAGAGGAGGCAAGAAAGCTCGGAGCGATGGCTCTATTCGGAGAGAAGTACGGAGACGTGGTAAGGGTCGTCAGAATGGGAGACGCTTCGATAGAGTTCTGCGGCGGAACTCACCTTGACAACACCTCAAAGGCAGGACTCTTCAAGATTATAAGCGAGTCCTCGGTAGCGGCAGGCGTAAGGCGTATAGAGGCGGTGACCGGCTGGGGAGTACTCGACAGCTTCAAGCACAGCCTTGGGACGATTAACGACGCGGCTTCGGCTCTCAAGCTCGCGAACCCTTCAGAGCTTGTTGCAAAGTGCAGGTCTGTAGCAGATGAGGTAAGGTCTCTCGAAAAGGAGAAGAGGGACATGTCCGAGGCGATAGCTGAGCTCAAGTCGAGCGCACTGCTTGCCGGCGGAAGGGACGTATGCGGAGTCAAGCTGATTGTTTCGATTATCAGGGACGTAAAGCCGGATGAGATAAAGAAGATGTCCGAGGTTGTAAAGAACAAGGTTGCGGATTCAGTTGCGGTGATAATCGGAGTCAACAACGGCGTCGGAAATATAGCGGTAGCCTGCCATAAGGGTGCGGTGGACAGAGGAATACTTGCCGGAAAGCTTGCCGGAAGAGTGGCAGGACTCACCGGAGGAAAGGGCGGAGGACGTCCTGACAGCGCGATGGCGGGAGTGGGCGACGTATCTAAGATTGAATACGCCGTAACTCAGGTCGATGATATAGTCAAGGAAATGCTCGGTGAATAAAATTTATTTTTGAGTATAAAGGAAAGGAAGATGCAAGCATGTCAGATTGTCTGTTTTGCAAAATAGCGGCGGGCGAGCTGCCCTCGAAGAAGGTATATGAGGACGAGTATGTCTACGCCTTTGAGGACATAAACCCGGTAACTCCAATTCACATCCTGTTTATTCCCAAGGAGCACATCTCGGGAGCAAGCGAGATAACTTCGGAAAATTCGGCGGTGGTTTCAAAGATTTACGAGGCGATAGCCAAGGTGGCTAAGGAAAAGGGTCTTGATAAGAGCGGCTTCAGGGTGGTGTCAAACTGCGGCGCGGACGCCGGACAGACGGTTTTCCACCTTCATTTCCATCTTCTCGGGGGAACAAAGCTCAACTGGCCGTGATGTGCCCATGTACTTGGACTTTCGGTCGCGAAATCAACCTGCTATGAGCAGTGTAAATTTGAAAGGATTGAACCAAAATGGCAGAATACTATACGCTTAATGTCGCCGGTCTGACAAGACAGCTTCCGATATGCAGCGTCAACGAGCATATGGACATAGCGGCGTTTGTGATGTTCTCTGACGTGGAGCTGACCGTGGCGTGCGCCAAGGCTCTTCTTGAGAAGGCTCCTGAGTGCGACGTTATCGTCACGGCAGAGTCAAAGGGCATACCGCTGGCTTATGAAATGGCTCGTCAGCTCGGAAACGGGATGAGATACATTGTCACCCGCAAGATGCCGAAGCTTTATATGAAGGATCCCATATGCGTGGAGGTAAAGTCTATCACGACGGCTGTCCAGCAGAAGCTCTGGCTGGACAAGAACGAGGCGGACTATCTGAGAGGAAAGCGGGTGCTTATAGTGGACGACGTCATCTCTACCGGTGAGTCACTGGAGGCGGTAAGAAAGCTGGTCGAGAGCGCAGGCGGAAATATTGTCGGAGAGTGCGCAGTTCTTGCCGAGGGAGACGCAGGAAAGAATTTCAACATATTCTACCTTGAGCATCTTCCTCTCTTCTTCAAGTAAATATAAAAACCGCTGTCGGTTTTGAGCCGAGCCCCAACAGCTGCGCGCTGTCGGGGCTCGCTTTGTTTATAAGAGGGCAGTTTTTTCTTGCCTAAACCGGATAGTTGTATTATAATAGCTTAAAAAGGGGGATGATTATGGCGATTTTCAGCGAGACAGAGCTTGTAAAATCAATTCGCTCCGGCAATATATTGCCCTGCTATATGTTCTGGGGCAGAGACAGCGCGACGGTCGGAATGATAACCTCCAAGCTGGTCAAGAAGCTGATGCCCGATGAGGCACGAGACCTCAACTATCACTTTTTCGACCCTGAGAGCTTCTCGCTGACAGAGCTCGGAGATATCTGCGAATCGCTTCCGATATTCTGCGACAGGGTAGTGGTCGCGGTAAACGACCTTAATGCGGAGCTTTTGCGTCAGGATGAGCTAAAGCGCCTTATGGACATCATCTCTGGAATAGACCAAAAGACCACCACGGTGATATTTTACTCAACAGGCGTCGACCTCGCCGACGGAAAAAAGTCGTTATCCCCGAAAAACAAAAAGCTTGCCGAGCACATATCAAAATGCGGCGGAGCCGTCACCGAGTTCGGGTATAAAAAACCTAACGAGCTGGTGAAATATATCAACCAGCGGCTTGGCAAGTCGGGCTGCTTCATGAAGCCGGAAAACGCAGAGTATCTGGCATCTATACTTGGCTGCAGTCTTTTGATGATAAACAATGAGTGCGACAAGCTTTCCGCTTACCGCGGGAGCGGAGAAATAGGCAGGCAGGATATCGAGCTTTTGGTCTTTGCTCAGGCGGACGCGGACGCGTATAAGCTTTCAAAGGCGATAGTCTCGGGCAGGCGCGCTGAAAGCTACGATATTCTTGATACCCTTTATTCAAGGCAGGCGGAGCCGGTGTCTTTGGTATCGGTGATAGCCGGCGCGTTTATGGATTTGTACCGAGCTAAAACCGCCATACTCTCCGGAAAAAGCGCGCAGGAGGTAACGGACGACTTTTTGTATAAAAACCGCGCCTTTGCGGTGACGAACGCATGTCGGGACTGTAGGGGAATGTCTGTGGAAAAGCTGCGGAGCTGTATCGGCATTCTGTCAGACTGCGACAGGAAAATGAAGTCCTCAAGATTAGACCCAAGGGTGCTGCTCGAAGAGGCGATAGCCCGCATGCTCGAGGAAATTTAGTATGGGTAGTATGCTTCATTACGGCGGCGCAATAATAGTTGAGGGCAGGTACGACAAGGCAAGGCTTTGCAATCTTGTGGACTGCCCTGTGATAGTGACAAACGGCTTCGGCGTATTTAAGGATAAGGAAACGGCGGAGCTTATAAGGTTTTATGCCAAGAACGGCGGGATAATAATCCTTACCGACAGCGACAGCGCTGGCTTCAGGATACGAGGCTATATAAGGGGAATAGTGCCGCAGGGAAATATAAAAAACGCATATATACCCGATATTTACGGCAAGGAGAAAAGAAAGGCAGCTCCCTCCGCAGAGGGAAAGCTCGGAGTCGAGGGAGTGCCTGACGAGGTGATACTCCGCGCACTCAGGTCATGTATAGAAGACGAGCCTGAGCACGGTAATCAATCGAGAAAAATAACACGGCTTGATCTGTATGAGGACGGACTTTCGGGCGGAAAAAATTCGGCGCTCCTCAGACAAAGGCTGCTTGACGTGCTGGGGCTTCCGCAGAGGCTTCCGGCAGGCTCTTTGGAGGACGCTCTGAACCGTCTTATGAGCTATGAGGAGTACAAAAGGACGATTGAGAAGATTAAATAGGAAACTGTGTAGGATAAAGGACAGGTAAACGGATGGTTTTTGCAAGTCTTGAATTTTTGTTTTACTACCTTCCGGCGGTGCTGCTGGTTTATTTGATAACCCCGCGAAGGCTTAAAAACGCGCTCTTGTTTGTCTCAGGCGTTCTGTTTTA
>CASDRM010000064.1 GCA_949283135.1 uncultured Ruminococcus sp.
AAATACCTTTTCGGGAGTATCGTACATATACACGTTTGAGTCGTCCATAACAAGTATCTTTGAGACCGTCTTTGCAACATCCTCCATCGAGTGGGAGACGAGCATGACAGTGCTTCCCTTTTCCTTGTGATAGTCCTTTATCAGCCTTAAAATCCTGTCCCTTCCTCTTGGGTCAAGACCGGCTGTCGGCTCGTCCAGTATCAAGACCTTCGGCTCCATAGCCATTACGCCTGCTATGGCGACGCGCCTCTTCTGACCGCCTGACAGCTCAAACGGAGACTTGTCGGCAAGCTCCGGCTTAAGCTCGACAAGGCGCATGGTTTCCTTGACCCTGCGGTCTATTTCATCATCGCTAAGACCCATATTCTTAGGTCCGAAAGCGATATCCCTGTACACAGTCTCCTCAAAGAGCTGGTACTCCGGGTACTGAAAAACAAGTCCGACCTTGAATCTTATATCCCTGAGTCTTGATTTATCGGCAAAAAGCTCCTCGCCGTCAACAAACACCTTGCCCGACGTGGGCTTAAGAAGCCCGTTGAAATGCTGGATAAGGGTGGATTTTCCGGAACCGGTATGCCCGATTATTCCGACAAGCTCCCCCTCCTCAATATCTATATTGACATTGTCGAGCGCAACCTTGCGAAAAGGCGTGCCCTCGCCGTAAATGTATGTCAAATTTTCAGTCCTGATTATTCCCAAAAGCTATCAGCCTTTCTTAAGAAGCTTATACAACGCCTCGTAACATTCGTCTTCGCTTATAATATCGTCGGGAAGATCGACTCCCGCGGAAATCAGCGCGTGAGTAAGCTCGGTGACCTGAGGCACATCAAGTCCCAGCGACTTGAGCCTGTCCATCTGAGAAAACACCCTCTTTGGCGTATCGTCCATGATGATCTCCCCTGAGTCCATTACTATTACTCTCTTCGCACGGGCGGCTTCGTCCATGTAGTGCGTGATAAGCACTATAGTCACGCCCATGCTGTTGAGATCGCTTATTGTTGCCATGATCTCTCGCCTGCCTATTGGGTCGAGCATGGCTGTCGGCTCATCGAGAACTATGCACTCCGGCTTCATGGCAAGAACTCCGGCTATGGCTACTCTTTGCTTCTGTCCGCCGGAAAGCTTGTGCGGCGCGTGCTCGCGGTATTCATACATTCCTACCGTCTTTAACGCCTCGTCTACCCTTCTGCGTATCTCAGTCGGCTCTACCCCGATATTCTCAAGCGCGAATGCAACATCCTCTTCCACTACCGTGGCGACTATCTGGTTGTCAGGGTTCTGGAACACCATGCCGACTCTTTTGCGTATATCAAAGAGATTGTTCTCATCTGATGTATCCATACCGTCTACATACACCTTACCGCTTTCCGGAAGATTTATGGCGTTGAGCATCTTGGCAAGCGTCGATTTGCCTGAGCCGTTATGCCCGAGTACAGCGACAAACTCTCCCCTCGATATTTCAAGAGATATCCCGTTTATCACCGTGTTCTTGACAGTATGCTCGTCGTAGTCGGTAAGATATGAGAAGGTCACGTTATCTAATTCAATAAACTTGTCCATTTGCAGTCAAATCATCCCATTAAATTATTACTCTTTGTCCAGACGGCTGTGCTGCCGGCAGGAAGAACAAGACCGCTTGCCTCAACAGGAAGCCCTATCTCATCTGCCGACACCGTCCCACCGAACCTCGGAGTTAATATTATGCCTAAAATATAAGACATTACCGATGGCGAAAGCCCGGTAGTATAGCTGTTCAGAAGGAAAAAGAGAGGATTGTCGCTGAGCACTCCGCATGTGAGTTTAACAAGCTCATATATGCTGTCCTCCAGCTTCCATACCTCGCCTGACGGACCCCTGCCGTAGCTCGGAGGGTCCATGATCACAGCGTCATACTTCTTACCGCGCCTTATCTCACGCTCGACAAACTTTTCACAGTCGTCCACTATCCAGCGGACAGGCTTATCTGACAGCCCGGATTTTGCGGCATTCTCCCTCGCCCACTGCACCATGCCCTTTGAGGCGTCGACATGGCATACGCTTGCGCCGGCCGCAGCGCACGCAAGCGTCGCGCCTCCGGTATACGCAAACATGTTCAGCACGTTTATAGGTCTTCCGGCGTTTTTGATAAGACCGTCCATCAGATCCCAGTTTACCGCCTGCTCAGGAAAAAGTCCCGTGTGCTTGAAGCCGGTCGGTCTGATGATAAAGCTCAGCTCACGATAGCTGACAGTCCAGCTCTCGGGAAGCTTCTTTTTGTACTCCCACTCTCCGCCCCCCCTTTGAGAGCGGTGATATACCGCGTCGGCGTTTTTCCAGCCCTGACCCTTGGGCGTCTTCCATATGACCTGAGGGTCGGGTCTAACAAGCCTTACGCCACCCCATGACTCCAGCTTCTCGCCATCAGAGGTGTCTATAAGGCGGTAGTCCTTCCACTTATCCGCCTTCCTCACAGCTCGTTCTCTCCCAAATGCTGCTTGACTACCTGAGCAATGGCGTTCGCGTACTGGTAAATCGCTTCCTTGTCCCTGCCCTCAGCCATTACTCTTACCAGCGGCTCGGTGCCGGACTCACGGACAAATATCCTTCCGTCGCTGCCGAGCTTCTCGGAGCAGTAGTTAATTATTTCGGATATCTCTTCAACCTCGGCAAATTTTCCCTTGCACTCAGGTCTTATCCTGATATTTACCAAAAGCTGAGGATAAGGCGTGAATATGGAGGCGAGCTCTGAAAGCTTCTTGCCCGACTTTGCCATAATCTCCAAAACCTTTGCTCCGGATAGCTCGCCGTCGCCGGTAGTAGAATAATCGCTCATGATTATATGACCGGACTGCTCGCCGCCGAGATTATAGCCCGAGCTGAGCATTCTCTCAAGGACATACCTGTCTCCTATTTTTGACGCGGTAGATACTACCACGCCGTTTTCCTTTGCCCACTTGAAGAAAGCAAGGTTAGTCATCTTTGTGACAACGCAGGTGTTTGACGCGAGCTTGCCTTCATTTTTCATATCAAGAGCAAGCATGGCGATCATCTTGTCGCCGTCAACAAGCTCACCCTTTTCATCAACCATAAGACACCTGTCGGCGTCGCCGTCAAACGCAAGACCGGCGTGAGCCCTGTGCTCGACTACAGCCTTGGAAAGAGATTCTATGCTGGTAGAGCCGCATTCATCGTTTATGTTAATTCCGTTCGGAGAGTTGTTTATCAGAACAACATTTGCGCCCAGTCCCTTAAAGAACTTCTCCGCGCATGAACTCGACGCACCATTCGCGCAGTCTACTACAATCCTCATCCTGCTAAGGTCTGTATCAACATTCTTGAGTAAATGCCTTACATAGTCCCACTCCGCGTTTTTCTCCGGTATGACTCTTCCGGGAATGACCTTTCCGGTACTGTCTGTCGAGGAGGGATGCATCTCGTTCTGGCTGTCAAGAACCAGCCTCTCAATCTCATCCTCCACTTCATCCGGAAGCTTGAACCCGGTCGATGAGAAAATTTTAATGCCGTTGAATTCGAAAGGATTGTGCGAGGCAGAGATAACTATACCTGCGTCCGCTCCGTACTTTAAGGTCAGATAAGCTACCGCGGGAGTGGGTATGACGCCGAGAGTGTAAACATCAGCGCCCACAGAGCAAATTCCGGATACCAGTGCGGACTCGAGAACATCTCCTGATACCCTTGTATCCTTGCCTATAAGAATTTTTGCCTTGTGATGGGTGCTTTTAGCGAGTGTTATCGCGGCGGCTCTGCCTATGCGCATGGCAAGCTCGACAGTAAGCTCACTTATCGCAACTCCCCTTACGCCGTCAGTTCCGAACAATCTTCCCATAAAATTACTCCTCAATCTATGTATGTTAATATATTAAATATCCAACGTAGTCTGACCGTCAGTGCACTCAGAGCAGCCCGGCTTTGGGATTCCAAGATGCCTGTACGCCAGCTCTGTCGCGCACCTGCCCCTAGGGGTTCTCGCAATAAAGCCCATCTGCATCAAAAACGGCTCGCAGACATCCTCAAGTGTCACAGCCTCCTCGCCTATCGCCGAGGCAAGCGTATCAAGACCGACAGGTCCGCCGCCATATCCTTTTATTATCATGGTCAGCACCCGCTTATCCAAGGAGTCAAGCCCCAGCTCGTCGACCTCCATCCTGTCAAGCGCTATCTTAGCTATGTCGCGGGTGATTATTCCATTGCCCATGACATCCGCAAAGTCGCGAACCCTCTTCAAAAGACGGTTTGCAATTCTCGGAGTGCCTCTTGAACGAGCGGCAAGCTCCATAGCTCCCTGCTTCTCACAGGCAACTCCTAATATCACCGCGGAGCGCATGATTATCTCGCACAGCTCTTCCTTGGTGTAAAGCTCCAGTCTTTGGATTACTCCGAAGCGGTCTCTTAAAGGCGTTGTAAGCTGACCCGCGCGCGTAGTGGCTCCGATAAGCGTAAACCTTGGCAGGTCTATTCTTATAGACCTGGCGGAAGGTCCCTTGCCTATTATAATATCTATGGCAAAATCCTCGAGCGCCGGGTACAAGACCTCCTCTACAGCCCTCGAAAGTCGGTGTATCTCATCGATAAACAGCACATCGCCTGATTGAAGGTTTGTCAGAAGCGCAGCCAGATCTCCGGGCTTTTCTATCGCAGGACCGGATGTAATCCTTATGTTTACGCCCATCTCGTGAGCGATAATTGCAGACAGCGTGGTCTTGCCGAGACCCGGAGGTCCGTACAAAAGCACATGGTCGAGCGGCTCGCCTCTTTTTTTCGCAGCCTCTATGTATATCGAAAGATTCTCTTTTACCTTCTCCTGACCTATATACTCGTTGAGCGTTTTCGGTCTGAGAGAATAATCCGTGTCCTCAGACTCCCCTGTTACCATATTCGGGGCAACAATCCTGTTTTCAAAATCAAACTCTCCGGATTCGATCATCCTCTATCCCCCTGCCATCACTTAAGCTTTTTATATTCTTCCGGAAGCAAGAAGCCTCAGGCACTGCTTTATTATCTCGTCCGCGCCTATACCGTCTGCGCACCTTGAAACAGCAGACGCCGCCTCCGACTGGGTGTACCCAAGAACCACCAGCGCCGCTATTGCCTCCGATTTTGCGGAGCCGTCTGAAATCGAAGCGACATCAGAAATAATCGACTCCGAGCCGGACAGAGAGGCGTCCTTTGCTATCTTGTCCTTGAGCTCCATTACCACCCTCTGCGCTATCTTGTTGCCTATTCCCTTTACCTTTGAGAAAGCCTTTGTGTCACCGGAGGCAATCGCCAGGGCGACCTGAGACGGAGTGTTGCTCGAAAGTATGGCAAGAGCGAACCTCGCTCCCACTCCGCTCACCGACGTCAAAAGCTTAAAGCACTCAAGCTCCTCCTTGGTGTAGAACCCAAAAAGCTCAATTCCATCCTCCCTGACGGCAAGATGAGTATAAAGCGTCACCTCGTCAAGCCCTGATATCTGCCCAAGAGTTGAAAAGGTGGTCTTGCACGCATAGCCCACTCCCCCGCACTCTATTACGCAGAGGTCTGAGCCGGTGTGTATTATCTTACCAGTCAAGCTGTATATCATCATTTTCTCTCCATATCTTTATATGCTTTGAAGGCATATGAAAATGAATTGTGTCCGTGCGTAATGGCAAGCGCGAGAGCGTCCGCAGTGTCATCAGGCTTAGGCACCTGCTTGAGATTAAGCATTGAGCGCGTCATCTCCTGAACCTGCTTTTTTTCCGCCTTACCGTATCCGACCACAGAATATTTGACCTGAAGCGGAGTGTATTCATACACCTCAACGCAGTTCTGAACAGCCGAAAGAATTATTACTCCCCTCGCCTGGGCGACGTCTATAGCCGTGGTATGGTTGGTATTGAAAAACAGCTTCTCAAGGGACAATGACTCCGGCTTATACATCCCGATTATTTCGTTCATGTCCCTGTATATAACCTCGAGCCGCTTCTCAAACCGCATTCCGGCAGGCGTTGTGATAGCTCCGAAGCTAACGACCGAGAAGCCTCTTCCGTCATAATCGAGCACCCCGTAGCCTACAATGGCATAGCCCGGGTCTATTCCGAGAATCCTCACGGCTCACCCACCCTATTCCAACAAAATACATTTTCCATTTATAATCAATAATCAGTTCATTATATCACGGCAAAGAAAAATAATCAACCCCATTTGCTTGCGGTGTCATGAATCCAACAAGCTGCCTACAATATCCGCTACCGGCGCTTCGCAGGACACAGGTCGCATTCGCTGCCGTGAGCGTTTATCACGCCTATCGCCTGAAGGTAGGAGTACATTATTGTTGAGCCGACGAATTTCATTCCCCTGCGCCTAAGGTCGGAAGACACCTCGTCAGACAGCGGCGACGTAGTCCTGATATGGTAGTCCTCCTCCACCGTTTTGCCGCCCGTGAAGTCCCATATGTAGCTGTCAAAGCTGCCTATTTCTCTTTGAATATCCATAAATATACGGCTATTTGATATAGCGGCTTCGATTTTTCTGCGATTTCTGACAATTCCTTTGTCCTGCATCAATGAAAGCACCTTATCCTCGTTGTAGCAAGAAACCTTGACAATATCAAAATTATCAAAAGCCCGCCTGAATGCCTCCCGCTTGTTGAGAATACACTCCCATGACAGACCTGCCTGAAAGCTCTCAAGTATCAAAAGCTCGAATAGAATTTTGTCAGAATGCTGAGGCACAGACCACTCCTCATCATGGTACTTTATGTACAGCGGGTTCTTAAGATTGACATAACTGCATCTATTCAACTTGCGTCCTCCTTATATCCAGCTAAATTCTCATGTACAGCCTTGTTTACTTCTCTATATACGAGAAATCGTTTGTGTAAGACCATGGTTAGCCTCAAAATACGGCTCAAAAGCCCGCTTCATGTGTCACGCTTTCCTGCTGCGTGCAGTCTGCGATGTTACATATGAAACATATTCTTGTGTTTTCTTGATAAAAAACAAGTAAAAGAAAAAAGAAAAGCTGAAACCCGCAGTCTCAGCTTTTCCTTTGTCAGACATATTATCTGATTGCGTCCTTGGTCTTGGCAGCCTTACCAACTCTGTCTCTGAGGTAGTAGAGCTTAGCTCTTCTGACCTTAGCGAGTCTTACTATCTCAACCTTCTCTACAACAGGAGAATGAAGAGGGAATACTCTCTCTACCGCGCAGCCGTGAGCAACTCTGCGCACAGTAAAGGTCTCGCTTACACCGCCGTGCTTCTTGGCGATCACAGTACCCTCAAATACCTGGATTCTGTACTTGTCGCCCTCCTGAATCCTTACATGAACCTTGACGGTGTCACCTACGGCAAACTCAGGAACTTCGTTCTTCAGACTTGGATTTGAAATAATCTTCAAAGCGTCCATTTTTTGTTTCCTCCTATTTTCTTTCAGATATTCATTCACTTCTATCGGCAAAGTCATATCAAATATGCGCCGCGTGGCAAAGTCAGAGGACTATCCGCTTTAATGCTGGTTCTAAAAGAACAGGCACTAACCCCCATCGCGCTCGGAACACGCGACGGAACTCAAATGCCTTAGTATTATATCACAAATATGCACTCTATTCAATAGTGCGTTATATAAAATCCTCACCCGATTCAAGCAGGATTTTTGTGCGTGTTAGACATATTTTGTCAAACTCAAACCCGCACCAGCTCTCGAAAGCACTCGCCATGGAAACAATATTAAGCGAATGACGTATCCCGGCAGGAAGCCTCAGGCTAAGGTGAAGCTTCCCGTCCTCAGAGCTTTTGTCGAGGATGGTTATATCCGGCTTTATGTCAACATCCACTATCGTCTTTTTCATGTTTACCTTGCAGCGCTTTTTAATAATTATCTTTTCGGAGGACATGAACTTATCAAAAAGCTTCAACAGCTCTGAGGAGGGCATATCCTTATAAAAATCTGCGGTATACTCGCAGGAACCGATCTCTGTGTGACTGTGCACAGGCTGATAAAGCCGGACTATCTCGATTCCCGTGGGAAGCGCGGCGTTCATTTTTGATTTTATGTCCTCAAAATCAGGCTCGCCGGCAGCCATATCCATACCAAAATCCATAAATTCGCACTCACTTGATACTCCGAGAGAGAGCGGGAGCGGGAAAGTAAGGTATATATGAGGGTTATAGCCTTTTGTGAACCAAACCGGAAGCTTCGCCCGTTTGAATGTTCTTTGCATCAGGCGCATAAGGTCGAGGTGGGATATGAATATCGCCCTGCCGGTTTTCTTGAAAACAGCCCTGACATCGTAATAGTCTTTAACCACAATAGGTTCCTCCGAATTCCTTTTTCATTCCGCAGCCTGAGCACTTCTGCGCGCAGTTCGGAGTGGTTATTCCCTGATGTGCCTTGATATTTTCATTGATAAGAAAGCGCTTTGATATGAAGTAATCAAGGTGCGACCATGGCATCACCTCGTCATATTCTCTTTTTCTGCAGGCGTAAAACCCAGGGTCAAGTCCCGCCTCTTTAAACGCCTCCAGCCACTTGTCAAACTTGAAGTGCTCATCCCAGCTGTCAAATGTACAGCCCTTTCTCCAAGCGAGGTATATCGCTTCGGCGAGCCGCCTGTCTCCCCTGGCAAGCGTAGCCTCAAGAAGGCTGACGTCATGGTTGTGATAGGACAGCCTGATGTGCTTGGACTTAAAGCTATCAGTTAAAATCTTCTGACGGTGCATAAGTACATCTTCTGTTATCTGAGGCTCAAATTCAAACGGAGTAAACGGCTTTGGCACAAACGTAGCGCAGGAAACTGATATACTCAGGAACTTCCCCTTGACTCCCCTGTTCACCTCATAGAAGAGGTCTGATATCTTCCTTACAAGCGTGACTATTCCGTAAATATCGTCATCAGTCTCCGTCGGAAGACCCATCATGAAGTAGAGCTTGACGGTAGAATAGCCGCTTGCAAAGGCTATATGACAGGTAGAAAGTATCTCTTCTTCGGTTATATTCTTGTTTATTACATCTCTTAAGCGCTGAGTTCCCGCCTCGGCGGCAAATGTAAGCCCCGACTTTCTGACGCGGTTTATCTTCTCGAGTATCTCCTCGCTGAAGTTGTCCACCCTCAGTGAAGGCAGCGACAGACTTACCTTCTCAGACTCAGTATAGTCAACAAGCTTTGACAGCAGTTCCTCTATTTCCGGGTGGTCGCTGGTGGAGAGCGAGGACAATGAAACCTCCTCGTATCCGGTCTGCTCGCAGAGCGCCTTTGTCTGCTTGGCTATGGTATCCACTCCCTTGGCTCTGAACGGACGGTATATATACCCCGCCTGGCAGAACCGGCAGCCCCTTATACAGCCCCTCAAGACCTCGACTACCGCTCTGTCATGTACGATATCTGTAAACGGGACTACAAAATAGTCAGGGTAATATACCTTGTCGAAATCCCTTATTATCCTCTTCTTTATCGGCATAGGAGCATCGCGGTTGGGAGTGACAGACTCCACCCTGCCGTCCTCAAAGTATCTAACGTCATAAAACTTAGGAACATAAATTCCCTCTATCTTTGACGCTGCTTCCAAAAACTCCGACTTGGTCTTTCCCTGGTGCTTCATGTCGCAGTACAAGTCCATAAGCTCAAGGTTTACTTCCTCGCCCTCGCCAAGAATGAATAAGTCAAAGAACGGCGCGAGCGGCTCAGGATTGCATACGCACGGTCCTCCGGCGACTACTATCGGGTCAGTCTCGCAACGCTTGTCCGCGTATACCTCAAGCCCCGCAAGGTCAAGCATGTTGAGCACGTTGGTATAGCTGAGCTCATATTGCATGGTAAAGCCTATAAAGTCAAACTCCTTTACAGGGTCGAGGCTCTCGAGTGCGTAGAGCGGGATGTCGTTTTCGCGCATCAGCTTCTCGAAATCCTTATCAGGAGCAAATACCCTCTCGCACCAGAAGTTTTCTCTCGCGTTTTTCAGTCCGTACAGTATCTTCATGCCGAGGTGGCTCATTCCTACCTCATATGTATCAGGAAAGCAGAAAGCAAACCTCACGTCAACCTTGGACTTGTCCTTGATAACGCTTCCGACCTCTCCTCCTATATACCTTGAGGGCTTCTCTGAACGAAGCGCGTATTTTTCTATCCTATCTTTTAACATCACTTTAACCGCCTATAATTAGTTAATTCATGCTGATTTAAATTGCCGAGCAGCCGGGCAGCTATCCTACAAGCTCGGATAAAAATACAAACAGCAGCGTAAGCAACGACGATGGCGAAAGCTCACTTGGAGAAACAAGCGCGGCTAAAACCGCTGCCAAAAATATAAGTAAAGCTGATATGCCTGACATGGCTTTTAGCAGCCTCGGATACGCACCCAGGAAGCACTCAGCCGCCTTGCCGCCGTCAAAATAGCTGACCGGCAGAAGATTAAACGCAGCTATAAACAGATTGATCGCTCCTATATCAGCGTATCCCACAATAAGAAAAGAAGCCCCGAGCACGGCGTTCAAAATGCAGCCGCTCAGATACACCGCCATTCTGCCGCATATGCCAAGCAGCCCTACATCTTCACCTGCGATCTTTATTCCACCGCCGTAAAGCTTAACGCTTGACACTTTTACTCCCAATCTTCTCATCACACACAAATGCGCAAGCTCATGCAGCACACAGAAGAGAAGACACAGGAGTGTGATCCTGTGCGTAGTTACGGTATTTACAGCAAGCAGAAAAAAGAAACCGAAGCTTACCTGAATAGTTGTATCAAATAATCGTAGTGTAATCATGCTTAATTCTATTTAGAAGTAAGCATTTTTAGTACATGCAGGCAGCAAGCCTATGTAAGCCTGTTTAGCTTTACATAATTTAATTGCCCTACTTCAGAAGTGAGCCCTTATTTTTCTTAAGTCTAAGGATATTCGCGCAGATTATAAGAACTATCGGGAATATAATTCCGAAGCCTATGCCTATCTGGAGATTACCATCAAACGCATCAGCAGCAAGACCTACAAGTGTCGGACCGCTGGTACAGCCAAAATCTCCTGCCAGAGCCAAAAGCGCAAACATCGCGGTTCCTCCTCTCGGCAGCTCCGAGGACGCTATGCTGAATGAGCCCGGCCAAAGGATTCCCACAGACAGACCGCAAATTCCGCAGCCGGCAAGTGCAACGACCGAATTAGAGGATAAGGTAATTATCAGGTAAGACAGCACACACAAAGCACCGCTTATTATAATGGCAGGCAAGAGCTTGATTTTCTCTGAAAACTTGGCATAAAAAACTCTCGCACAGCCCATCAGTGTAGCGAACATACAGGGACCAGCAAGGTCGCCAACAGCCTTGGATACCTTCAGACCGTTCTCCGCAAACGCTGACGCCCACTGCGACACCGCGAGCTCAGCAGCTCCGGCGCAGAACATTAAAACCGCAAACAGCCAGAATACCTTTTTTCTGAAAAGCTCCTTTATAGACATTCCCTCGTTCTCACCGGTGAGACTCGCTATAGGAACCTGTGAAAACATCACAGCATTTATAATAGGAACGATCGCCCATATCAGCGAAAGTATCCGCCAGTTTTCCATTCCGGCAATGGAGAAGAACACGGTCGACACAATTATTACCCCAACCGAACCCCAGCAGTAAAACGAGTGGAGCAGACTCATCTGAGAAGCCTTTCGCTCCGACGGGCAAGCCTCTACTATCGGACTGATGAGCACCTCTATCAAGCCTCCGCCGACAGCGTAAAGCATAACGGAAATCATAAGTCCTGCGTACGCATTAGGAAGCAGTGACGGCAAAACAGCCATGCTCGCCAGACCAAGCGCGGCAAAAATATGCGCGGCAACTATACATATGCGGTATCCTATTTTGTCAACAAACTTCGCACTTATAAGATCTATCAAAAGCTGTACAATGAAGTTAAGGGTGATTAAGAATGTAATCTGAGAAAGCGAAATGCCAAACTCGGTATTGAAGGTCACATACAGCAGCGGCGTAAAAATATTTACTATCGCCTGCGTGATATAACCGGTGTACGAGCAGTATATCGTATGTTTGTAGCTTAGATTCAATTTAATTTACTCCGTTTCATTCCATCAGTTCAGAGTGTTGCCTCAAATTTCGTGATATCCGACCTTTTGCCGCACACCACTACAGTATCTCCGCTATAAACAGCCGTATCAGGACCTATGTCGGTAGTGATCACCTCACCATGCTTTATAGCTATAAGGTTGAGTCCGAACTTGTTTCTGAATCCGTAGCCCATTACTGTAGCACCCTCCGGAACTGTTGGAAGAAGAATTTCAGTGATGTCTATCTCGCCGTTTATAGTTATATATTCCATGATCTTTGACGAGGTGAGCTTCATGGCAAGACTGATTGCCCTGTCTCTCTCGGGGTATACGACCTCCGCACCGAGCTTCTCTAAAACCGCACCATGCTCCAAGCTTGACGCCTTGGATATGACCTTCTTTACACCAAGCTCGAGAACATTCAGCGTAGTAAGTATGCTGGTGTCAATTTGTTCACCGATGCAGACAACAACGGTATCACAGTTCTTAATTCCACATTCGGACAGTATATCCTTGGTCAGACCTGACACTATGAAGGCGTTGTCTGTGAAAGCAAGTACCTCTTTTATTTTGTCCGGATCCCTGTCAAGAACAATGATCTCACATCCAACTTCTGCAAGACTATGCGCAAGTGCAAAGCCAAATCTCCCTGCGCCTATTATGCCATATATTTCCTTATTATCTTTTTTAACTGAAACATTTTTCATTCTTTAACCCCCTATTATCCTATCGAAATGCTTTCCTCAGGTCTTGACACAGACGGCGGAGGACTTACTGCAAGCAAAGTGACCGCCGTAAGCGGACCTATTCTTCCTATAAACATGGTTGAAACAAGCACAAGCTTGCCTATGGGTGTTATGGAAGCGGTTACGCCGGTAGATAATCCGCAGGTGCTGAACGCGGAAACCACCTCAAAAAGTATCTGCATAAACTCAAGCTCAGGCTCTGTTATACAGAGTATCAGGGTGGAAATGACGCATACCATCATCGCGGTAACAAATATTAAAAACGCCTTAAAAACAGTCTTATTGCTGAACTTGCGCTTGAAAGCACCGATGTCCCTGTTGGTTATAATAGATGTAATAGAGCGAATTAGAACAAAAAACGTGGTAGTCTTTACGCCGCCGCCTGTGGAACCAGGAGATGTACCTATGAACATCAAAATGATAACTACCAGCAGTCCGGCGTTTGTGAACCCGCCTAATATTACTGTCTGGAATCCGGCTGTCCTTGCCGAAACACTCGTGAAGAAAGCACCAAGCCACGATATGTCATTTGTGAGCCCGAGTAAAAGCGTTCCTCCCACAATTAGCGCTATTGTTGTGGAGACCGCAACCTTGGTGTTAAGAGAGAGCCTCTTAAAAGACCTTTTCGTGATGATCTCCTTCATTGCGTAAAAGCCAAGGCCACCGAAAATTATAAGTAATGCCGTTATGACATTCATATATACGTCATCTGCATACGGCGCTAGACCGGCTCCGCCGCCCACAATATCGAATCCGGCGTTATTAAAGCTTGAGATAGAATGGAATATTCCCATCCAAACCGCTCGCCAGAAATCATAATCTCGACTGAAGGATATTATGCTTAAAACCGCTCCTACGGACTCAAACAGCAGTGTTGCCATGAGCACCCAGCGAAGCAAGCCTATAATCCCGCTGAAGGAATCGTAATTAAGAGCCTCCTTTACAAGATATCTGTCTCTGATATTTGCTTTTCTTCCAGATATAGCGATTATACCTACACCCACCGAGGCTATTCCCAAGCCGCCTATCTGAATAAGAATTATTATGACAAGCTGTCCCAGAAAGTTGAATGTGTCGTAGGTGTCAAAAGCTGTAAGACCGGTAACGCAGACGGCACTTGTTGAGGTAAACAAAGCCTCAATATAGCTGACAGACGCTCCGGGTTTGTGAGTGATCGGCAGATACAGCAAAAGCGAGCCGAAAAAAATCACACCGGCAAAGCCGAGAGCGATAAATCTGCCGGCAGGCATATGCTTGTGAGGGGCAGTAAAACGACATCTTCTATGAAGTACTACGCGGACTCCGGCAGCAATCAAAAGCACCATAACAGCAACTATCACCACATATGTAACTATGTACGCGACTTGATTCTCTGCCGAAAGCATGGAAAGTGGCATTATTTTGACCTCTTTTTATTAGGACGACGCACTTAAATCGCCTTGTCCTATGACATTTTTACTTATTTGCTATTATAATAGCATCACAACCTCAGAATTTCAATATTAAAACATCAAATTTGCGTTTAAATACATAATAAGCAAAGCTACATAATAAGCAAAGCGACACGCTCGTTTTAGGATGTTTTTCCCAAAACTGAATGTGCCGCTTCAAATGTTATGACTTTCCTTCTGTTTTTTATTTCATCGTCAGTTGTCTGCCGTTCCCGGTCGCGGCCATCTCATACTTTCGCTTGGTGGCTTCGCCGCCTCTGATATGCCGTTCCTGTTTGTTAATGTCTAAAATAACCTTTACCTCTTTATACAACGACGGTTTTACTTTCTTTAATCGCTCGCTGACGTCTTTATGCACCGTCGACTTGCTTATTCCGAATTGTTTTGCAGTCTGCCTCACGGTAGCCTTATGCTCTATTATGTATTCGCCTAAGATTA
>CASDRM010000065.1 GCA_949283135.1 uncultured Ruminococcus sp.
AACGCCCGAGCGGCGCGTACGCGGTATATCCCGCTTCCGCGCTTTTTTATGACTTAGTGACCCTAAGTTTCGCTTTATTCTCCTATTTTCTTTATGCTAAGCGCGAGGCAGGTGGCGCACAGGTTTCCGCAGGTGGTCTTGGGAATTATCATTCTGTTTGCCTGACTGAAGTTGCGAAGGGTGAGGATATCTCCGGCCTTTGCCTCAAATATGACGCTTGCCGCAAAGGGCGTTCCGGCTGAGAAGCCTGAGAAGCTGCCTCCGCCGATTGGTGTGCCGTTGAGCATCAGAGCCGTCTCAAAGGAGGATCCGGGCTGAATGTGAACCGTCGCCTCATAGACTCCCGGCTTGCCGATTATTACTTCTCTGCCGCCGGGGGTGTGAGAAATATCCCCTCTTACCACGCCGTTTGAAGCGAGAACCGCGTCCGTGCCGGCGGGAATGTCCTGCTGGTCGTTGCTGTAAAGATAAGCAATGTCGGAAAGAACTCCTGCGCCTCCGGCGGGTCCCTCCGGTCCGGTAGGTCCTGTAGGTCCTGTAGGTCCTGTAGGTCCTGTAGGTCCGGTCTCACCTGTAGGCCCGGTTTCACCGGTCGGACCCGTAGGTCCGGTGTCTCCGGTTATGCTAAGACCCGCAATTCCCTGCGCTCCGGCAGGTCCCTCCGGTCCGGTAGGACCCGTAGGACCTGTGGGACCTGTAGGACCGGTAGGACCGGTTTCGCCGGCAGCTCCCGTCTCGCCTGTAGGTCCGGTAGGACCGGTCGCACCGGTTTCACCGGTAGCTCCTGTCTCACCGGTGGCTCCTGTCTCACCGGTGGCTCCTGTGGGTCCTGTGACGCTCAGACCGGTCGCTCCGGTAGCGCCTGTTACGCCGGTTGCGCCCGTAGCTCCGGTAGGACCCGTAGCTCCGGTAGGACCTGTAGGTCCCGTGACGCTCAGACCTATTGCGCCAGTGGCGCCAGTGGCTCCGGTAGGTCCTGTCGCTCCGGTAGGTCCTGTTGCTCCGGTGGCTCCTGTGGGTCCTGTTTCGCCCGTTATGCTTCTTCCCGCGATGCCTGAAGGACCTGTGGGTCCTGTAGGTCCTGTAGGCCCGGTCGGACCTGTGGGTCCTGTGGGTCCGGTAAATCCTCTGGGTCCCGTAACACCGGTAGGTCCGATACAGCATCTTGTGACGCAGCCGTTATTGCAGCCGCAGTTACATCCGCAGTTGCAATTGCAGCCGCAGTTGCAGCCGCAGACGGAAGACATATCCGCCTGCTGGCAGCGGCAGCTTACCTCGGTAGGCACCACGCATTCGCCGTTTGAATAATTATAAGTTGCCATATAGCCTTCTCCTATTTTGTCAGTTTTTGTTCAAAATAAGCCTTGTTTTGAAGATAATGCTTGCTGGAGGGCTTGAATTTGCCCGCAAGCTCGTTAAATTCGTTTGCCGATTTGCAGTCGCCCAGACGATCGTATATAACCGCAAGCTGAATATACGGAATATATCTTCCGTAATCGGCGTGAATAAAGCTTACGCTGTGCTGATTGAATCTTTCGGGGGCGAGAGAGTACCAGAACCGCGCGGTCTCAAGCTCGTTCCTTTGCAGGAGGATATAGCCCATCCGGCAGCACATATCCGCCCTCGGCGCACCGAAGCTCAGACTTTTGAGCAGGTATTCCATAGCCGCTTCGAGGTCATTCTCGCGGATATACAGCTCTGCCAGCTCGCAGCATGCAGAGATCCTGTTCTCGCTCCACGCCGTCGGGTCGCCGATGCACTCAAGATACCGGCTTTTTGCCTCCGGGATCCTGTCGTGCCAGGAAAGTTCCCTTGCGTAGTAGTACATTTCCCTCGGGCTGAGCTTTTTGCCGGAGGCGACAAGCCTCTCAAAGATGTCGATATTGCGGTTCGGGTCGCGGTTTTCCTTGCCGAGGTGCCAGACCTGAGCGTCTGAGTGCGCTGTTTTTCCCCGCGGCGGGATAGCCTCGTGTATTTCTCCTTCGAATAAAAGCCCCCGTCCGAGCCGGATTATCCGCTCGCGCTCAAAGCTCAGCGTTATTTCGCCGTCCTCTGAAAAACCTACGCAGTAGGGCATGAACACTATGTCCGGCTGTGTGTCCTCGAGGGAGGCAAGCGTCTTTTTAAGCGGCTCGTAGCTCTGGGGCGGGATGATATCGTCGGCGTCGAGCCACATCGCGTAGTCGGTATTCGCCAGAGAAAAAGCGTAGTTTCTCGCCGCGGAGAAGTCGTACACCCATTCAAAGTCGTATACCCGGTCGGTAAATTTCAGCGCAGTAGCCTTGGTTTTATCCGTGGAGCCGGTGTCGACGATAACTATATCGTCGAACAGCCCCTTTACCGATTCGAGACAGCGCATAAGGGTGTGCTCCTCGTTTTTTGCTATCATGCAAAGAGTACAGCTCATAGTTCCCTCCGTCAGTATCAGTATAGCGTAGTATATAGTATGCTTTGGCGTTAGGCGGGGTTACAGCGGCAGATTTACGGCGGCAAAAATACTTAAATTTATCCTTTCTGCTCTTTACAAACGCCGGCATTTGTGATAGAATTCAAGTTGTAAAGTTATGCAATTTTCCATAACCATTTCACAATTCCCTACAACAAGGAGGATATCTATGGCAAGAAAAATGAAAACCATGGATGGTAACAACGCGGCTGCGTGGGCGGCATATCCGTTTACCGAAGTCGCTGCTATCTATCCTATTACTCCCTCCTCAGTAATGGCTGAGGTAACCGACGCGTGGAGCGCCAAGGGACAGACAAATCTTTTCAACACTCCCGTAAGAGTCGCCGAGATGCAGTCTGAGGCAGGAGCTGCCGGAACTGTACACGGCTCTCTGTCGGCAGGTGCGCTTACCACCACCTACACCGCTTCTCAGGGACTTCTTTTGATGATCCCGAACATGTATAAGATCGCGGGCGAGCTTCTGCCCTGCGTCATCCATGTTTCCGCAAGATGCGTAGCCAGCCACGCTCTTAACATATTCGGCGACCACTCCGATGTTTACGCGTGCCGTCAGACCGGCTTTGCGATGCTCTGCTCCACCAACCCTCAGGAGGTCATGGATCTCGGAACTGTCGCTCACCTTTCCACTATCAAGGCAAGAGTTCCCTTTATCCACTTCTTCGACGGCTTCAGAACCTCTCACGAGATCCAGAAGATCGAGACCTGGGACAAGGCCGACGTAGCCGAGATGGTAGACTGGGACGCTCTTCAGGCGTTCAGAGACCGTGCAATCAACCCTGAGCACCCCGTTCTGCGCGGCTCGGCTCAGAACCCCGACATCTTCTTCCAGGCTCGTGAGGCATGCAACACCTACTACGACGCCGTACCCGGCATTGTAGAGGAGTACATGGACAAGGTCAATAAGAAGATAGGCACCAACTACAAGCTCTTTAACTACTACGGCGCTCCCGACGCAGAAAAGATCATCATCGCGATGGGCTCGGTATGCGACACCATCGAGGAGACCATAGATTATCTCAACGCAAAGGGCGAGAAGCTCGGACTTGTAAAGGTAAGACTCTACAGACCTTTCCGTGCGGACAAGCTTGTTGAGGCTATCCCCGCGACCGTCAAGATGATAAGCGTTCTTGACAGAACAAAGGAGCCCGGTTCACTCGGCGAGCCTTTGTACCTCGACGTAGTTGCGGCTCTTAAGAACTCCCAGTTCAAGGACGTTCCCGTTTCCAGCGGCAGATACGGTCTGGGCTCCAAGGACACCACTCCCGACCAGATCAAGGCGGTTTACGACAATTGCGCTTGCTGCGGCATAAACTACAAGCCCAGATTCACCATCGGCATCAACGATGATGTCACCAACCTTTCGCTTCCTACCTGCGGAAAGCTCGACTCCGCTCCTGCCGGAACGATCTCCTGCAAGTTCTGGGGTCTCGGCTCAGACGGTACCGTAGGTGCTAACAAGAACTCCATCAAGATCATCGGCGACCACACCGACAAGTACGCACAGGCGTATTTCGCTTATGACTCCAAGAAGTCGGGCGGCGTCACCATCTCTCACCTGAGATTCGGCGACACTCCCATTAAGTCCACCTACCTTATCAACCAGGCAGATTTCGTAGCCTGCCACAACGAGTCCTATATCGACAAGTACGATATGGTTCAGGACGTTAAGCCGGGCGGAACCTTCCTGCTCAACTGCCAGTGGAGCGTCGACGAGCTCAACGAGAAGCTCCCCGGACAGGTAAAGAGATATATTGCCGACAACAACATCAAGTTCTATATCATCAACGGTATCGAGATAGGCAAGAAGATTGGTCTGGGCTCAAGGATCAACACCGTTTTGCAGTCCGCATTCTTCAAGCTTGCCAACATCATCCCGATAGATGAAGCTATCAAGTATATGAAGGACGCCGCCACAGCCTCCTACTCCAAGAAGGGCGACGCCATCGTAAAGATGAACCACGACGCTATCGACGCAGGCTGCGAGGGAATAGTTGAGGTTAACGTACCCGAGTCATGGAAGAGCTGCGCCGACACCGCAATGGGAATGCCCGCCGCTACAGGCGACAACAAGACCCTTGTCGATTATGTAAACAATATTCTTATCCCCTGCAACGCGCAGCAGGGCGACAAGCTTCCCGTCTCCACCTTCGTAAAGAATGCTGACGGAACCTTCCCGCAGGGCTCTGCCGCCTTCGAGAAGAGAGGCATCGCGATCGATGTTCCCGCATGGAACCCCGACAACTGCATCCAGTGCAACTTCTGCTCTTATGTCTGCCCGCACGCGGTAATCCGCCCTGTGATCATGACTCAGGCTGAGCTGGACGCTGCCCCCGAGCTTGCCAAGAAGAAGGCTAAGCCCGCTACCGGAATGCCCGGCTACTACTTCGTAATGACAATGTCCGCTCTGGACTGCACAGGCTGCGGCTCCTGCGTGAACGTATGCCCCGGCATGAAGGGCAACAAGGCTCTTTCCATGAGACCTCTCGAGGAGCAGCTTGCAGAGCAGGAGGTATTCAACTACGCTCTTACTCTTGCGGACAAGCCTGAGGTTCACGAGAAGTTCAAGGAGACCACCGTCAAGGGCTCGCAGTTCAAGCAGCCGCTTCTCGAATTCTCCGGCGCATGCGCAGGCTGCGGCGAAACTCCTTACGCTAAGCTCATAACTCAGCTCTTCGGCGACAGAATGTATATAGCCAACGCTACAGGATGCTCCTCCATTTGGGGCGGCTCCGCGCCTTCTACTCCTTACACCACCAATAAGGCAGGCAGGGGACCGGCTTGGGCTAACTCCCTCTTCGAGGACAACGCTGAGTACGGCTACGGTATGTTCCTCGCTCAGAACACCATTCGTCAGAGAAATATAGCCAAGCTTCTTGAGATCGAAAAGACTCTCGACTGCGCTGAGTGCAAGGCTGTTATCGACGAGTATCTTTCCACCGTTGACGACGGCAAGCTCAACAGCATAGCTACCGACAAGCTTGTTGAGGTTCTTCCCAAGATCGGAACTCCTGAGGCTCTCGAGGTTCTCAGAGACAAGGATTACCTCAGAAAGAAGTCGATGTGGATCTTCGGCGGAGACGGATGGGCATACGATATCGGCTTCGGCGGACTTGACCACGTTATCGCTCAGAATGAGGATATCAACATCTTCGTATTCGATACCGAGGTTTACTCCAACACCGGAGGACAAGCTTCCAAGTCCACACCTGCCGGAGCTATCGCTCAGTTCGCGGCAGCCGGTAAGGCTATAAAGAAGAAGGATCTCGCAGGTATTGCAATGACCTACGGCTATGTATATGTAGCTCACGTTGCTATGGGCGCTGATTACAACCAGTGCATCAAGGCTATTGCCGAGGCTGAGAGCTATCATGGTCCTTCCCTTATCATCGGTTATGCTCCCTGCATCAACCACGGTATCAAGGGCGGCATGAGCATCGCTCAGACCGAGGAGAAGAAGGCTGTTGAGGCAGGCTACTGGCACCTTTACAGATACGATCCCAGACTGGCGGCAGAGGGCAAGAATCCGTTCCAGCTTGATTCTAAGGCTCCTACTGCAAGCTATAAGGACTTCATCATGGGCGAGGTAAGATACAACTCGCTCGCAAGATCCAACCCCGCAAGAGCTGAGAAGCTCTTTGACAGCGCGGTTGAGAACGCTAAGCACAGATACGATTATCTCGTAGAACTGGCTAAGAACGAGGGATAATCCTCAAATAAAAATAAGACCCCAAAATCGGGGTCTTATTTTTTTGCAGAAAGTGTGTATGCCGAGCTGACTGGAGCCGTGTCTTTGCCGGCGGGAAGAGGGTCGTCGCGCGCTGCAAGACGTAGACCAAGTCATAACTTCTCTAAAAGGCAGCAAAAAAGGCAGCAAAAAACCCGCCGTGTTGATACACGGCGGGTCAAGCCTTCGGCAACTTTTATATCAGTCGTTTACCTCAAGGTCGTCGATATCTATGCCCATTTCGGCGAAGAATTCATCGACATTGATGTTCTCCCAGCCGAGGTCGGCTACTTCCTCATCGTCTTCTCCGCTTATCTGCTCGCCGCCGGAGGTCTCGCTGTCCTCGTCATCCTCGTCCTCATCTGGCTGGGTGGGCTCTTCCTTGTCCTCCTCTGTGGGCTTGGTTACCTCCTCGGTTGGCTTGGTGGCTTCCTCCTCGTCCTTTACCGGCTCGGTCGCCTCTTGAGTGGGCTGGGTAGCTTCAGGCTGGGTAGCCTCGGGTGTTGTTGCCTCTGGAGTGGTGACCTCAGGCTCGGAGGAGGTGTCATCGGTTGCCACGGGAGGAAGCGTCTCGCCGGTGTCGCCGCCCCAAGGGTCGCCTGTTTGCTGCTCACCGGTCTCCCCGGGCTCGGTAGTCACTGCCGCATCGTCAGAAACGGTAGTCCCGGTGCTGTCTGAGGGATCACCGCCGCACGCAGCCATAAGAGCGACGCAGGTAAAAACGCAAATAAAAGCAACAAGAAGTCTTTTCTTAGGTAAAAACAGTTTCTTCATATGTATCATCCTTTCAGGCGGGCAAGACCGCCGGTGTAAGTCTAAAGCTACAGACCTGTACATCTGTAATACAATTTCAAAAGGCGAATAATTGCATAAGCTCGGATATCAAAAATTCCCGTTATCAAAAAACCCCGCCGTGGGTTAGCGGCGGAGCTTTCACATTAAGCGTTGAGCAGCTTAGCGAGCTGAGACTTCTTTCTCGCTGCCTTGTTCTTGTGGATGATCCCCTTTGCGCAGGCCTGATCGACCTTCTTGATCGCAGCTACTACAGAAGCAGCCTTTGCGTCGCCCTCGGCAGCCGCAGCCTTCTTGATAGCGGTCTTGAGCGCTGTCTTTGTCATCTTATTCTGAAGGGTTTTTGCCTCGATGACTCTTACTCTCTTCTTAGCGGATTTAATGTTTGCCATTAAGACACCTCCTTAGTCAATTCATAAATATCGCTTATTTGGATAAGCTAATTGCACGACTGAGAAAGTGCAAAAGGTTAATGACTCCTTACTTATTCAACAAGCATCAGCTATTACTATATCATCACTTTTTAAAAAATGCAATAGTTTTGAGAAAACTTTTCAGAATTTTTTCGGGAGGACGCATGAATAAAGGATATGAAAGGTATTTTACCGCTGATAGGACCGACCTTGCCCTTGAAAGCGCAAATTCTGTCAGGACGGACGAGGGCTTGCCGGAGGGCATATGCGTGAGCACTGAAAAAACAAGCTGCTTTACGGTTACCGACGTTCGGGTGTGCTCTCCCGAGGCGGCAAAGAGGATAGGCAAGCCGGTGGGAAGGTATATTACCCTCGAGCCTAACGCGCCGCTGGATATGGCGTGGGAGAACGCGGACTCCGCGTCTAAGGAGCTGTCGGGGTATATAAAAATGCTTTTGGAGAGCTCGGATAACGCTAACGCGGATAGCCCGAAAAGCGTGCTGATAGCAGGGCTGGGAAACGAGACGGTCACGCCGGACAGCCTCGGACCGCGTGTGTGCTCTCACATTTTTGCCACCCGGCATATAGAGAAAAACGCGCCGCAGCTCGGGTTCGAGGGCATGAGAAGCGTTAGCGCGCTTTCCTGCGGAGTCATGGGGCAGACCGGCATGGAGCCGAGCGAGCTGATAGGAGCGGCGGTCAGGGAGCTTAAGCCGGAGGCGGTCATAGCGGTAGACGCTCTTGCCTGCGCAGGAGTCGGTCACCTTGGAAGAACCATACAGCTCAGCGACGCCGGAATATCCCCGGGCAGCGGAGTGCAGAATTCGCGGCAGGAGCTGTCTAAGGACAGCCTCGGGGTAAAAACGATAGCCATAGGCATACCCACCATTGCCGACTCGGAAAGCGGCATGATGGTCACTCCGAAAAACATCGACAAGCTTGTATCAATGTCGGCGGCCATGGTCGCGATGGGAATAAACCTGTGCCTTCATCCATCGCTCTCGGCGTCTGAGCTGAGGCTTCTTACAAGCTGAAAGCCCACAGCCGCGCGGCGTGAAAAGTCAAGGTGGCAAAAATCAGGCAAATGCCAAAAAGCTATTGACAAATCATGGCGCAAAGGCTAAACTATTACTTGACAAAAATCAGACAGGAGGTTTGTTAAGTGATTTACGAGAAGATCAAGAAGATTATCGCGGACAATCTGGAGATCGACGAGGATTCCATCACAATGGATTCTGTTGTCACCGATGATCTGGGAGCAGATTCTTTGGATGTTGTCGACCTTGTAATGTCCTTTGAGGATGAATTCGGAGTGGAGATTCCGGACGACGCCGTTGAGAGCATAAAGACAGTCGGCGATATAGTAAAATATATTGAGGAAAATCAGTAATCAAACGGCTCATTGCCATAGCCCGGTCCTTTCCTTCGGAGGGACCGGTTTTTTATTTGGCATGGGGACTCTTTGGTTGGGGCTCAACGCATCAAACTCATGGTATATTTGATAATAACTGCGCAATTCTTTTCTCAAACGGTTGCATAAAGCGCGCCGCTGTGGTATACTTAGTATGAATTATGAAATTTTAAGAAGGGAACAAGGGCTAATCAAAGATGCTTCATGAAAAATCCTGCGGAGCAATAGTCTACCGCAAGTTTCATGGCAATACCGAGATACTGTTGATCAAGCATGTCAACAGCGGTCACTGGTCTTTCCCGAAGGGTCATGTCGAGTCCGGCGAGACTGAGATAGAGACTGCTCAGCGGGAGATTATGGAGGAAACGGGCATTGATGTGATAATCGACGCCTCGTTCAGGGAGACCGTCTCCTATTCGCCCAAGAGGGGAACCCAAAAAATCGTGGTTTACTTCCTCGCCAAGGCAAAGAACTCCGACTTTATTCCCCAGGAGGAGGAAATCGCGGACATCAAGTGGGTGGAAATAGGCAGGGCGCAGTCCGTTTTGTCCTACGAGAACGACAGATGTATCGTCGCAAAGGCAAAGACCATTATTGCCTGAAAAATCAGTTATTTAGCTCCTCAGTGAGCGAGCGCGGCTAAAGTAAATTGCCGGGTTGGTATCAGATGCCTGAAACCAGCCCGGCAATTTATGCTTTTGAGGTGTTTTTACAATGCGGCAGGCTAATATCTGCCTGCGGCTGATCCGCCTATGACGGCTCCGCGGTCGGTCTGCGGCCGGCATGGGACTGAACGCTGTGCGGCAGCACTTCCCTTTCCTGCCTCGTCTGCGCGTCAGATTTATCGGTCTCGCCGCTATTTGCCGCGTCGGCGGCTTCCCGGACGGCGTCCCGATACGCCTCAAGTATCTTTTGCTCCATGTCCTGTCTTGCCTCGCGCGAGATAGGGTGAACGATATCGCGGAACACTCCCGACTCGTCCCTTCGGGAGGGCATGGCGACAAAAAGCCTTTGGTCGCCCTCTATTACCTTTATGTCGTGAACGGCAAAGGAGTCGTCAAAGGTGACGCTTATAACGCCTTTTAGCCTTCCCTCCGGGATAAGCTTTCTAACTTTTATGCCTGTGATTGTCATTTTTATCCGTCCCTTCAATGCTTTTGCCGATATTCTTGGCTTTTCGCAGGTCAAATATTCAAAATATCAAAAAAGGGTGTTTATTTTTTCCTTAGAATGTAATATACTATTCTTGAACGGGTCGCGGGTAAAAGCCGTGATGACTAAATCAGATAAATTTTCGGAGACTAACATGGAACTGTCGGAGCTTAAGAATATTCTTGACGGAAAAAAACACATACATTTTATCGGAATAGGCGGCAGCGGAATGTATCCGCTTGCTCAGATTCTGCACGGGCTTGGCTACTATCTTACAGGCTCAGACAACAACGAGACGGAGACCCTTGACGCCGTGCGCAAGATGGGGATACCGGTGTATCTTGGGCAGCGGGCGGAAAATATCGAGGGCGCGGACCTGATAGTCCACACCGCCGCCATAATGGCGGATAACCCTGAGCTTATCGCCGCAAGGGCGAGCGGAGTGCCGGTTCTGGAACGCTCAGAGCTTTTGGGGCTGGTGACAAGCTGGTACTCTAACGCTGTCTGCGTCTCCGGCACTCACGGAAAAACAACAGTTTCCTCCATGCTGACCGAGATATTTCTTGCGGCTGGCGTTGACCTTAGCTGCGTCATAGGCGGAAAGCTCCGCTCGATAGGCGGCTCGGGGCGGTTCGGGAAAAGCGATACCATGGTGTGCGAGTCATGCGAGTTTGTAGACACCTTCCTCAAGCTTTATCCGGACGTCGCGCTGATACTCAACATCGACGCCGATCACTTGGACTATTTCGGGACGGTCGAAAACCTGAAGCGCTCCTTTAAAAAATTCGCGTCCAACGCCACCAAGTGCGTAGTCTATAACGGCGACGACAAGAATACGCTCGACGTCGTTTCGGCTGTTTCCGGCAAGGACAAGGTGAGCTTCGGCTGGACGGACAAAAACGATTTCTACCCGGTGATAATATCGAGAAAGGGACTTCTTGCCGAGTTTGAGATATGGCATAAGGGCGAAAAGCTCCTTAAGACCGAGCTTCATATCCCCGGCAGGCACAATATCTTAAACGCTGCGGCTGCGGCAGCGGCTGCATACTACTGCGGAATAAGCGCCTCGGACATCGCAAAGGGCATAGCAGGCTTCAGGGGAGCGATAAGACGGTTTGAGAAGATAGCTGAAATCGGAGGAGTCACCATAGCGGACGACTACGCCCATCACCCTGCGGAGATAACCGCTACTCTTCGCGCGGCAAAGGAGCTCGATTTTGGGAGGATAGTCGCTGTCCACCAGCCGTTTACCTATTCCCGCACGGCGATGCTGCTTGACGATTTCGCAAAAGCTCTTGACATAGCCGACCTTACTGTTCTCACCGAGATAATGGGCTCGAGGGAGAAAAACACCTATGGCATACACTCCTCCGACCTCGCCGCGAAGCTTGAGCGCTGCGTTCTGACCCCTACATTTGACGAGTGCGTCGAGTACTTATATAATAATGTAAGACCGGGAGACCTCGTAATAACCATGGGCTGCGGGGATATATACAAGGTAGCCAAGCGGCTTGCCGCAAAAATGGAGGAGCCCAACGGGGAGGCTAAAAAGCAGTGATGTTAAGCGACAAGGACAGGGCGATATACGAGTATATAAGGCAGAGCGCGGCGGACGGCATACCGCCTACCGTGAGGGAGATTTGCTCCGCGCTCGGCATCAAATCCACCTCGACGGTTCACCGCTCGATACAGCGGCTGGTCGAGGAGGGGCTTCTTGAGAAGCGCGGCGAGAATCTCAACCGCTCGGTGACGCTCAGAGAGGACAGGGACAGCCTCAGCGTCCCGCTTTTGGGAACTGTCACCGCAGGCAAGCCCATAACCGCCATCGAGGATATAGAGGGCTACATAAGCTTCAAGACAAATAAGAGGTATGACGGCAGGCTGTTCGCGCTTCGGGTCAGGGGAGATTCGATGATAAACGCCGCGATTCTGGACGGCGATACCATAGTGGTGGAGCAGTGCTCCTCCGCCGAAAACGGTCAGATAGTTGTCGCGCTGGTGGACGGCAGCGACGCGACGGTCAAGAGGTTTTATAAGGAGAACGGGCACTACAGGCTTCAGCCCGAGAACGACAGCATGCAGCCGATAATTCCGGACGAGGTGTCGATACTCGGCAGGGTGGTGGCTGTTATCAGGTATATAGACGATTAAGGCTGCGGCGTACCGCTAAGGAGGAAAAAATGACTGTTGAGCATTTACAGGAAAAGACGCTTGAGAGCGAGGAGATATACGACGGCAGGATACTCAAGCTCAAAAGGGACAAGGTTCAGCTTGAAAACGGCGAGGACGCGATAAGGGAGTACGTCGTCCACAGCGGAGGAGTGTGTATTCTTCCGATAAACGACAGGGGCGAGATACTATTCGTGCGCCAGTTCAGATACCCGTTCCACACCGTTCTGCTCGAGATACCCGCCGGAAAGCGGGAGGCTGGCGAGGAGCCGCTCGCCTGCGGCGTCCGCGAGCTCAAGGAGGAGATAGGCGCAAGAGCGGAAAAGATTACATACCTTGGCAAGCTTTATCCCACCGTGGCTTATGACACCGAGGTCATATACATGTACATG
>CASDRM010000066.1 GCA_949283135.1 uncultured Ruminococcus sp.
CCCGCGCAGCTATGCTAACCACATAAAATCCTCCTTAAAATATAAAATAGAGAGTCTTCCAAGCTGTTGTGCCGGAAGGCTCTCTATTTAATACCAGCTTATTCTTATTCGTTCGTCTTTCCGCGAGACAGCATTGCCGCTCCTGCGCAGGCAAGCCCTATTCCGAGCAGCACAGAGGCGTTTTCGGTTTCTATGCTGCCCATCAGAGACAGCACCGCGGTCGCGACTCCCATCGCCATTGCTACAGCCGTCAGCACCGTTCTCACGGTTTCCGCCAATCCTGACGGCAGAACTGCCCTCCGCCTCGGCTCCTCTATGCTATCCTCGCAGCAAGATTTTCCATGCATCAGCTCGTCTATTGATATTCCGAACAGCTCGGAAAGCTTAGGCAGAAGGCTTATGTCCGGACAGGACAGGTTTCTTTCCCACTTCGAAACCGCCTTATCCGTAACTCCTAAACGCGCAGCAAGCTCGGACTGAGTATATCCAAGTCTTTTTCTGTGTTCCGCTATAAGATTTCCGATAGTCTGTTCCATAGAATGTAACTTTCTCCCCTCATTCAGTCTGCTTCTATGATAGCACTTCCTCCTGAAAAGAGCAACCGACCATCGGTTTAATTCTCTCTACCGGCGGTTTATACAAAAAAGCGGGCATATTGCCCGTATCAGCCTCATCGGTGATTTATCAACGATGACAGCTTTGAATAAAGCTTAGGCGATAAACCGAAAATCAAAATCACCATCTTTGGTATCAAGCCGGAGACCATAAATGCGCCTAAGCTGACATGCTTTCTGAATATTCTCACAAATTCAGCTTTGCCGTCGGTGACGCCATACCGATTATAAAGAGAATATACTCCTGCACAGGTCAGGCATATGTAAGCCTCAAGACGTCTTTTTTCCGCTCCTTTGTCGGCAAACCGCTCAAGAAGGCTGGTTCCAACATCAAGGCTCGCTATGGCGTTTCTTTTTATCTTGCTCTCGTCAGAATAATCGTTAGTAATTGAATTGCTGTTCTTGCAGTAGTAATACAATATGTCGTCTAATTTTTTGATTGTCGGCTCTTTCCGATAGATTTGATAAAGAACATAATAATCCTCAGTATATATCGCCTTGGAATGCCCTACACCCTCGAATAGCCTTCTTCTTATCACTCTTGACCACATCGCGGCAAGATAACCATACGGCTCGTACATAAAATTGAAAAGCACGGACATATGCTTTCTGAACCTATGAGGAACAATATTTCTTCCTGTCTGCTCGTTATAATACCCGAACTCGAGGAGATCAACATCGTCGGAAATACTTTCGTCTATTCTTTCAAAATACTGCGGATAGACATAGTCGTCCGCATCTACGAAGAGAACATATTCACCTGTGGCATTTTGCAGACCTATCTCCCTTGCTTTTCCCGGGCCGCAGTGGTCAGCGTGGATAAGAGTTACCCTTTTTGAACAGTATGACTGTACTATTTTTGTAGTATCGTCCGTTGAACCATCGTCAATTACTATGAGCTCATAGGAATATCTTTCATTTTGCTGCGTAAGAATGCTGTCCATCGCTCTTGATATGTATTCTGCGGCGTTGTGCGCAGGCATAATTACGCTATATTTGACCGAATACACGCTATCTACCTCTTTAATCGTCCTATGTGAATAAAGGCTATAAAGCTTCCCATAAAGTGACAGCGCATTTCACATCATGTCACACAGATCATACGCCGATCGCCAAAAATCGTGAGCAACTCTGCAAAAAACTATCCTGATCCTAAAGTCAGCAGGATGCCATTTTGCCCTCATGTGCAATTTGCCAAAGCGCATTCGACCAGTAACCTTACATAACGCGATCAATATATGTCTTACAAAATTGTTACGGTGTGTGATGCGGCTTAATTCTGACTAATTATCACCATGGAATCGGAGTAGCCTATCTCGTTGAGCATGTCGTAGAAGTCGTCGTTAAGCTCCACGCCCGAAATCAGGGGAACTATATTTAACCCGGAGCCCTCCAGACTGTCGTTTACAAGCATAAATACTGTTTTCAGCAGATAAACCTCGCTTAGTCCCTCAAATGAAACCTCTTTACCGTTTTCTCTCGAGATCCTCATGCCGAGCTCATCAGGGTCGAATCTGACATACACCGTATCTGTCGGAAGGCTGTCCGGATCTATAAGTATCTCGTCGCTGCCCGCTATTATGTCCCTGGCTGAGACCTCGATATAAAACTCGTTTTCCTCACCGAATGACTCGCTCATTCCGGTCGAGAAGTCAACAAGCGCGGTATATCTGTTTTCATCCTTTACCGACTGACCGATATAGTTAAGATCCGTGCTTCTGAACGGCGGGAACTCAAGCTCGCCGGCTATCATCCCGACAAAGCCCGCTTCTGAAATTTCCGAACAAATGGCGTTCATGTACTCACGAGCGCTCCTGCTGAACGGCGAAAGCCACGGCTTTCCGCCGCTTGCCGCGGTGTTATCAAGCCATCTTGAGTCTGAATTTTCAAACATGTAGCTGGTGCTCTTGTCGTACCATGAAACTATATGATCGCTCAGCGCCGACACCCTCGCATACGGGACAAGCCCTGCTTCTCTTATAGCGTCCGCAATCATCTTAAGATCCGATATGCCGCCCGCTATCACTGCGCCTGATTCTATAGCGGTTGTGTTTTCGCTTTGATATGTAACCTCTCCGCCGTCAAGAACAAGGTCTATGCAAACTCCGTAATAGCCTGACATATCCTCTGACTCAAGCCGGGACAGTATCATACTCTCGTATGAAGCCGATAAGACAGTACCCTGCGGATAGCTGATATAGAGTATGTTTTTTCTCACCGGAGGAACTTCCGGCTCCTCTTCCTCCTGCTCCGTCCTGTCGGTTTCATCTTCAGAGCCGGTAGATACGGGTGTTGTCGCGTCCGTCCGGTCTGTTACCGAAGGCATGTCCCCCTGCTGGGAAGAAGGGCTGTCACTTTCGCCGCTGAAATACTCCAGTATAGGCTTACCAACGCTGTAACCTACAAATACGAGCGCGGCAAGCAAAATCACCATTATAATTATCCCAAGCAGAGAGCTGCCCTGCTTGCGAGTATTAAAAATCGGTTTGTCCTTTTTGACCTTGTACCTTTTATTTGACATGCTTCTATCCCCTTAAGTGAAAACTCAGAAGCCGACGGCGTAGACTATCATTGAAACTATTCCTATATACAAAAGATATATCGGAAAACCGGAAAACGCCGACGGTATGTCCTCAGAATTCAGCTTGTTATAGTTCACAGAAAAGATGTATGTAGCCAGGGCAAAGCCTATTCCTATCTGAGCCGAATAGAGTATCCTCTGTGGCAGCTCTGCGCCTGTTATAGTATTGTTAAACAACGCGCTCAGTACCGTACAGTTAAATGCGGAAAGGTGAACATATTTTTTGAGCTTCTTAAAGACTTTCTTTGATATCAGCCATATAGCTATAAGCGTAAAAATATAGACGATTCCTATCGAGAGAATGTACGCCGACGGCATAAACCTCTGCGCTATGCTGTTTTGTAGCATAACCTTCTCAAAGAGCCAGGATATAATGCTGCCAAGCACAGCAAACGCAGTTATAAATCCTCCGAAGGAAAGAATATTCCACTTTTTCCTTGTAAGCTCGATAAGCGTGCTTGTACCAAATGCAGTTGTAAAAATTACGTTTTCTACGGTTACTGCCGCAAGCGAAGCGAGAAGAGTCCGCAAAATCAGGTTCATCTAGGCTGCTCCCCTCTTTTGATGGATAGCTTCACTATCCATCTGAACAGTGCGCTCATTACGGCAAGGAGCATAAATCCTCCGAAAACGGTTGACATCGACGGAACGGCAAGCGGCAAAATACGAGAGCCCATAAGTCCGCCGTTGGCAAGAAGTTCCCTTAACGTTCCGAAGAATAAAAGCGCGATATCGTAGCCGAAAACATAAAATCCGGCAAGCTCGAGCATATAATCCCTTTTCAGGCGGTAGAACTTTGCTTCCGTCTTTACCGTTATAAGCGAATTTGTAATCAAAAGCGGCGCATATATTCCCAGCGCAGCGTATTGGACGGGCATTATGCCCTCGAGCATTATGGAAACAGGTACATACACTAAAGACGCGACAAAGGTGTATAATATAATACGAACGGTGTAAACCAGTTTTCTTGGCACAAAGGAGCAGACCGCAATCGTAACATATGTAACTATGCTGAAAACTATGCAGAGCGCAAGCGACTGCATAAATCCGGTCGCGACAACTACCGCAGGCGCAATTATAGAGCCGTTCGACAAAAGCGCGTTTGATGTCAGAAGCGCTTCCTTTCCGGCGACGCTTACGCGGCTGTTTTCGTTCATGCTGCCACTCCTTTCACTTAGATTTGGCAATGCGACTTTGTTACGCGCATCATCCGGCGCCTTCAGGCTTCAACCCCGACGCGGCTTCATCGCTTCCGGCGATGTCCCCCGCATTTGCCGAATTGTCGCCCGGCTGATCTGAACCGCTTGATAACGGCTCAGCATTCTTCCCCTCTAAGTCCGTTTGTCCCGATTTAGCCCTTTTACCAATATATACAATAGAGCTGCCTATTTTCTTGCGCAGGAAGTGAATAAGCCTTGTCAGCTGCATGTCAAGCTTATCCAGCTCGGCAGAGAAAATGCTCACTATCAAAAGCGAAAATATCGCGGCGGTCTCCATCCCTGAAAACCTTCTCAAAAGATACGAGAGCGAGGCAAAAATACCGCCGTACAAAATCTGCGCGAAGGCTCTTTTAGGAGTAAATCGAAAATCGCACGCCATGAATACTAAAACAAACATAAATGAGCCGGTGGTCATAGCGTATATTACGGCAGTCCAGCCTGTAGCAGTCAGTGGGAATATCACAAACAGCAGCACATTGACCGCCACCCCGCTGAACAGCACGGTTCCTGGTATGTCCCTGAAAAAGTACAGAGAAACAGCGCAGATTATAATTATTACCACGCTCATCGTTCCCATCGGCCCTGACAGCCTGCCCCAGATTATGTCAAGGTAGCTTGCAGAACTGAGCGAAATATCAGCGTAATGCGTAAAAGAATAGTTCAGTCCATCCGTAACCTCCGTCCACAGCGGAAGCTGACCGAACGGAACGGGAGACGGAAACCTGAGCACATTATTGGACCATGTCAGCGCGGAAAACGCATACGCAACAGCGGCAGGACTGAAAATAAGATTGTTATTCCCGCCGAAAGCAAACTTGCCGACGGATATCATGAACGCACTTGCGAAGGCTACGACCATGTATGGCACAGACGCCGGCATCAAAAGGGCGAGTATCATTGCCGATACAATCGGAGATGTGTCCTTGATGTCAAACTTTTTGCCGGTCAATGTACAGCATATATACTCGGTCAGCAGACTGACGCCTACTGACAAAAGCGATATTATGACAGCCCTGTAGCCGTAGTAGTAAAACGCCATCACATTGAGTGAAACAAGGAAGACAGTAAGCCTTGCAAAGCGCTGAAGCTCTGACCTGTCTGAAACTGAGGAGACTGAGTTAATCTTATTCACCATCCTTCGAGCAAACTAAAACACAAAACTCCAAACAAAATCAAATCACGGAAGGGTGATATCTATTTCCGAAGTATCCGAACCCTCGGGCATCAAACCACAAAAACGGGTTAGGCTTGCGGCTTGGCCCGCCATAATGGATCTATGCTGCTGTGCGTCCACCATGAACGAGCTCAAAAATCTTGTCACTATTCTTTCCAAGTACGTCCAAGCGCAAGTCAAGCTCGGAAGCCTTTACTATCTTTGCACGTCAATTCCCACACGAGCCGTCCCCACACTACTCCCCCTGATCTGTGAGCATTCGGAGCGGGTATTCATAGGAAAAGACTACAAACGGCTTTTTTGCGAGCATGGAGAGATTATGTATGGCGCTTCTATCCCCGAAGCTTTTTGACGTTTTGAGCCATATCCTCAGCTTTATAAAGATACGACCCGGAAACAAGTACGTTTGCTCCTGCTTCCTTTACCAATGGAGCCGTGCTGTCCGATATTCCTCCGTCTACCTCTATATCAGTTGCAAGCCCCATGGAATCAAGCTTATTCCTGAGCTCCTTTATTTTTGGAAGCATGTCATACATGAAACCCTGACCGCCAAAGCCTGGCTCAACCGTCATCACAAGCACCATGTCAAGCTTGTCCAGATACGGATAGATCACCGACACCGGAGTTTTGGGCTTGACAGATACGCCAGCCTTGATGCCTCGTGAGTGAATTTTCTCTATTATTTCTTCCGGGCTGCCGTTTGCCTCAGCGTGAAAAGTAATTATATCCGCTCCGGCATCGGCAAACTTATCTACATACTCAAGCGGGTCGGTTATCATAAGATGGACATCCATGGGAAGCCTCGAATATTTTTTCAGAGACTTGAGCACAGGAACTCCATAACTCAGGTTGGGAACAAAATGTCCGTCCATTACGTCAAAATGTATAAGATCACAACCGGCGTCAAAGGAACGGTCAAGCTCGGCGGACAAAAAACCAAAATCAGCGGAAAGGATAGAAGAACTGATAAGAATGTTCATTTTATTTCTCTCCTTATAACTATTCACGGTAATTATACTCCAAATAAAATTGCTATGCAAGCCCGAAAAGCTCAAATCCCGGCGAAATATTTACTAAACTATTTTCTCACTTGACTTGCTTTAGCTACAGTCTGCATAACAGATTATTTTTCTCCCAACACCAAAACGCCGCCAAAGATATTTCTGTGACGGCTATATATAAAAACGGCTCGGTGTTGTCTGCATATCCCCTCAATACTTTTTTAAAGCAGACTGCCTGCCGTTAGTTTATTTTATGCCCAGGCACTGCCGGAGGTTACAAAAAACTGAAGGGGGAGCGATTTGACTCGCTCCCCCGAATTTATACAATTATAAAACCTATGTGTTTTACTGAAGGCAGCCTATTCAATCCAATTTCAGCCGTGACCTTGCCCGGACTGGCTTGAACACCCATTCCCCGAGAACTACCCGGGAGCCGCTCAGGAAGCTGCGTCATATGAAAGCACACATCGAGGACATTATCACTTAAATGCTCTTCTCGAATCAACGGGAAGATCCGCCGTGAACACACTCTTGACTTCCCTTCCGAGAATTACATGGACGGGAGGCTTCAAAAGAAGCTATCCTCAATATCGTTTTCGGCGTTTGCTGCTTCTACCGAAAAGCCGAAATACTTCATCCGAGAAAATTGTTTACTCGCTAATTTTCAAGGCTGCTGTATTCGCTCAGGCTTTCCTGCGTTGTTCTCCGCCGGATCAACACAATCCGACTATAAACATATGTCAACAGTTCGCTTGCCGTGAGGTTGGGTCAAATAGCTGTCGCTATAAAATTCAAGCTCTTGCTCTCGTAGATACACAATGTATAAACTTGAACAAACAACGGTTCTTTGTAACTTTGGTTATCAAGATTCAGGCTACGAACGAAAAAGCTGTCAAAAATCCTATCGCCAGAACATGATCCTATGAATCAGCCTTCGTCCTAATTGCATTTACCTCAGCAAAGGAGTCAATACGGCGGACACACACCTTACGGAGAATGCCCGCCATTACTGATTAGTTTCTTCAACTACCATTTGCAATTATCTGCTCCTGATTATTCTCTTGAAAACATCACACAGATGAATCAAGTATTGAATTTCTGTTTCCTTCAAACACGATCTATTATTTGATTCGTACATCTGATGTCTTATTGCCTCTTTGCATCTCGGTGACACCTTACGGCGTCTTGTCGATACTCATGGCACATAACACCGATGTGTTAAGCTAAACTCTTCTTTGGACTCACCCCTACCATTCAGGTTTTGATATACCTTCTGAATATTTTCATGGGAATCATATCCTCTATATCTGTATTACCAAATAAACCTTAATCCATGTCATGCCTTAAAGGCACCCAAATCTTTAATCATGTCGCTTGACGCATACCTGAAATCTGCATCAGCCTGTAGCACAACTCGCCAAAAAGCTAACTGTGCTCCTGCTTTATGCTTGCCGTGAACCGCATGTTCATTGCCTTGGGCTTTGGATATGCTTTCACGAAAATCTGTCAGGTGTCTGTCATTTGAACTAAACTAAAGTCTTTGTCGGACTCACCCTTTCACTTTAGATTCTACCAGTTATCCTGAATACAATCATCGGAATCAACCCTTTTCGCAAACATTTTGTCGTAAGCCAAGCTGCTAAACAAGCTGTACCTCTACAGAATCATGATAGCTCATGACTTGACATCAAGTTTTGACGAATATCAGATCTAATCTGACATTACCGCGATTATCATCGGACTCAATCCTTTGCTTAATTTTACTCTTCTTACGTTAACTGCGCTAAGATCAACTCATAAGCAGTTAATTTAAGCTCTCGGTCACGCTGTACCTCTACAGAACCGTGATCTTTAAAGTCTAAAGTCACTTCAGATTATACGGGATTCCTCTGTCAGCTTCATGGGACTCAATCCTTTTCGTTTATTTGTCTATCCTTAAGCCGTCCGCTTATCTCTAAGCATCCGGTCTCTATACAGTTTCTTTATCAGCGCTTAAACCAGCCCGTAACCCTACAGTCAGATATTTAAGCCAAAGCTAAAGTCTTTGTTGGACTCACCCCTTCACTTCAGATTTCCATACATCTTCTGAATAGCTTCATTGGGATATACCCTCCTTGGATTTTACTCCTTGGATTTAAGATTTCGTTCAGCGATTATTACCGTTCGGGGAATTACCCCTTAAGGTATTTATAGGCTCCGAGAAACTTTCTCAGGGAACAGCCCCTGCAAAGTCATTCGACTCGGATCGTAAATTTCTCAGTCAGTTTCTTTATTGCCTTTAACCAGCTTTAATAGGTCTTTGACCTACACCTTTCAGCCTGTTTCAAACAAGTGGGAATCAGTCCCGATTGAGAAACACCTCAAAATGTACCAGGTCTGGTCGGTTTACCGGAGGCTTAGAAACTTCTTCTATGCACAGAATGCCGGACTCACACCTTTCTATTGTTGGATTTTTGTTAACAAATTCCGCTTCTGGCAGCCCTCATAACAATCATCCATCCTTTTTTGCTTACTATGTGTAACTAATCATGCTCCCTTTCTTGCCTCATCTTTCGCTTCGCATTTTCTTAAATTTACCGCTTTCGCTAAGCAAGTTCAGATCTGCGTCAACTAAAGACTTCAGCTTTTTGAAAAGCATCATTATGTTACTCACCGGTCATCATCTGCCGACTGCTGTTGGAGTCTTTATCCTCAGACTTACCTGTACATCGGAACCCTCTCCTTTTTTATTTTCCTCGACTTCTCTTTTCTTTTGTCAACTATAATATAGCACATGTTTTGTGCAATGTCAATACCTTTTGAAAACTTTTTTCTAATTTTTTTATTTATATATATCTTTACCTGTTTGATGTTGACTTTAACTCAAAAATACATTATAATTACATCGGACAAAGAAATCAGCCGAGAGAGGAGCTAAAAATGAGAATGGACGATATGGACTATACTCCCGACCTCTATACCTTGAGTGATGAGGACGGCAAAGAGCAAACCTTTGAACTTATCGACTGCTACGAAGAGGGAGACAACAAATATTACGCCATGGTTCCCTACTACGATAACCCCTCCGACATAATCTCAGACAGCGGAGAGCTCGTAATCCTCAAGTCTGACTATTCCGACGGCGAGGAAATGCTTGTCACCATCGATGACGACGATGAGTACGACAGGATCGGCGAAATTTTCATGTCCCGTCTTGAAGATTACTACGACGGCGATGACGACGGCGAAGAGGACGACGATATCAGCGAGCGCGATCCAAGCTGAGCCGCTACACCCGCTCGTGCGGGGAGCCTGAGATCTTCGGCATAAATTCCTTGCGCGTGGATATAATAATCTCGCAGTACAAAAGCTGCGTTATGCACTCGATAAAGTATAATCTAATTCTGCCTTGCTCGATTAAGCATGTTTGATATAATCCTACACTTCTTAAAAGGGAATTGTTCTCCGGGTGCGGATTGCAGACCTCCCGCCTATGGCGGACGAAGGGAGCGTGAAACATTCGGGACGATTTACCCGCCCTGCTTAACAGCGGGTTTTATACGCATGTGGCGACAAGGCGGAGTTCTTTTAACAGCAAAACCGTTTGCAACCTTACTTGAAAAGGCTGCAAACGGTTTTTTGTTTGTTTGGAAATAATTATACCTGCTGCTTGCTGCCCGACTTTTTCTTTCGGTAGCTCAGGTAGCTTTCAAGTATCAGGGTCGCCGCGACGGTATCTATGACCGCCTTTCTCTTCTTGCCGCGAACATTGGTCTCGTTCAAAATACCTATCGCCTGAACGGTGGTCACCCGCTCGTCCCACAGTTCCACCTCGAGACCGGTCAGTTCTCTGAGCGAAGCCGCAAACTCCTCGCACCTTTTCGCGCGCTCTCCGCGGCCCCCGTCCATATTCACCGGCAAGCCGACTACTATCAGCTCGGAGCCGAGCTCAGCCGCCTTAGCGGCAATTTTCGCCGCGCAGGCGTCACGGTTCCACTCGCATACCGTTCCCACAGGCGAGGCTATCGACTCGTATGCGTCGCAGCACGCAAGCCCTGTCCTTGCGTCTCCGTAATCAACGGCAAGTATCTTCATAAAAGCACCCTCTTTCGCGCCTAACTTCTTCCGCAATTCAGCATGTCTATCGCAATAACAGTCATCAGAGCGTCAAGCTCATTGCTGTCGCTGAATATCTCAAGGGAATAGGTGTCTCCCCAGTTGAAGAGCTCCTTGCTTATGAGCGCAACAGTTTCACCATATCTGTCGGTTATAGAATAGTCCCAGCCGAAGAAATCGCCTTCTATCCTCCAGCCGTTGTAGTCAATACTATACTTGGGACGCAAAAAGCTGAAATGCTTTGTGATGCTGCCAAGCTCGCGCCCTCCCGCGCTTATCTCGGCGCCGCCGAACATGGTAAACAGCTTCTCCCTGATAACGCCGACCTCGTTTCCGGAGGCGTGGTCGTAAATATGGATCTTATGACCTATAGTGAAAAACTCCGCCTTTACAAAATACTTCGGGAGCATATTCTCGCCGTATACGTCATATGTGTCCGTCCACGAGAACACTCTCTGCTTAATGTAGAGCTTCATATCGCTGCGTTTCCTTTCCTGTCAAGGCTACCTGCTCTGCCAAAGATATGCCGCGCCTATTATTCCGGCATCGTTTCCGAGCGAGGCTATCACTATTTTAGTGTTTTTTGATCCTCGTCTTGTGTAAACTTCACCCGCAACCTGTTCCCTTAACGGAATCAAAAGGTTATCGCCCTCGTTGCAGACTCCGCCGCCTATGCACAGTATATCCGGCTGGAAGACGTTTATAGTGTTGGTTATGCCCGCGGCAAGGTACTTGATATACTTATCCACGACAGCTTTTGCGGTCTCGTCTCCCGCTCTCATTGCGGCAAAGGCAAGCTTGGCGGATACATGGTCGCCCATCATCGAATGCATCATCGACTCCGGATGCTCCTTCATCGCCTCTACCGTCATCCTGATAAGTCCGGTAGCGGAGGAATATACCTCAAAACAGCCATGGCGGCCGCAGGTGCACTCGGGACCGTTTATGTCTATTACGGTGTGTCCAAGCTCCGCTCCGCCGTAATTAAAGCCGGAATAAAGCTTTCCTCCGATAATTATTCCTCCGCCTACGCCGGTTCCCAAGGTGATACACACGACGTCCTTTGCTCCGACTGCGCTTCCGGCTACAAACTCCGCATATGCGGCGGCGTTGGCGTCGTTCTCTGCATACGCAGGTATCCCGAGCTCGCTGCGAAGTATCTCGGCGGCAGGCGTGTTTGCAAAATTCAGGTTGTTGGCGTACTCTATCACGCCGGTTTTGCAGTTTACCGTTCCCGGAGACCCAAGACCGACCGCGCTTATATTCTCCATCTTAAGACCGGCGTTCTCAACAGCCAGCCTTGCAGCCTCCGCGCAGCAGCGTATCACCTCGTCGCCCGGAAGCTCACGATTTGTTTTCAGCTTAGATCGGGCTATTATCCTGAATTTTTCGTCTACTACCCCGGCAGCTATGTTTGTGCCTCCAAGGTCGATTCCGACATAGTAGCTCATTAAAGCACCTCGTTTAGTATTGATAGGCTGTTTATCCGAGCAGCTCGTCAAGCTCGTCGATAAGCTTTCCGAAAAGCTCAAGCGCCTGAGCGACAGGCTCGGGAGAATTCATATCCACTCCGGCAATCTTAAGCAAAGATATCGGGTCGGTTGATGAACCGCTCGAAAGGAACTTAAGATAATCCTTGACCGCAGGCTCTCCCTCCTTGATTATCCTCTGAGAGAGCGCAATCGCAGCCGAGAAGCCTGTGGCGTACTGGAAAACGTAGAAGTTATAATAGAAATGGGGCACTCTTGACCACTCAAAGTCTATCTCGCGGTCAACCACCATGTCCTCACCGTAATACTCGACGTTAAGCTTGTGATACAGCTCGCACAAAGCGTCGGCAGTAAGGGTCTCTCCCCTCTCAGCCATCTCGTTGGTAAGGAGCTCAAACTCGGCAAACATGGTCTGACGGTACAGCGTAGTCCTGAACTGCTCAAGGAAGTAGTTGATAAGATACGCCCTCTCGCTCTTGTCGGTAGTCTTGCCAAGAAGATACTGCATAAGAAGAG
>CASDRM010000067.1 GCA_949283135.1 uncultured Ruminococcus sp.
CGACATAGTGCCGATTCCCTTTGACGAGGCGGTAAATATGGTTATGCGGGACGAGATACCCGACAGCAAGACCCAGATAGCCATACTCAAGGCGAAGGCGTTGCTCGGCTGAACATATCCAGTATAAAACAGCTCCCCCTGCGGCAGTTATTTTGCCGCGGGGGGAGCTTGCCGCATAGCGGGAGGCAAAGCCTTCCGCCTTTTAATTTGCCGTCTGGGAAACGACCTCTATCGCCTTTCTGATGCAGGCGTCGGTGTTTTCGTCAAGCTTTATCAGGTCGGCGGGAGTATCCGCCGCCATCGCTATTTCATAGTCCGGCTGAACGCCGGTGTCGGAGAAGCTGGTGTGCGTGGTCGACAGAGTCGCGACCGGTATGCCTATGGCTGTGTTGTCATAGAGGTCGAATATCTCGCTGAGTTCCGCATTGCCCGCCGTAGACGAGCCTATTACCCAGGCAGACGCAAGCCCGTCGCGAAGAGAAACCGCCATCAGCTCGGCGGGACCCGAGGTCCTTGAGTTTACAAGTATGGCTACCGGAATGGTTATAGCGTTGTCTCCGCTTGCCGGGTCTGCCTCGGAGGACTCTCCGGTGAGCTCAGTCTCGATATAGGGCACGCTTCCCGGCGGAAGAAGCACGTTCAAAAGGTTGAATACCGGCTCAAATATCATTCCGGTGTTGTTTCTAAGGTCGATTATTATACCCTTGACATCCGAGGAAAGAAGCATGGAGTAGGCGGCGATAAACTGCTGATAGGTTTTTTCCGAGAACTCGTATACCTGGATGTAGCCGTAGCTGTCGAAAATGTCGGTCCTCACCGAGGCGACCGTCATCTGGATGGTGGATACCGATACAGAGCGGTCGACTCCGCCGGAGCGGATAGTGAGCATAAGCGGCGTGCCGCTTTCCGCGCGAAGAAGGGCATATGCCCTGTCGTACCCCATTTCAAGCACGCTTTCGCCGTTGATTTCAATTATGCTCTCTCCGACCGACAGTCCCGCCGCGGCGGCAGGGCTGTTTGCTATGACGTGGGTTATCTGCGGGCAGCCGCCGACCTCCTCCGCGTATATGCCTATTCCGAGATGTGTGCCGCTGAGGTGCTCGCGGTAGAGCGTGTACTCAAACGCGTCGTAGTACTCGGCGTCATTGCTGCCAAGAACATCTATATAGGCGTCGGCAAGCGATTCGATAAGAGCGTCCTCGTCTATCGTGCCGTCGTAGTAGGAGCGGACATAGGTGTCAATCTGCTCCAGCTTTGTGTACATCTCGGCTCTTTGCTGGACGTCAGCCACCAGTCCGTCGTAGATGCTCATCGAGTAGCTTGTTGATATGATAAAGGTTATCGCTGCCGCTATCGCCATCAAAGAGATTGTCAATCCGAGGGATATCTTTTTATTCGTAGCCTATTCCCCCTTCGGCTCAGGTCTTGATGAGGTTGAAGGACTCGGGGTCGAGTCTCTCTCCGTCCACTCTTACCTCAAAGTGGAGATGAGCGCCGGTGGAGTAGCCGGTCGAGCCTACATAGCCTATCACGTCTCCGGTGGTAACATGGTCGCCCTCTTCCGCTATTATCTCCTTTGAGTGACCGTACAGGGTGGCGTATCCGCCGCCGTGGTCGATTATGCAGTAGTTTCCGAAGCCGCCTCCGCAGCCGCAGGACCTGCTCTTACCGTAGTCGTGTGTGCAGCCGTTGTATACGAAAATCACCACTCCCGAATTGGCGGCGGTTATTTCCGCGCCGTCTATTCCCGAGCCGGATATGTCGATTCCGCGGTGGGTGGTTCCCCAGCGGCTTCCGTAGCCGGAGGTTATGTGGTAGTAGCCGGCCACAGGCCACAGGAAGGTTCCCGGCTCCAGGTCTCCCATGTATTCCTGCCTTGACTGCTCGCGGATTATTTTCTGGATTTCTTCCTCTATTTCTTCCGCCTCTTCATCGAGCTCGTCGCGGTTGTCCTCGTATGACTGCCTCATGTCCTCAAGGCGCTCTATTTCAGCCTTGCTCTTGCTGTAAAGCTCCTCGAGCCCATCAAGCTCGACATACCATTCTTCTCTCAGCGATTCTACTTCGCTCTTTTTGCTGTTGACCTGCTGCTTGCCCGCTTCAAGGTCTGATATCATGTTCTCAAGCTCAAGCTTGCTGTTTTCATAGCTTGCCTTTATCTCAAGGAGATGGTCGATAAGCTCGTCGTTATAATCCGCGACCCGCTTGACCAGCTCAAGCTTCATCAGCATGTCGAAGAAGTCGGTTGCGCCCATAAGGACGGACGCGACCGAATCAGTTCCCGAAATGTACATGGCTCTGAGCTGAGAGCCGTAAATTTTAACGCCCTCCTCTATCTCCGCCTGCTGATCTGCTATAAGCAGCTCGGTCTTGGCTATCTCCGTCTCCTTGAGGGAAATTTGATCCTCAAGGTCGGATATCTGCCCGTCATAGTTGGAAATCAGCTCGGAGAGAGTTCTTATATACTCCTCGGTAGTTTCGATCTGCTCGTCGATATACTCCTGGTTTTCTTCCTCAAGCTCGATGTCGTGCTCTGTTTCGGAGATGGCGTCGTCCAGCTTGTCCTGTTCACGTTCTATCTCTTCCAGCCTGTCCTCAAGCTCCTCCTGAGTGGAGTCGGCAAGAGTATGCGGAGTACCGTAGTATACAGACGCGCTCATGGCGGTCAGCACTGCTGCGAATACCGCAAATCCGCGTTTAAACTTAGATGAAAGTCTCACTTTGATTTCCTTTCCGATGCGTTTATACGTTCAGATGCTTTCTTGTCGCCATTACCGTGCCGAGGGAGGATATCAAAGCTCCGCAGGCAAGGTAGCAAACTCCTGTCGCCAAGGCTAAATCCTTGAAGGGAATAAGCCCTGAGGAGGTAAAGAAGGACCAGGACTTAAGATAGTCGGTGGCAATGTTGTAGATCTCAACATACGCAAACCAGGTAAGTCCGAAGGCTACTACCGACGCCAAAAGCCCGATGGTGAGTCCCTCAACGAAGAAGGGTATCCTTATAAAGCTCTTGGACGCGCCGACATAGCGCATTATGTTTATCTCTCGCCGCCTTGCGTAAACGCTCGTGCGGGTGGAGTTTGATATTATCACAAAGCACGCCACAGCCAGCGCGATGATGATAACGGCGAACACCACTGCTCCGACGTTGCGCACGCTTGTCAGGATGCTCGCGAAGTCATTAGGAGCCTTGACCAGCTCCACAGAATCCATGGCCTGTATCTCAGAGACGGTCTGGGAAAGCAGGGATATGTCCGACACTCTTACCCTGTAGCAGTCGGGGAGCGGGTTTTCGGTTATGTAGTCAAAGAGCGCCTGTTCGTCGGCAGTCATTTCCGACTGCATGTCTATCCACGCTTCCTCCTTGGAGTAGAAGTTGACCTCGAATATGTTCGGATTTTCGGCAAGCTTGCTGCCAAGAAGAGAAATGTTGTTGTCCGGGGTGCCGTCCAGAATGACGACTACTACCTCGTTTCTTTGCTCTATCGAGCCGATGAGGCGGGAGATGTTGAGAGAAGCCAGAACCGCGAAGCCCACCATCACCAGTGAAATGATTACTATGCACAAAGACGCGAAGGTGTTAACTCTGTTATGCCATACGCTTGCGAGTCCCTGCTTCACAAGGTACTTAAAGCTGCTGGGTCTCATCAATGCCTCCTATAACCTCGTCAAAGACGACTGCGCCGGTGTTGATGTTGATTATTCTTCCTCCGAAGTACTTCACAAGGTCGTGCTGGTGGGTGACCATTACGACCGTCGTACCGCAGGCGTTTATTGCCTTGAGAAGGTCTACTATCTCATAGCTGCGCTCCGGGTCGATATTTCCGGTCGGCTCGTCCGCGATAATGAGCTGAGGGTCGTTTACAAGCGCCCTTGCCAGAGCCACGCGCTGCTGCTCTCCTCCCGAGAGATCATTGGGATAGGATTTTGCCTTCTGCGCGAGTCCTACGAGGCTTATAACATACGGAACTCTCGAGCGGATGTACTTTGTCGGGGCGTCTATCGCGCGAAGCGCAAACGCCACGTTATCGTATACCGTCATCGAGGGTATGAGCCGGAAGTCCTGGAACACTACGCCTATCGTGCGGCGAAGCTCGGGGATCTTTCGCGATTTGAGCTTGTTCAGATTGTAGCCGTTGACGGTCACCTCGCCCTGAGTGGCGGCAAGCTCCCTGAGCATAAGCTTTATGAGCGTGCTTTTGCCCGCACCCGACGCGCCTACTATAAACGCGAACTCGCCGTCGTCGATTTTCAGGCTGACATGCTGCAGGGCGTGCTGTCCGGTCGGGTAGGTGTATGAGACATTTTTAAATTCAACCATTTTTGAAACCTTTCTTTGGGATAAAGGACGAAAGAAAATACCTGCTGAAAAAAACAGGGAGAACAAACTCTAATGCCTGTTCTCCCGAACCGGAGAAAAACTGGCTTGATCCGTTTTCACCGGTCAATGGGTTCGGAGCGACTTTGCTTAGAACTTGACCGGATCAGCCGAGAGGTACTTCTTGACCATCAGCGCGATCTTAAAGATTATCGCGTGGTCAAACTCTCTTAAGTCAAGTCCGGTAAGCTTCTTGATTTTCTCAAGACGGTAAACGAGAGTGTTTCTGTGGACGAACAGCTTTCTTGACGTCTCGGAGACGTTGAGGTTGTTCTCAAAGAACTTCTGGATAGTGAACAGGGTCTCCTGATCCAGCGACTCTATGGAGCCCTTCTTGAATACCTCGCGCAGGAAGGTCTCACACAGCGTTGTGGGCAGGTGGTAGATAAGCCTGGCGATGCCGAGGTTCTCATAGCTGACTATGTTCTTCTCGGTGTCGAATACCTTGCCGACCTCAAGGGCTATCTGAGCCTCCTTGAAGGAAATAGCAAGATTCCTGATGCTGTCAACTACCGTTCCCACGCCGATGCTCACCTTGGTGTAGAACTCGCTGACAAGGGTGTCGGAGATGGAGAACGCGAGCTTTTCAAGGTCGGCAGGCTCTATTCCGGGTCTTACTTCCTTGATAAGCACGATATCAGTCTCGTTGATTGTGAAAACAAAGTCCTTTGACTTGTCCGGGAAGAGGTTCTGTATCACGTCGAAGGCGGAGACGTCGTTGGTGGCGACTATCCTTATCAGGAACACCACCCTTGTTACGCTTGAGTTGAAGTGAAGCTCTCTTGCCTTGAGCTGAATGTCTCCCGGAAGAATGTTGTCCAAAACAACATTCTTGACAAAGTTGTTGCGGTCATACTTTTCATCGTAGAACTGCTGAAGATTGGTCAGGGTGACGCAGAGCATCGCCGCATACTTGTGGGCGGCTTCATCCGTGCCCTCCGCGAAGACAAAGTATTCGCTCTTCGGCTTGCTCAGACCAAATGGCATATATGTGTAGCCGTCACGGATAAAGCAATCGTTGGTGTCGCTTAGATCCAGACTGACAAGCTCGTTGGTGCAGCCCACCTTCGAGGGGTCGCTGCACGCGATTATCAGCGCGTTGCAGTCGATTACGCCGAGCTCACAGTTGGTGATTTCCTGCATCTGCTGGAGAACTCCCTGAAAAAGTCTGTTGGACATTTGACATACTCCCTGAATTAAGATTTTAAAAATATACGCATTAGGCAGAATTTGTGGGCTGCCAAGTCACGCATTTCATCATTTATTACAAATTGTAACACATTTTTTTCTGCTATGTGTTAACAAACTATGAATGCACCAAAAAAATAACTGATTTTTTATACATTATTACCAAGTTGAAAAATATTAACCAAAAAAATGCGGGTGAGTCGCCGAAAATGCAATATACTATCACCGATTAAGGGCTGACAAGCGCAGATTAAGCGGTTTTTCAAAAGAAAAAGACTGCCAAACACGCACGCGGCGCGCGGCAGTCTTCACATCAGGCTGTAAAAATACAAATTACCTATCGGTAAATTCGCTCTCGACCAAAGCGACGAGGCTGTTTACGGCAGTTTCTTCATCAGGACCGTCAGCGATTATTCTTATCGAAGTGCCGCCGATAATGCCGAGAGAAAGAACGCCCAAAAGGCTCTTGCCGTTTACTCTTCTCTCTTCCTTCTCGACCCAGATGGAAGACTTGAATTCATTTGCCTTCTGGATAAAGAAAGTAGCGGGACGAGCGTGAAGACCAACCTGGTTCTTGACCACAACATCTTTTACGAACATATCAATAACTCTCCATTTCAATAGCTATCGTCTAACCGATTCTTATGCTGCTTTTTTGCAGTCTCTTAACGACATACTATAGTATATCCGCTGAATACGAATTAGTCAACGTCAAAAATCGCAGAATCCGCTCTTTTCGGGAAAATTCTGCTTTATGCTTAAACCCGGGCGCGACCCATTGTCTCTATTGGACAGTTTGACTAATATTTGTTAGCATTACACAGCGATATAACCAAATAGTTAACCAATTAAAATAAATCTGGAAGCCTTTAAGCTTGATTTAAGGCTATCAATCAAGGAACTTCGGGTGCTCGTCGCAGATAGCGGAGATCTCGCTCAGATTAGCCCTGTCGACGAGGTCGAGTTCAGCGGTTTCAAGAAGCTCGGGGCGCTTTTTATAGGTTTCCTCCAGCTTTTTATACCTCCGCCACTTAAGAATGTTGTCCCTGTGACCTGACAGCAGAACCTCCGGGACAGCCATTCCCTGCCACACCTCGGGGCGGGTGTACTGGGGGTACTCAAGAAGTCCGTCAAAGTGGCTTTCGTCCTCGTGCGAGACGGATTTGCCGAGCGTGCCGTCAAGCATTCTCGCTATCCCGTCCACAAGCACCACCGCCGGAAGCTCGCCGCCGGTAAGAACAAAGTCGCCAAGCGATATCTCCTCATCGACGATCTTGTCCAGCACACGCTGATCCACTCCCTCGTAGTGTCCGCAGAGTATGAATAAATCGCTTTTTTTCGAGAGCTCAAGGCATTTTTGCTGGTTGAGGGTTTTGCCCTTGGGCGACATAAAGACTACATACGGCTTGCGGTCTCCCGCGACCGCCTTGTAGCACTGCCATATCGGCTCAGCCATCATCAGCATTCCCTGCCGCTCGCTATAGGGGGTGTCGTCCACCCTCTTGTGCTTGTCAAAGGCATAGTCTCTTATCTGATGGCATTTAAGCTCGAACACTCCTGCCTCCCTCGCTCTTCCCACAATGCTTGCCGAAAGCCATGTCTCGCAGAGCTCCGGGAACAGCGTGGCTATGTCAATCCTCATCGAACAGCCCCTCCATAGGGTAAATGGTCATTTTTCCGCCTTCAATGTCGGTAGAAAGGATTACTGATGGTATAGCCGGGATATAATATGACTTATTGTTATCATTTTTTATCTCGTACACATCGTTCGCGCCAGTCTGGAGGACGTCGGATATTTTTCCGTAGAGCTTTCCCTGCTCGTCAAAAACGCTAAGACCTAATAGGTCGGCGACAAAGTAGGAGCCCTCCGGGAGCTTGGCGTCGGCTCTGTCCATATACAAAATCCTGTTTATCATGGCGTGAGCAGACTCGGGCGTGTCGCAGCCCCTGAGCTTAAGAAGCACCATGCTGCCCTGGACCCTTGCGCGCTCGACCTCGTATACCGTGCTTCCTTCGGCTGAGTAAAGCCGCTTGAACCCGCACAGATACTCGGGGGAGTCGCACCAGGGCTGAACCTTCAGCTCGCCCTTAAGACCGTGAACGGTCACGATTTTGCCTATTTCAAGAAATTTCTGCATTTTTCCTCCGGAATCGCGGCGGCGTTATTCAAAAAAACAGCCCAGAAATAACCGAGCTGTTTACTGACAAAGATGTCGGAAGCCTGTCCGCGGTCGATAAACATATCAGACTGAAAATAAGAACGGCTTGCAAAAAAAATCGCTCCGTTATTCTATTTCCACCGATATCTTCTGGTTTATCCTCGCCGCGCCGGCGCGCATAAGCGTGCGGATAGCCTTAGCTATCCTTCCCTGCTTGCCTATTACCTTTCCCATGTCGTCCGGCGCAACGTGGAGGTGGTATACGACCACTCCGTCCTCGTCCGGCTCGTCACAGGTTATCTGGATGGCGTCCTTGTCCTCGACAAGCTCCGCCACAATCACTCTAAGCAGCTTTTCCATGGTATCTCCTTAAATCTTCCCCGGTTGAAATCGGATGCCGGTACTGTTACATACCGTGCGACCGCTATGGGGCAGCTCAGCCAAGTGCGGTACGGCTGAGCTCAGCAAAGCTGCAATCGGGGATGGTAAGAGTTGTGAGCAGCCTGCTGATATGCCATAGTATCTGCGTCAGAGGACGCCGTTCTTCTTGAAAAGCGCCTTGACGGTGTCGGTAGGCTGTGCGCCTGTAGCGATCCACTTCTTAGCCTTCTCAGCGTCTACCTTGAGTACGGAGGGCTCAACGGTGGGGTCATAGTAGCCTATTTCCTCGATGAAGCGTCCGTCTCTGGGATATCTGGAATCTGCGACTACTATTCTGTAGAAGGGATCCTTCTTAGCGCCGATTCTTCTGAGTCTGATCTTTACTGCCATATATTTTCACCTCCGAAAATCTGATTATATATTAACCTTGTGATATCAGGGTTAATGCGAATGTTATTAAGTCGGGGCGTTCCGCCTCAAAGGCGTCGCTGCTTGGCTCCGGGCAGCCCGTTCATAAACTCGGGCGGAAGCTTGGGGAGCCTCTTGCGCTTTCCCTTGCCGTTTTTGCCCGAGCCGGTAAGCCCGAACTTTTTCATCATTTCCTTCATCTGCTCGTACTGCTTCAAAAGTCGGTTGACGTCCTCGACCTTCGTGCCGCTTCCCGCGGCTATCCTGCGCTTTCTCTTCGGGTTTATTATCGAGGGCTTAGCTCGCTCCTCGGGAGTCATCGAGAGTATCATCGCTTCGGTTCTCGGAAGCTGGCGCTCGTCTATGGCGCTTTCGTCTATTTTATTCGCTCCGGGTATCATCTGCAAAAGGGAGCGCAGCGAGCCCATTTTCCTTATCTGGCGCATCTGCTCGAGCAGGTCGTTGAGGTCAAAGCCTCCCTCCATCAGCTTGTCTGCGAGCTTATCCGCCGCCTTCTGGTCGATGGTGGTCTGAGCCTTCTCGATGAGGGACAAAACGTCTCCCATGCCGAGTATCCTCGACGCCATTCTCTCGGGGTGAAAGGGCTCGAACTCGTCCAGCTTTTCGCCGGTGCCGACAAACTTGATAGGCTTGCCGGTGGCGGCGAGAACGGAGAGCGCCGCGCCTCCTCTGGTGTCCGAGTCAAGCTTTGTGAGTATCACGCTGTCGATATTGAGAGCCTCGTCAAAGCTCTTTGCGACGTTTACCGCTTCCTGACCGGTCATCGCGTCGATGACGAGAATTATCTCGCTCGGATTAGCTATCTCCTTGATATCCTTGAGCTCAGCCATAAGCTCCTCGTCTATCTGTAAGCGTCCGGCGGTGTCTATTATCACCACGTCGTTGCCGTAGTCGCGGGCGTGGGACAAGGCTGCTTTAACTATCTTGCGCGGGTCTGTCTGCCCCATCTCAAAGACTGCCACTCCCGCCTTTTCGCCGACGATTTTGAGCTGCTCTATGGCGGCGGGTCGGTATATGTCGCAGGCTACAAGCAGAGGACGCATCTCGTGCTCCTTGAAGTAGCGGGCGAGCTTGGCGGAGTGCGTGGTTTTACCTGAGCCCTGAAGTCCGCACATCATTATGACGCACGGGGGCTTCGAGGGGAAGTTTATCTTGCTGTTAGAGTCGCCCATGAGAGAGATAAGCTCCTCGTGGACGATTTTTACCACCTGCTGCGCGGGGGTAAGGCTCTCAAGGACGTCGGAGCCGACGCATCTTTCGGAGACCTTCGCCACAAAGTCCTTTACCACCTTGTAGCTTACGTCCGCCTCGAGAAGAGCCATGCGTATTTCCTTCATTGCGGCTTTGACATCCGCTTCGGTGAGTCTTCCGTGAGACTTAAGGCGCTTGAAAACGCCGCTGAGCTTTTCGCTCAATCCCTCAAAAGCCATTTACTGATTCCTTTCGGCAAGCTTGGAGCGGTCTATCGAGGCCTTGATTTTCTCAAGCTTCTCGATGACGCTCTTGGTGGTGGTGTATGAGCGGCAATCCGCGATTATTTCGTCGCATGCGGCGTTTACGCCGGCGAGCAGGGCGTCGTATTCCTCGATGATTCGGAACACGCCTATCTTTTGGTCAAGCTCGGTGAGCGATTCCTCGCCGCGCTTGATGCTGTCCCGCACTCCCTGACGGGAGATACCCTCGTTTGCCGCGATTTCCGAGAGGGAGAGGTCTTCATTATAGTAAAAATCGAGCATTTCACGCTGCTTTTCGGTCAGCATGCCGCCGTAAACGTCCAGAAGCGCGGAAAATCTGAGATCCTTAGCCACAATATCACCTGCTCCTTGTATGATAGATTATCAAAATCACAAAATGTCGTGTCCTATGTAAAGCACGCAAACTTTACAGCAGATATTATAATATATATTTTACCGCTTGTCAAGGGGTAATATTACATTTTGTATGAAAATATCTACCGGTGTCCTGCCCGGGCGAATTTTGGGCAAAAATCCAGAGCCCGGACGAAAAGATCCGGGCTTTCAAGCTATTCTTTTAATCTCCAATCCTTGAGCGTATCTCGTTCAAAGCCTGTTCTCTGTTTTTCGCAGCAAGAAATTCGTAGGAGCCGTATTTGGTGACAATCTGTATACATCTCTTTGATTCGGACACATTTACAATATCTGAAAAGCTGAGCTCGATCTTTTTCACTCCCTCGCTCGGCTTTCTGGTATTGAAGCTTGTCACTCCGGCAATTCCTCGCTCATAAACATCAAGATGAGATTTTGAGATCATAAAAATATTGATTACGGAAATTGCCACAAATACCAGCATAATTGTTGGAAAGCCTATCTGTACTATCCTGCCAAGAGATATTTTGCCCAGCAGGTCATAGGCCATCTGATACGCAAGGTCCGGATTTGTTAAAATATAGATTGCCGGAAGTAAAATGATAGCGGAGGCGATAAGTACAAATGCTTTCCTACCGATTGCATTTGACTTTGTCGACACCAGAAGCTTACCTTTTTCAACGTTCATGAAAATCAACCTCTTTCTCTTTTTCAAATATTCAGCGGAGCATATTTTTACCGCCGAGGACATTATACACCATTTTTCTGATATACGCAAGTGCGTATACGCAAATGCGAAAAATTTTTTAGAATACTCTGGAGGTGATATAATGCTTGTCAAAGATGCGGTTGCAAAACGATTTTCTGAAATCTGCAAGGAAAGGGGGATTAAGCCGAACGAATTAGCAAATATTTCGGGGGTGACGCCCTCGACCGTTTACAGTCTTTTGGACGAAAGACGCCGCGATGTGTCGATAATAACCATAAAAAAGCTGTGCGACGGTCTGGAGATAACTCTCGGCGAGTTTTTCTCGTCAGAAGAATTCAGCTCTTTGGGACAGGAAATCATGTAGCAAAACAGAAAAAATATTTTTCGGCGTGATGAGCGCAAAATGACTCGGAGCCCGTCGGTATAAAAACCGACGGGCTCCGGGCTTTATTTTTCTTCTTCTATTACCGCTATATGCAGCTCGTCAAGCTGCTTGGAATCGACTGAGGCGGGGCATCCGGACATAAGCTCGCTCGCGTTCTGGACCTTGGGGAAGGCGAGAACGTCGCGGAGGCTGTCAGCTCCGCTCATAAGCATCGCGAGTCTGTCAAGACCGAGTCCAAAGCCTCCGTGCGGCGGCGCTCCGTACTTGTACGCCTCTACCAGGAAGCCGAACTTTGCCTCTATCTCCTCGTCGGTAAGACCCAGCGAGCGGAACATGTGCTCCTGAAGCTCGCAGTCGGTTATTCTCATCGAGCCGGAAAGAAGCTCTATGCCGTTCATTACAAGGTCATAGCACTTTGCCCTCACGTTCGCGGGGTCGGTGTCAAGGTATTCAAGGCATTCGTCCAGCGGCATGGTGAACGGGTGGTGCATCGCGTCCCAGCCTCCGGTCTCCTCGTTATACTCAAAGAACGGGAACTCGACTATCCACAAAAGGTTGTACTTGTCGGCGGGGATGATGTCCATCTTCTTGGCTGCTATCAGCCTGAGCGCACCGAGAGTGGGCAAAACGACATTGTTTTTGTCCGCCATGATGAGCACCACGTCGCCCTTCTTAGCGCCGAGGCGGTTTATTATCGCGTCAAGCTCTCCGGCTTTGAGGAACTTCGCGAAGGAGCAGGACGGCTCGTCCTCCACCCAGCGGATATACGCGAGACCCTTCGCGCCTATTCCCTTTGCGTGCTCGGTGAGCTTGTCGATTTCCTTTCTCGTGTAGACCCCTGCGCCGTTCTCGACGACTATCGCCCTTACCGAGCCGCCCGCCTCTATCGCCGAGCGGAACACTACAAAATCAACATCCTTGACCGTTTCGGTGATGTCCTGTATCTCCATGCCGAAGCGGGTGTCAGGCTTGTCAGAGCCGTAGCGGTTCATGGCGTCGGCATAGGTCAGCCTCGGGAGAGGGAGGGTTATATCCTTTCCCATTACCTCCTTGAAGAGCCTCTGCATCAGTCCCTCGCCTATCTTCAGGATGTCCTCGACGTCGACAAAGGACATCTCCATGTCTATCTGTGTAAACTCAGGCTGCCTGTCCGCTCTGAGATCCTCGTCCCTGAAGCAGCGTGCGAGCTGGACATAGCGGTCAAAGCCGGCGACCATCAGAAGCTGCTTGTATATCTGGGGAGACTGCGGCAGAGCGTAGAACTTGCCGTCGTGTATTCTCGAGGGAACGAGATAGTCCCTCGCGCCCTCCGGGGTGGAGCGTATCATCATCGGGGTCTCTATCTCGATGAAGTCGTTGTCATAGAAGTACTCTCTTGCGACCTTGGCGATTTTATGCCTGAGGAGAAGATTTTCGGTGAGCTTTTTCGTCCTGAGGTCAAGGTAGCGGTATCTGAGCTTGAGCTCATCGTTGACCTTGTCCGAGTTGGTTATCTCAAATGGGGTGGTCTGAGCCTTTGAGAGAATTCTAAGGTCTGTCACTCTTATCTCGACCGTTCCGGTCTTTATCTCCGTGTTTACGCTCTCTCTGGGAGTGACCATGCCCTTTGCCATGAGCACATACTCGTTTCTGACCGAAGCCGCCTTCTCAAAAATCTCCCTGTCGGTGTCGTCTCCGAAGGCGAGCTGCACTATTCCGGTTCTGTCCCTAAGATCTATAAATATGAGGTTTCCGAGGTTCCTTACCTTCTGAGCGAAGCCGCATACCACCACCTCGCAGGGTGTGAGCGGAATTTCCGCGCAGTAGTGAGTCCTTCTGAGGTTATCCATTCTGTCCATATTTCATCCTCCGACCTGATTCATATATTATTCAGTCCGAGCCCCTCGGTGAGCGATTCGAGATTGTCCTCAAGTCCCTCCGTCTCGAAGGTCTCGTTTATTATAAGCGAGACAAACGCGGTCTTAAAGGCGTCGAGCGACGCCTCTGTCTCCTCGCCGGTGCGCATGTTCTTTATCCTGACTATTCCCGACTCGAGCTCGTTGTCGCCTAATACGCAGACGAACTTGGCGCCTATCTTGTCGGCGTACCTCATCTGAGGCTTGAGTCCCCTGCCGACTATGTCGAACTCGGCGGCGTAGCCGTCCTCCCTGAGCTCCATGGTCATCAGCGAGGCCTTTTTCGCGGCTTTTTCTCCCATGGGGGCAAAGTAGATATCGCAGGTCTTGGGAGCGAGGAAATCCTTGTTCTGCTTCTCCATGGTAAGTATCAGCCTCTCAAGGCCGAGCCCGAAGCCGAGCGCGGGCGTAGGCTGACCGCCAAGCTCCCTGACAAGTCCGTCGTATCTGCCGCCGCCGCAGACCGTGCCCTGAGCGCCGATGTCGGTAGAGATGAACTCAAAGACTGTCCTTGTATAGTAGTCAAGACCTCTTACTATCCTCGGGTTGACCTTGTATTCCACTCCGTAGTCGCCAAGTATGCCCTTGAGCTTCTCAAAGTGCTCTGAGCAGTCCGAGCAAAGGTAGTCGAGTATCACCGGAGCGTCCTTGGCTATTTCAGAGCATACCGGAGACTTGCAGTCGAGTATCCTCATCGGGTTCTTTTCAAGCCGCTCGAGGCAGGTCGGGCAGAGCTCGTCCTTGCGAGCATAGAAATACTCCTTGAGCGCGGCGTGGTAGTTTTTGCGGCACTCCGGGCAGCCGATGGAGTTTATGTTCAGAGCTATCCCGTCCAGCCCGCAGGAATCTATGACCGATTTTGCGAGCATGATTATCTCCGCGTCGGCGTAGGGGTTGGCGGTTCCGAACATCTCGACTCCGAACTGGTGAAACTCCCTGAGTCTTCCCGCCTGCGGCTTTTCGTGGCGGAAGCAGGGTATTATATAGTATACTTTCTGAGGGAAGCCCTCGTTCATCACGCCGTTTTCAAGCATCGCCCTGACCACTCCTGCCGTGCCCTCAGGTCTGAGGGTAAAGGTCGCGTCGCCCTTAGAGGAGACGGTGTACATTTCCTTTGTGACCACATCAGAGGTGTCTCCCACAGAGCGGATGTAAAGAGAGGTGTCCTCAAAGACGGGAGTGCGTATCTCCCTGAAGCCGAACTGCTCCGCGCAGTCCCTGACCACCTGCTCGACGGTATGCCATTTGTAGATTGAAGACGGCAGGGCGTCCTGAGTGCCCTTTGGTCTTTGTACCGATAAAGCCATAATTTTCCTCCATTTAAAATATAAATGCGTAAAAAACGGCTGCCTCCCCCAGAAAAAGGGACGACAGTCGCCGTGGTACCACCCTAAATTACCGCGTTCGCGGGCGCAATGACGCCCTTCGCGGTCACTTTTGCCCGTAACGTGAGCCGCCCTAACGCGGGCGAACCGCCGCGGCTTGTCCACCGCGGAGCTTGGGGGTGTCCTTCGACGGTATCCGGCGCGGGCGCTCTCACCTGCGGCGTTTTAAACGCCCGCGCCCCTCTCTTTGCCGCTGCGGATACGGCTACTCTCCCCGTCACAGCTTTTGAACTATTTTGGTCTTTGCTCCTTTGGCGAAGCTACTTCATGTATTCTCTCCAGTCCAGATCTCCTCTGGAGAGTGCCATTATAAGAGCCTCCGCCGTTGCGATATTGGTTGCGACAGGGAGGTTATAAACATCGCAGAGCCTCAAAAGATCCACCTCGTCCGGATCTCCCGCCTTGCGGTGGAGAGGATCTCTGAAGAAAATGACAAGATCTATCTCGTTGCAGGAGATCATCGAGCTTATCTGCTGGCAGCCTCCCTGACGACCCGACAGATACTTGACGATTTTAAGTCCGGTTGCTTCTTCGACCTGTTTCCCGGTTGTACGGGTAGCGCACAGATTATGCTTTGATAATATTCCGCTGTACGCGATGCAAAACTGGATCATCAGCTCTTTCTTTGCATCATGCGCAATGAGTGCAATTTTCATCTTGAGTCGTCCCCCTTTTATTTTTTTAAATTTATAGTCCAAGTAAACGGCTTTCAGGGAAGTCCCCGAAAGCGCGCGCAATCTATAAGACAAGCCAAGTCTCATATCAATCTTATCACATTTTGAACCGGTTGTCAAAGAATTTTCGACTGAATAACTGCACAAAGATGTGTAAAAAATTTAGTCGGTTATCACAATGCTTCTCATTCTTCCGTCGTCCAGCTCCTCTGTTTTTGTGGAATATCCATAATACGCTTCAATGATTTTGCGGACGGTGTACTTGGCGTACTCGCCGTTCTCTATCACGACCGCAAAGGCAATCTCCGGGTCGTCGGCTGGGTAGAAGCCTACGACGGTGGAATTCTGAGTCGCCTTGTTGCTCGCCTGCGGGGTTCCGGTCTTTATAGCCGCCTGCTTTGGCAGCGCATCCATCGAGAACTGAGCCTCGAATGCCGCCTGCTCGTTTGAGGGATAGTATGTCTGGGAGGTGGTGCTCTGGGCGGCGAGTATCATTCCGTCTATGACCGGCTGGAATACCGTTTCGCTGTCCGCGTCTATCACGCTCACCACCTGCGGCTCAGTCTTTTTGAGCTGCTCGGTCATGTTGTAGTCCCAAATCGAGTCGACAAGATATGGCTGATACCTTACTCCTCTGTTTGCGATGGTGGAGGCAAGGACGCACATCTGGAGCGGGGTGACGCCTACCTCCGACTGTCCTATCGCCGCCTGGAGCACCTGTCCTACCGTCCAGTCAAGCCCGAGGTTCGCAAAGGTTTCGGGAGAGGCAAGGTAGCCCGCCGAGGAGCTTATCTCGATATTCATATCCTCGCCCAGCCCGAACGCCGCCTCGTATTCAAGCAGCTTATCCAGCCCCAGCTCCTGAACGACCTGATAGAAGAAGATATTGCAGCTCTTCTGTATCGCGGTGGTGACGTTGATGCTACCGTGGGAGCCGGTGCAGTTTACTACTATGTCAAGGAAGCTGTAGCGACGGTTGCAGGTGAATTTATCCTGCGGGGTTATGACTCCCTCGCTGAGCGAGGCTATGGCTGTGACGGTTTTCATGACCGAGCCGGGGCGGTAAAGACCGTCAGTCGCCCGGTTGTACAGTGGAGCGCCCTCCGCCTCGAGCACCGAGGAATAGTCGTTCATGAGGTCGTTTATGTCATAGCCGGGGGCGGTCGCCATCGCAAGTATCGCTCCGGTCTTGACGTCCATTACCACCGCGGCGCCGGAATTGCAGTCCGAAAAGTCAAGCTCCAGATGCGTCGAGCTGTCCGTTTTGGGAAGCTTTCCCTCGCGAAGATAGCTTATGTGGTTTTCAAGTATGGTCTGGACCTCGTCCTGAAATTCCCGGTCTATAGTCAGCATGACGGTGTTTCCCGGGTCCTCCTGTATCAGCACATCCTCGATGACCGTTCCGTCGTCACGGATGGTTATCCTTTTTTCACCCTCTGTGCCGCGAAGCTCGGATTCCATCGACTTTTCTATTCCGCTCTTGCCCACCGTGTCGCTGATGTGATAGCCCTCCGACTTGAGCTGCTCATACTCCTCGGCGTATATGGGTCCCACATAGCCTATGCCGTGGGAAAAAATGTCGCCCGAGGAATATACCCTTACCGCGTCCTCGGCGACGTCTACTCCGGGCATGGAGGACTTCAGCTCATGGATTTTCGAGGCGGTGGATATCGGAACGTCCTTGATAAAGGTGTAGTCTGTAGAGGAGGAAAAGTCTCCGAGGAGCATCTGGTACCTCACGCCCGCTATCACCCTCTTTTCGTGATCGGTGTACCGGTCTGAGATCCCAAAGTCCTCGATAAGCCTGTCAATGCAGTTTTCCGCTGTGGCGTAGCTGTTTAGCCTGAGCTTTGACTTTATCCTTTGCAGCTCAGTCTCGCTCGCGTCCTGCTTGTATTCATAGGGCGCGGTCATGGTTATAGGCGTCTGGTCTATCCATTCAAGACCGTCATTTTCAAGAAGTCTCGCCAGCGAGAGTATCACCTCGTTCTGGGACGCCTTGTCCGACGGGAAGAAGGAGTATTCTATAATGACCGAGTATGCCACGCGGTTTTCCACCAGCGGCTCGCCGTCTCGGTCGACTATCTCTCCTCTCGCGGCGGGAATAGCCTGATAGGCGGTAGTAGAGCTTTTGGAGAGGCTGAGGTATTTTTCGCCGTCCACGACCTGGAGCTTCATCAGCCTGATGCCGAAAAACGCGGCGAACACAAGTATTGCGGCTACCGCTATGGCAGCCCTTATTATGTTGGAAACGGTTTTCATTTGCGTGCCTTACCTTTCCTGCTCATATCCGGTCGATCTTCTTGTCGTGCTCCTCTATCTCAAGCGTACGGCGTCCCGCCGTGACCTTGCGCGTAAGGTACACCCCAACGTAGATGAGCGGGGAGAACGCCACCGTTTTTATCGCTCCGGGCAGAAGCACCGAGCCGGCGGCCTCGCCGTAGCCCTCGAACTCCCATATCCGGTAAACGAAGAAATAGACAAGATAAAAATACACCGCAGACACGGCTACGGTAAGAATGAGATAATTTATGATATTTTTTCTGAGAAGCTGCCTGAAAAGCGCGGAGATTATCCCGCAAATCAGGGTCAGACAGAGCGCGCTGAAGCCGGGGAGCAGCCCCTGGGATATATCGAGCAGCAGCCCGCAGAAGCATCCCATGGCAGCCGATTGGACCTCGCCGGTGAACATCGACAGCGCGAGGCAGTAGGGCAGGAGCAAAAGCGCCTTGCCGTGCTCAGGCGTGCCGGAGGTGGAAAAGCCGTAGAAAAGCAGGGCTGCAAGGATATAGACCGCCCACCTGAGAGCGATCTTAGCCCTCGGCGGCAGCGGCGGGAGTCTTTTTTTCTCATTCGCCCTCATAGCCGCTTCCCTTTCCGTCAAAGTCCACTATCACATAGACGGTTTTAAGCTCGTCGGGCAGGACCGCAGGGTAGATTATCGCGGTTTTTGACAGCCCGTTTGCGGCTATTTCTATCTTTCCCACTCTGCCCACGACGATGTCCTTTGGGACGACGCCGGAGTAGCCGGAGGTGACTATTATGTCTCCCTCGGTCAAAAGGCATTCAAGCGGGACATAGAGCATCCTCATGCAGTCCTCGTCCGCAAGCGCATAGCTGCCCTCGGTGACGCCTATTTCCCCCGTCCTGACGCAGTATACGCCTATCGAAAGCTCGTTGGAGAGTATCGGCGTGACTCGTGAGTAGGTGTAGTCCGCCTCTGAGACGAACCCGACAAGTCCGCTTTTTGTGACCACCGGGTCGCCTGCGCTTATCCCGTCCATGCTGCCCTTGTCGATAAAGAAGGAGCCGAACGTATCGTTCGCGGTTCTTCCTATCACCGTGCAGGGCTCGGAAAATTCCATTCCCGGGCTTACTTCAGACAGCTCCACCATCTCCCTAAGGTGCTCGTTTTCCTGCTTTACCTCGATGTAGTCCACCATCTGAGAGGTAAGCTCGGCTATCTCCTCCTTGAGCCGCCGGTTCTCGTCGTAGTAGTCTCTGGAGTTAAAGAGCATATCAAGGTTTTCGCTCACCCATGAGGACACCGCCTCTGAAGCCCGCTGAAAGGGAGAAAGCACCGCGCCGAGTCCGGAGCTTATAAGCGTGGGCGAGGACACCGCGGCGTAGATCATTATCCCGATCGCGAACGCGGCAAGGCAGAGTATCACCTTAAACCTCTTGCTTCTGAAAAACTCTTTCATCCGGTGCTAAACGCCTCCCGCCTTGCCATCTGCCCTGTGCCGTTCTGTTATCGGAGCGGCTGAATAATGTCCGGTCAGTACGCTCCGCCGCTGTCGTTTCCGTTGAGGACGTCGTGGAGCTCTTCGATGTTTTCAAGGAGCTTGCCCGTTCCGTCCACGACACAGTCGAGCGGGCGCTCCGCGATGTATACGGGAATTCCCGTCTCCTCGTTGATGAGCTTGTCGAGACCGCGCAGGTACGCCCCGCCGCCGGCAAGCATTATGCCCGAGTCGATTATATCCGCGGACAGCTCAGGCGGAGTGCGCTCAAGCGTCACCTTGATGGCTTCAACGATGTGCGAGAGCGGCTCTGAGAGAGCCTCGCGTATCTCCGCGGCGGAGATGGTGATGTTCTCGGGAAGTCCTGTGAGCAGATTCCTGCCCTTTATCTCCATTTCGGCGTCTTCGCCTACCGGATAGGCGGAGCCGATTTCTATCTTTATCTTCTCGGCGGTGCGCTCGCCTATCAAAAGATTGTATTTTCTCTTGATGAAGTTTATTATCGAGAGGTCAAATTCGTCTCCCGCCACCCTTACCGAGCGGCTGGTGACTATTCCGCACAGGGATATTACCGCCACCTCGCTGGTTCCTCCTCCGATATCCACTATCATCGAGCCGGTGGGCTCTTCAACGGGAAGTCCCGCGCCGATAGCTGCCGCCATAGGCTCCTCGACTATCGAGACTCTCTTCGCGCCGGCGCCCTCGGCGGCTTCCTTTACCGCCCTGCGCTCCACGGCGGTGACTCCGGAGGGAATGCAGATTATCACCCTCGCCTTCACGAGCGGACTGCCGCCTATCGCCTTGCGGATAAACTCCTGAAGCATGGCGGTGGTCATGTCAAAATCAGCGATTACGCCGTCCTTGAGCGGTCTTACCGCGCGTATCGAGCCGGGAGTTCTTCCGATGATGTTTTTTGCCTCCTGACCTACATAACGCACCGCGTCGGTCTTGGTATCGACGGCTACGACCGAGGGCTCTCTTATGATGATGCCCTTGCCCTTGAGGTACACAAGGGTGTTGGCTGTGCCGAGGTCTATTCCTATATCCTTTTTGAACATAAAAAGCAACACATCCCTATCTGTAAATTAAATGCCGAAAAATATCAACTGACATTAAATAATATAAATCAAAGCTATTGTACCACAAAAGACACGCCTGTACAAGCGAATTTTCCCGAATTACAGGCGGGCTTTTTTGCATTTTTGTTGTTGGGTAATAAATTGTACATCAATTTTTTGGGCAAATCAAGCTTTTTGGCATATAATTTAAGAATTTTTATTTACTTTTAATTAAGAATTGGTTATAATGATGTGCAGAAACGGCAGACGGCGAGTTGCCATGCCGAAAGAAACGGAGGAACTAAGCATGCCTGAGCATAAGATTAAAATCACCTGCGATTCCATCTGCGACCTTCCGCGGGAGGTATATCGCGAATACGACGTCTCAGTGACGCCACTGGGAATAGTTTTAGGGGACGATTTAAGGTTTGACGGAGTCAACATATCCACCCTCGAGGTATTTGACTATGTAGATAAGAACGGGGTTCTCCCCAAGACCACGGCGGCGTCGGTGAGCGATTATCTCGAGCTTTTCAAAAAGTGTACCGCCGACGGAAGCGCGGTCATACATATAAACATTTCGAGTGAGTTTTCAAGCTGTCATTCCTCTGCCTGCATCGCAGCGGAGCAGCTTCATGAAAAGGACGGCAGCGAGATATATGCAATAGACAGCAGGAACCTTTCGAGCGGAGCGGGTCATCTTGTGCTCTTGGCGCATGAGCTTGCCGCCGGCGGCATGTCCGCCCCTGAGATCGCGGACGCGCTTAACGAGGCAAAGAATAGGCTTGACGTAAGCTTTGTGCTCCAGACGCTCAGCTATCTGCAAAAGGGCGGGAGATGTCCGGGCGTTGTGGCGTTCGGAGCGAACCTTTTGAAGCTCAGACCCGAAATAGAGGTAAAGGACGGAAGGATGACGGTCGGCAAAAAGTACCGCGGCAGCATGGAAAAGTCGATATTCGACTATGTCCGTGGAAGACTTGAGGGAAGAACGGATATAGACCTTCACAGGATATTCGTGACACATTCGTATGTCCCCGACGAGCTGGTATCAAAGGTAGTGGAGCTTGTCAAGGAGCTTCAGCCCTTCGAGGAGGTAATGGTCTCGACGGCAGGATGCGCTATTTCCTCTCACTGCGGTCCTAACTGCATAGGAGTGCTGTTCTTCAGGAAAAAGTGACGGCAAAGCGCCCCGCCTTCAGTCAAGCGTGAAGGCAGGGTGCCCGTGATAATCTTCCCTGCTTTGAGCAGGTAGAGCGGCGTATTGGCCCTGAGTGACAAAAAAATTAGTTGAGTTTTGCCGTTTACTTGTAATGCTGAAGGTGGTATAATACCTTGGATACGGTATTATACTGCTTGCTTTTTGCATTTTCAAGGACGGATGTTAGATGAACAAAAGATTTTTAAGCTACATAAAAAACCTGCTTTTGCCCACCCTTATTCTGGGCGGCGTCACCGGAACGATAACCGGGCTCTTTATCGTTCTCTACCGCGTGGCTGCTTCAAAGGTAATAGGCGTCTCTGAGAGCGCGTACGCCGCCATGCGTGAGGACTTAAGGCTGGTGCCGGTGGGACTGCTGGTCATACTCGCGATAGCGTGGGTGACATCGCTCATATATAAAAAAGTGCCCGAGATACAGGGCGGAGGAATACCCACCTCTATCGCCATTCTGCGCGGGCTTATGCGCTTTGACTGGCTCAAGAATCTCATCGGAGTGACGGCGGTGTCCCTTTCTACCTTCTTTGTAGGCATACCGCTGGGCAACGAGGGACCCAGCGTGCAGATAGGAACGGCTGTCGGCAGAGGAACGGTGAGGATTTTCGCGAAAAAGAGCCCGGCTTGGGACAGATATGTAATGACCGGCGGCGCCTGTGCGGGCTTCACGGGAGCTACTAACGCGCCGATATCGGGAATAATGTTCGCTATAGAGGAGGCCCACGGCAGGATCTCCCCGATGATAATCATGGTGGCGTTCACGGCTGTAATGTTTACCCAGATCGCCATGAAGCTTTTCGCGCCGCTGGTGGGTCTTAACCCAGACCTGTTTACCGGCCTCGCCGGAGATGTAAGGGCGCTTGTCCCCGCAGAGATGTGGCTCCCCTTGCTGATGGGCGGAGTCATAGGTCTTTTCTCGGTGGTTTTCCTTAAATACTATAAGCTGATAACAGGTGTTTTCAAAAAGAAGCTCACCAATATCAGCATGTTTGTAAAGGTGCTTGTCATATCTGTTCTGACGCTTGTTTTCGGTCTTATCTCCTATGATTTCGTATCCACCGGTCATTCTATCGTCGAAAAGCTCATAGAAGGACATGTAGCGTGGTATATCCTTTTGGCGATACTTGTTTTCAGGATGACCGTTACCCTCGGCGCCAACACGACAGGTATTACCGGCGGTATGTTTTTGCCTATAATCGCGCTCAGCGCACTGATGACGGGAATAACGGGACAGTTTATGGTCTTTGCCGGAATACTCGACGAGACTTATCGCGGAGTAATAATAGCTCTTGGTATTGCTTCCTGTATATCAGGAATGATGAAATGTCCGCTTACCGCGGTGGTATTCGGCGTCGAGGCGCTAGGCTGCGCACAGAATATACTTCCCGTTATCATAGCATCCGCGATAGCCTACATGATAACCGAGATATTCGGAGTGAAGTCTATCAACGAGAGCGTGATAAAGAACAAGACCGACGCTTTGAGCAAGGGCAGGATCCGTGTGGTAAAGGAGGCTCTTGTCACCGCCCGCGGCGACAGCTTCGCGATAGGAAAGCAGCTTCGCGACATCTTCTGGCCCAGCGGAATGTTTATCGTCTCTATAAAGAGGAAAAAGGCGTCCGACGCGGTGGTTGACGAATACGGCGAAAAAACCATCCGCGAGGGTGACGTTTTGCATTTGAGGTATTCCACAACAGATGAAGAAAGCACCAAGCAGGAGCTGCTCGCGATAGTAGGAGAGCAGGAGCTTGTGACAAGCGATGTAAGTCAGGCATAAACGGCAGCCGTTATCAGCCGTTGCTTAGACAGAGTTAAATAAATTTGATAGGAGAAGCTACAGATGGATTCAAAGAACCCGAAGAAATTCGACACCAAGCGCGTTCCCAATAAGCCTGCTCCCTACCTGCTTCCGATAGAATGGGGAGGAGCGTGGCCGATGACGATGGCTGCCAGGGCGAAGATCCGCAGGATAAATTTTGCCGGTCTGAGACCCCCCTTCCTGATCCTTTGCAATCATGCCTCCTTTATAGACTTCCCGCTGGTAGTCAGGGGGATATTCCCTCACAGATGCAGCTGGGTAATATCCATAGAGGAATTTATCGGAAGAGAATGGCTTTTGCGCGGCATAGGCGGAATATACAAGCGCAAGTTTACGCAGGATATGACCGTCGTAAGGCATATACTGAACGCTCTGACGAGGTATAAGGTCTGCTGCACAATTTATCCCGAGGCAAGATTCTCACTTGCGGGAATAAACGAGCAGATAGACGGCGCGCTCGGAAAGCTCGCGAAAAAGGCGAAGGTGCCGGTCGTTGTAAATATCAACCGCGGCAACTTCCTGCGCTCTCCCCAGTGGAGAAAGCATCCTTATATAAAGGTGCCGATAGAGTCTGATTTCATACAGATAGTGACCCGCGAGGAGGTAGAAAAGCTCTCCGCCGCAGAGATACAGCGCAGGATAGAGGAGGCGTTCGTATACGACGAATACGCCTGGCAGAGGGACAACGGAATACGCATAACCTCGCCCAAGCGCGCAGAGAATATACACAAGATACTTTATCAGTGTCCGGTCTGCGGAACAGAGTTTGAGATGGACAGCCGCGGCACGAGGCTCTGGTGCAACCACTGCGGCGCGGGCTGGGAGATGAACGAGCTCAGCGAGCTCAAGCGTGAAAACGGCAAGGATATTTTTACCCATGTTCCCGACTGGTACCGCTGGGAGAGGGAGAATGTCAGAAAAGAGGTCTGCGAGGGCAGATATCACTTTGAGGACGACGCAAGGCTTGAAAGGCTGATAAACGGCAAAACCGGCTTTAAGACGATAGGAAAGGTAAGGCTCATCCATGATGAGAACGGCTTTACGATGAAGGGCAGGCTCGCCGATGGACAGAGCTTCGAGTTTAACCGCACGGTCGCCTCGATGCGCTCTTTGCACATCGAATACGACTACAAGCACCGCGGCGACGCGATAGACCTTTGCACTCTTGACGACACCTACTTCGTATTCCCGCTCACGGCGAAAAACTGCCTTACAAAGCTGCATTTTGCCACTGAGGAACTTAATAAGCTCGAAAGAGCCAAGAAGCAGGAGGAGACTGACGAGTCGAACGGGAAGGAGCCTGTCGGGGTATAAGCTGCACAAAGCGGTCTCCTAAAATTTATGCAAATTGACGTATGAATCGAAGAAATTTGCGCAAAATAATGTGACAAGCTCCGAATATCGGCGCAAGGCGACTTTGAGCGCAATATTTTAATTTCCACATTTGTATTTACGGTGACGGCGGCGGGGTAAGCCCGGCTGCCGTTACTAAATAATTTTTAAGGAGTCTATATCAATCATGAAACTGAGAAAATTACTTATCATTCTTTCCTGCGCCGCCATTCTCGCGACATTTGCAGCATGCGGCGAGACCGAGAACAATAACAACGGGAACAATAACAACGGAAGCAATCAGGTAACCGAGTCCACCGAGTCTGACGGACAGACCGACGTAACCGAGCCTGAGGTTACCGAGCAGCCCGAGGAGGAAGAGGCTTCCGCCATCACCGATTCAAAGGAGATACTCACCACCGTCTGGGGAAGCTACGCTGAGGAGGATAAGTTCTCCGTAATCGGCGGAACAGGCACCATGGACGAGCCTGACAGCCTTGACGTGACCGTCGACACCGACATGATCTCAAACAACCTCGTATTCCCCGCCGACAACATCTCGATGATAGATGACGCCGCCTCCCTCATGCACATGCTCAACGCCAACACCTTCACCTGCGGCGTGTTCAGAGTTACCGATTCCGCCAACGTCACAGCAGTTGCCGACGCTATAAAGGAGAAGGTAACCACTAACCAGTGGATCTGCGGAGTTCCGAATGAGATGTTCGTAGCCAATATCGGCAACTACGTCATCTCCGCCTTCGGAAACGACGAGGTGATGGACGTGTTCAAGACCGCTCTTGAGACCTCCTATCCCGACGTAACCTTCCTTTACGAGGAAGCAATCGCTTAATAACCGACCAATCAACCTGAAGATATGCTGTTTTCATCTATACCGTTTTTATACTATTTTCTTCCATGCGTTTTAATAGTATATTTTATCCTTCCGAAAACACTTAAAAACGCGTGGATAATGCTCTCCGGCTTCTTCTTCTACGGCTGGGGAGAGCCGAGGTTCCTGCTTATCATGATAGCCTCGATAGCTCAGGGCTATGTCTTTGCCCTGCTTATCGAGAGATTCAGCTCGAGACCCGCGCTCAAAAAGCTCTTTTTGGCGCTTTCCTGTATCGTTGCGCTCGGGCTTTTGGGCTACTTCAAGTACGCGGACTTCTTTATCTCAAGCTTCAACGCAGTAACCGGTCTGTCGGTATCGCTGCTCAATATAGCTTTGCCGATAGGAATAAGCTTCTTTACCTTCCAGATAGTCAGCTATGACATAGACGTCTACCGCGGCGATGTGGCGGCTCAGAAAAATCCCATCGATCTCGCGGCGTATATCTCGATGTTCTCCCAGCTCATAGCCGGACCTATCGTAAGATATTCCGACGTCGCGGCTCAGCTAAAAAGCAGGACTCACTCCATAGAGAAGTTCTCCTCCGGCGTAAGAAGGTTCGTAATAGGTCTTTCAAAGAAGATGCTCATAGCCAATGTTTTAGGCGAGCTTGTAAGCGACTTCAAGGCTTCCGATGAGAAGTCGCTTCTTTTCTTCTGGCTTTACGCCGTTGCCTATACCCTTCACATCTATTTCGACTTTTCCGGCTACAGCGACATGGCGATAGGTCTTGGCAGGATGATGGGCTTTGAGTTTATCGAGAACTTCAACTACCCTTACATCTCAGCGAGCATAACCGAGTTCTGGCGCCGCTGGCACATGTCGCTCGGCTCATGGTTCCGCGACTATGTATATATCCCTCTCGGCGGAAACAGGGTGGGAAAGCTAAGATGGGTGTTCAACATCTTCGTCGTATGGTTCCTTACCGGACTGTGGCACGGAGCGGCGTGGAACTTCGCGCTCTGGGGGCTTTTGTACGCGGTACTTCTGATGAACGAAAAGCTCTGGAGCCTGAAGCTCCTCGGCAAATCGAAGGTAATCAGCCATATTTACACCCTGCTGTTTGTGATAATAGGCTTTGTGCTGTTTGACTCGTCGTCGCTCGGCGAGGCTGCGGGCAATATAGCGTCGCTGTTCGGCTTCGGCGGGCGCCCGCTTGTATCCACCGACGCGGTGTACGCTCTCAGAAGCTACGCGGTTGTATTTATAATAGGTATAATAGGAGCTACGCCTCTGGCTGCTAAGCTTATAGCCAAGCTGAGGACAAAAGAAGCTGTCGGCAAGGTGATAAACGTCGCCGAGCCTTTTGTACTGGTTCTTCTTTTAGCGGTATGCACCGCGTATATGGTAGACGGAGCGTTCAATCCCTTCCTCTACTTCAGATTCTAAACCCAAGGAAAGGAGCACAAGGCTATGGATAAGCGCGAGAATAAAGAAAAAAGCGCCGCTGCTGCGGCTTGCTCCGCGACAGACAGGCTCAGAATAGTGCTTACTACCGTGCTGTTCTGCGGGTTTTTGCTGATATTCTTCATATGGGGGCTTGCTGAGCCTGATAAAAGCGTCTCGGCAAGCGAAAGAAGACCCTTGGAGCAGTTCCCCGAGCTGAGCCTCGATACGGTGATGTCGGGAAGCTTTATGAGCGACTTTGAGGATTACTCGGTCGACCAGTTCCCTATAAGGGACAGCTTCAGGACGCTCAAGGCGGTCACCGGCTACTATGTACTCAATCAGATGGACAATAACGGCGTCTACCTCGTCGATGGTCAGGCGTCAAAGCTTGAGTACCCGATAAACGACGAGTCGCTCGAATACTTCGCCAAGAGGCTGCAATACATCTATGACACCTATCTGAGCGGCAAGGACACCAGCAACTATCTTTGCATCATACCGGACAAGAACGAGTTCATCGCCGCCCAGAACGGCTATCCGGTGATAGATTTTGACGAGTTCGAGTCAAAGGTGCTCGTCGGAAGCGATTATCTTGAGTATATAGATATCCATGACCTGCTGTCGGCAGACGATTACTACGGCACAGATATCCACTGGCGTCAGGAGAATATTGCCGACGTCGCGGCTGCGATAGCAGCGGGAATGGGCGCGCCGTATAACGGAGAGTTTGAGACTGTCACCGTGGATGTTCCCTTCTATGGGGTCTACTACGGACAATCCGCGCTTCCCCTTAAGGCTGACCCGCTCAGATATCTCACGAACGCCTCGATAGAGTCGGCAACGGTATACGACTATGAGACAAACTCGGAGATACCGGTATACAGTATGGAGAACGCCAACGGAAGAGACCCATATGAGATGTTCCTCGGCGGCTCAAAGTCGCTTTTGGTGATAGAGAACCCTGACGCGCTTTCCGACAAGGAGCTTGTTATATTCAGAGACTCCTTCGGAAGCAGCCTTACGCCTCTTCTCATAGAGAGCTACTCAAAGATCACCGTGGTGGACATAAGGTATATGATGAGCAACATCCTCGGCAACTTCATCGAGTTTGACGATCAGGATGTGCTGTTCATGTACAGCATGCCGGTAATAAACAACAGCAACACAATGAAATAACCCGCGATGCTTTTATCCCCGCACCCGGTCAAGCGCCGGACGCGGGGACTTTTTATGTTATGCG